>JAADJE010000075.1:23208-67280 GCA_013150915.1 Gammaproteobacteria bacterium
TGACGTAATCGGGGGGGGGGCATGAAGGGAATTATTCTTGCAGGCGGCTCTGGCACACGTCTTTACCCGGTAACGACAGTTGTTTCAAAACAGCTGTTACCGGTCTATGACAAGCCGATGATTTACTATCCGCTGTCTACCCTGATGCTGGCAGGGATACGTGAAATTCTTATTATCTCGACCCCGCAGGACACACCACGTTTTGAAGAACTGCTCGGCGATGGCTGCCGCTGGGGTCTGAACCTGGACTATGCTGTTCAAGATCAGCCTGACGGTCTCGCACAGGCCTTTCTAATTGGCAAGGACTTCATTGGTGATTCTTCTGTTTCACTGGTACTTGGGGACAATATTTTCTACGGTCATGATATGTCTGTTATGTTGGAGAAAGCGGCTTCGTTAGAACAGGGTGCTACGGTGTTTGCCTACCCGGTACAGGATCCGGAACGTTACGGTGTGGCGGAGTTTGATAAACAGGGCAATGTCATTAGTCTGGAAGAAAAACCAGAACAGCCACGTTCTCGTTATGCGGTAACCGGGCTGTATTTTTATGACAATAAAGTCATCAGCTATGCAGAGAACATTAAACCTTCACCGCGTGGCGAGCTGGAAATTACTGATATAAATAGATGTTATCTTGATGATGGAAGCCTGTCGGTAGAATTGCTGGGACGTGGCAGCGCGTGGCTGGATACCGGTACCCATGATTCTTTATTGCAGGCAACCACATTTATTGAAACCCTGGAAAAGCGTCAAGGTCTGAAAGTATCCTGCCCGGAAGAAATAGCCTTTCGCAAAGGGTATATTGATAAACAGCAGTTACTGGAACTTGCCGAGGTAATGTCGAAAAATGCCTATGGACAATATTTGAAGCTGGTAGCTGAAGAAAAGCTGTTTTAAGCTGTGTCTCTATGGAAGGCATAAATGACAGTCTCAAACCCACAGGTATTATCAGTTCGCTGATAAAACATCAGTCGCTGATTCGCCAGCTGGCAAAACGTGAGGTTTCCAGCCGTTATCGGGGATCGGTAATGGGTTTTTTCTGGACCTTGTTGAACCCTCTGTTAATGCTGACCATCTATACTCTGATTTTCGGCTATGTCTTTAAGGCACGCTGGGGAGATATGAACCTGGGGGACGGCAGTTTTGCACTGACTTTATTCTCTGGACTAATTGTGCACGGCATGTTTGCGGAATGTATTACGCGGGCGCCCATCCTGATCACCAGTAATGTCAATTACGTAAAAAAAGTCGTATTCCCGATAGAGATATTACCCTGGGTGACAATCTATTCCGCATTTTTTCATGCCCTGATGAGCTTTGTCGTTTTGATGGTATTTAACCTGCTGGTAAACGGCAGTGTTCCTGTCACTGTAATATGGTTCCCGGTTGTATTTGCCCCCTATATCCTTTTTCTGGTTGCTTGCCTGTGGTTGTTTTCAGCACTGGGCGTTTTTCTCTCTGATATCAAGCAGTTGATGGGAGTGTTGACGACTGCTTTATTGTTCCTCAGTCCGGTTTTTTACCCCATCTCTGCACTACCGGAAAGTATGCAGAAACTGATTTATCTGAATCCACTGACCCTGATCATCGAGCAGAGCAGAGAGATTTTCCTGTGGGGTCATGCACCGAATTTCAAACTGCTGTTTTATTACACACTAGTCTCTTTGATTATTGCCATCGTTGGTTTTGTATGGTTCCAGAAAAGTCGCAGAGGTTTTGCAGATGTCCTCTGAACCCGTTATTCGTATCCAGCAGTTGAGTAAGGCTTATCGCGTCTACAACCGCCCCATAGATCGTGTACTGGAATCAATTCTACATCGTTCAGGTATACGAGAATCAGGCACCCGATTTCGTGAAATTCAGGCACTGAAGCCTACAGATCTTGATATTTATGCGGGGGAAACTATCGGCATAATTGGCCAGAATGGCTCCGGCAAATCGACATTATTACAGATCATTAGCGGGACCCTGTACCCCTCTACCGGTACTGTTGAGGTCAACGGTAGATTATCTGCATTACTGGAGCTCGGTGCAGGGTTTAATCCAAATTTCAGTGGTCGAGAAAATGCCTATCTGAACGGTTCGATTATGGGGATCAGTCGGACAGAAATGGATGGAAGATTCGAGGATATTCTTGAATTCTCAGGTATCGGCGATTTTATCGACCAGCCGGTTAAAACCTATTCCAGCGGCATGTATGTAAGGCTGGCTTTTGCTGTAGCGATACACATGGACCCCGATATCCTTGTCGTTGATGAAGCGCTGTCAGTCGGTGATGTTCGTTTTCAGAACAAATGCTTTCGTAAGCTTCGTGAATTAAAGTTACGGGGGACCACAACACTTTTCGTCACCCACTCCAGTGACTTGATCGTGCGGCATTGTGATCGTGCGGTATTGCTGGAAAAAGGGGTCGTACGCGCAATGGGTAAGCCGGCCGATGTGGTCAATGAATACCTGAATCTGCTCTTCAATAATGAAGAAGGGCAGGTGAAACCAACTTCATCAGACATTGAGCCACAGGACTATGATGAGGAAGGCCTGATTGTGGAGCGGTCTATTGACGGCTGCCGTCTGCGCCCTTTCTATAATGCCGCAGAATATCGCTGGGGCGATCAGCGAGGTCAGATTCAGGATTATGTATTACTGATTAATGGCGAGCCCGCAAGGGAGATGTGCCGAAGTGGTGACCGTATTGACCTGTTACTGAGGATTATATTTAAAGAAGACGTGCTCAATCCTATCCTGGGGCTCACACTAAAGACCTCCGATGGCATAGCCGTGTATGGCGCAAACACAAGAGACAGGAAGCTTGACGTTCCTGCTGGCAGAGCAGGTAGTGAGTTACGGGTTCGTTATGGTTTTGAGATCAGCCTGATCGGCGGTGATTATTTTATTTCTCTGGGACTGGCGGACGATGATGAACAGAAAGACAACCTGGCTGTGGACCGTCGTTATGACCTGATTCATATCCAGGTAAAGGCGGAGTATAGTGATTTTGGAATAAGTGCATTAAACATGGACATGTCGATCGATGCCGGCGTTGCTGAAGAGAGAACGCTATGACAGTTGAAGAGCAAACACTGTCACTCGTTCTACATCAGCAGGATAACACTGAGCAGTCGGTTATTATCTACCCGCTGGTTGAGCGGCAACGTCTCTGCTTTGACAACCTTGCAGCGGATCAGACAGCACTGACCTTATCAATCAGACGATCTGAGGGTGTTTGGCGTGATGGCTTTATTCATCTTTATAGAATTGTCCTGAAAAAGCGGAAGGGTGAAACAGATGAGGTTCTGCTTCAGTATAAAGAACCCGATGAAATTCTTCAGGCCTGTCAATTCAATGATCTTCGATATCGTCATTCGGCGCTGGGTGAGGTGTTCGTTGTAACCGGCCCAAATCCATCACTGCAGATATCACTTGCTGAAACAAAGTTGGCTTCGCGAAAAACCGAACAATCTTTACAGCTTTGTGTAGAAATGTCTGCCCCGTATTCTCTTGATTATGCAATTGCACTGGATGGTTTTATCCAGCAGGAGAATAACTACATCACACGGATACGTGAACTGGAATCTGAACTGCAGGCACATAAACAATATAAAGTTGAAATTGAGGATATCAAGCGATCCAAGGCCTGGCACATGATAGAGTGTGTGCGCGAGCTGATCTATGATCGTTTGCTTGGCCGACTGCCTTCATTGCGTAACAGGGCCCTTACAGTTACCCGGCCAGGAGATAGTGCGACAAGCATTGAAAACAAAGCGGGGGATGGAAATCATTATACTTACACTTTCGTCGAGGCGGAAAGTGAATGGGTAAAAAAAGAGATATCAAAGTTTGATAAAAAACCGCTGATCAGCCTGGTGATGCCCGTCTTCAATGTTTCTCCGAAGTGGCTGAAGCTTGCCATTAAGAGTGTAGAGTGCCAGCTCTATGAAAACTGGGAACTTTGTATTGTCGACGATGCCTCCAGCTCTGAAGAGACCGTAAATTATCTCAAAACGATTCGTCACCCACGCATAAGAATTCGCTATCTGGATAACAATCGAAATATCTCTGGTGCTACCAATGAGGCGATACGATTTGCCAAAGGCGAATATCTGGCTTTCATGGATAATGATGATGAATTAACACCGGATGCGGTATTCGAAATGGTCAGTGCCGTCAATGAATTTGATGCAGATATGATCTATTCCGATGAAGATTTTATTGATCTTGACGGCAACTATTGTGACCCGCATTACAAGCCGGATTTTTCCCCGGATCTGCTGTTATCACATAACTATATTACACATTTTGTGGTGGTCAAAAAGCAACTGGCCGAGGAGGTAGGCCTGCTGGACAGCCGTTATGATGGTGCACAGGATCATGAATTTTTATTGCGTGTAACAGAAAAGTCTCTACGGATACATCATGTACAAAAAGTGTTATATCACTGGCGTAGAAGTGAAACATCGACCAGTTTTAGTCCAGACGCCAAGCCGGGTGCGTTAATCAGCGCACGCATGGCGCTACAGTCAACACTGGAAAGGCGAAAAATAGATGCGGACTTGGTAGATGAAAAAGAGCCTTTCTTTTTTCGTGTTAAGCGGCGTATAAAAGGTTCTCCACTGGTGAGTATTGTCATTCCCTTTCGTGATAAACCGGATCTTCTGAACACCTGCATTAATTCCATACTCGACTATTCGACCTGGGATAATTATGAGATTGTCGCGGTATCCAACAACAGTCGCTCCAGCGAAACCTTTGGCCTGATTCATCAACTGGAAGAAAAGTCACCGCGCTTTCATTGCGTGGAATTTAATGAAGAATTCAATTTCTCCCGTGTAGTCAATTATGGTGTGAGTCAGTCTAAGGGGGAGCATTTGATTATCCTGAATAATGATATAGAGATTATTAGCTGGGACTGGATAGAAGCGATGTTGGAACAATCGCAGCGTGAAGAAGTTGGCGCCGTGGGTGCGAAACTCCTCTATCCTAATAACACTATTCAGCATGCAGGGATAATTATCGGTCTGGGCGGCTACGCAGGACATTCTCACAAACATACTCGCGCCAACAGTCCGGGTTATTTTAATTTGCTGCAGTCTATTCATAATGTTTCAGCCGTGACGGGTGCCTGCATGATGATTTCACACAACAAGTTTGACGCCATCAATGGTTTCGATGAAGAAAATTTCAAAATCGCCTACAACGATGTAGATTTCTGTCTGCGTTTAAGAGAACAGGGCCTGCTGAATATTTTTACACCCTATGCTGAGCTGTATCACCATGAGTCGATATCAAGAGGCTATGAGGATACCGATGAAAAACAGCAACGCTTCAGTGGTGAAAAGAAGCGGCTAAGAGAAAGGCATGCCAAAATATTTGAACAGGGGGATCCCTACTACAACCCGAACCTGACCCATGACCGTGAGGACTACAGCATCCGTTAGGCGGATGTGAAGGATTATCTGTGAGTACGCTGACCCAGACATTGCCAGATAAAATCTGGCCGGGTCGTGGTACGGCCTGTTTGATCTCCGGCTATGCCGCCAACGAGAGTTTACTCCAGGGTATCCGTGTGCAGGCAGATGGGTTATTGTCATCATCAACCCTGTTGCAGCTGGCGGCAGCACAGATTGATGACTGTTGCACTACAATTAGCCCCCGTTCATGTCTTCTCTCAGGGTTTACAACACTGGTCAAGTTTCTACCGGTCAAACAGACGAAAGAACTTAAAGTTGAAGTTCGTGCCGACTTTAAGGCAAACCAGTCTGAAATAATAGACCAAAGCACCATTAAGCTAATGTATGAAAACCCTGTCAGTGAGGCCGGGATACCGGGCTGCAATGTTGTTATTTGTATGGCCTGTTGGGAACCTGATGAAGAGCATTTAAAGCGCCAGATAGAATCCATTAAGGCACAGACGCTCAGATCCTGGCATTGTATTATTAACGATGATGCTTCTTCTGATGAAACCTGGGGGCGCTATCGGGAAATCATTGGTGATGATTCGCGTTTCAGTCTGTTCAGAAACGAAAATAACCTCGGTTTTTACAGGAATTTTGAAGTTGCATTATCCAGAGTACCGGAGAATGTCGATTATGTCGCTATGGTCGATCAGGATGATGACTGGTATCCGGAAAAGTTGGCTACCACTGTGGCCGCATTTGATGAGGATACGATGCTGGTTTATTGCGATATGCGTATCATCGATGAAAAAGGTACGATCATATCGGAGACTTACTGGAGCGGCAGAAAGAATAATTACAGGGATGCGGATGTGTTGTTTCTGGCCAATACAGTAACCGGTGCGGCATCGGTTTTTAGGCGAAATTTGATGGTCGATATTCTGCCATTTCCACAAGCAGTAGGAGAGGTGTTTCATGATCACTGGATAGCCTGCGTTGCCCGCTGTCGCGGTAAGCTTGGTTATGTAGATCAGGCTTTATATGATTATTATCAATACGGAAATAGCGTTATTGGACGCTGTGATTTTGAAGCCAGAGGTATGGGACAAAGAGCAATGGATATTGCTGCAAATGTGAAGTATCTCGGTAAGGCAGGTAAATTTAAGTCATGGTTATTGCACAAACGGCTCACGGCATTAAATGTTTTTCATCATGAATATCTGCGCCTGTATCTATTTGCTGAAATACTAAAAATACGTTTGCCGAATATGCAGAAAGATACAGAACAGGGTTTGAGAATGTTTTCAGTGGGCTGGTCGGCTATCTTTCATCTGCTGCGGGCTCATGTGCGCATCATTTTCAGAAAAGAGACGACTGATGATGCCGAGATAAGGCTGGCGGCTGCCCTCTTTATGTTTAAGCTGGATCGTATTTATGGCCGTTTGTTTGCGGGGAGAATCGTAAAAAGGCATTGTCGATCACTGAAAAATTAATCTAAGGAAACCCATTATTGCACCCTGTGGGCATTTCCTACAGAATGCTTACACCATTCTTTCGGTTACGAGCAACGAAGCCTGGAAATTCCCTATAATATAGTCATTCACGTAGAGATTGTTTCGTTACTTCACTCCTGGCAATGACGAATAAATCAGGGTTTACTTAAAAATACGCGGGATATTATTTTGTCAAAAATGTTAACCAGTTTTCTGGCCTTCGGTGCACGCAAAGGTTTTTTGCGTCCGGTGCTTAACTATGGTCGTAAGATCATGGAAGAGTATTACACCAATGAGGCTATCCATCGGGTGGTGGCGGAGAAAATTGCCCCACTGAATCTACGCATTAGTGACACTGAACCGCAGCGTTTCAATATATTCATTCCCGAAATTGATTTTGGTAGTTTTTTTGGTGGTTATATCGCCAAGTTTAATTTCGCCCGCAAGCTGGTTGAGGAGGGTAACAGAGTTCGTATTATTACAGTGGATCGCTGTTATACAAAGCGGGAGGACTGGCCTGCTGTGGTACAGAAATATCAGGGCATAGAGAATATTTTTGACAACGTTGAAGTGGCCACGGTCTTTGGCAGGCAAGAGCAACTGCTTTTTCACCCGGAAGATGTACTGATGGCAACGACGTGGTGGACCGCCCATATTGTGAACCAGTGCCTGCCGAAGTTTAACGACAGGAAATTCCTGTATTTCATCCAGGAATATGAGGCCTTCACTTTTCCCATGGGCAGTTATTATGCGTTGGCCCATGAGTCGTATTCTTTTCCGCATGTCGCGCTGTTCTCCTCATCGACCTTAAGGGACTATTTTCAGGCCCGGTCGTATGGCGTTTTTGCATCGGATGATCCAGAGGTAGCGGAAAGTAGGGGACTCCCCTTCGAGAATGCAATACTCAGTTTTGACCGAGACTTGAACGAGGACAGAAGGAAAGGGCATAAACTGCTGTTTTATGCACGCCCTGACGGACATGCCGCACGAAATATGTTCGAAATTGGTTTTATTGCGCTTGAGACAGCAATAAGAAACGGTGCTTTTCCGGATGACTGGGAGTTTTTTGGTATCGGTGCCAGTCATAATGATATGCAGCTACCGGATGGTAGGTTTCTGAAAATGATCGGCAAGCTGGGTCTAAAAGAATACCGTGAAAGGCTGCCCGATTTTGACCTTGGGCTGGCATTGATGTATACCCCTCATCCTAGTTTATTACCGATAGAAATGGCTGCTGCAGGGCAGGTAGTAGTAACCAATACCTGTCTGAACAAGACGGTAGCGGAACTGGAAAATATTTCCAGCAATTTCTGTGTTGCTGCGCCGACCGTGCATGCTGTGGCGGCTGCACTGGAAAAGGCCACGAATCGTGTCGATGATTTAGCCGCCAGAGAATTTGGCGCACAGGTAAACTGGTCGCAGGACTGGGATCAGACATTTTCTCCTGATCTGCTAGGGCGGGTTCAACAGTGGTTCCCTGTTGTGAAACTGGAAAAACACCCGTGACAGTAAACCGCCTAATCATGGTTCGGCTTAGTAAGTGGTGATATCAGCCTATCGGATGTAAAATAATGTCGTATCCAATCCGTAAACCGCAACCCAGGCACAGGAGTCGCTCTTGAAAATTTCTATCATACTGCCCGTCCTCAATGAAGAGGAAAATCTTAACGATATGAATGCCGAGATTACGAGTGTCGTTGAGAATATGGATGTAGAGTATGAAATTATCTATATTGATGACGGCAGTACGGATCGAAGCTTTGAGATGCTTTCCTCAATGCGGGAGAAAAATCAGAATATCAAGATAATTCAGTTTCGGCGAAATTTTGGCCAGACAGCAGGTCTGGCGGCAGGTTTTGACCATGCCACGGGTGATGTCATTATCACCATGGACTCTGACCGACAGAATGACCCCAATGATATCCCGATGTTACTGGACAAAATCAATGAAGGCTATGATCTGGTCAGTGGCTGGCGTTTTGACCGGCAGGATGCCTGGCTATCACGAAAGTTGCCTTCAAAATTGGCAAATGGGCTGATCTCAAAAATTACCGGCGTTAAACTCCATGATTACGGCTGTAGCTTGAAGGCATTTCGAAAAGAAGTGGTGGAAAATATTAGACTATACGGAGAGATGCACCGGTTCATTCCTGCCATTGCCAGCTGGATGGGCGTACGTATTGCCGAGGTAAAAGTTAATCATCGTGCGCGGGTTGCCGGCACAAGCAAATACGGTATTTCTCGAACTTTCCGCGTAATCCTTGATCTGGTGACGGTAAAATTTCTGCTCCAGTATTCGGCAAGACCGTTACATTTTTTTGGTGGTATTGGTATAGCAAGCGGTGTAACAGGATTTCTGATTGCATTTGTTATGCTTATCCAGAAGTTCTTTTTCGGCATTGCTCTTGGCGACAGACCGCTATTGTTACTCGCTGTCCTGCTTATATTTATTGGTATACAGTTTGTTACCTTCGGTTTACTCGGGGAGCTGATGACCAGGACATATCATGAAGCACAAAACAAGCCGATCTACATGATTCGGCAAGCGATGATATAGGGGCACCTATCTCCCTGGATATGTCAGAGGCTGCCCTGGTCAATAAGCGAATAAAGCCGGTATCACAAACTTCAGTCGGGGTTATTATCGTCAACTACAATGGCGGTGAAAGACTGGAGGCCTGCCTGAGTGCCCTGAAGCAACAGACACGCCAGCCGGATCGAATTATCCTTGTCGATAACAACAGCCGTGATTTTGTTGCAGATAATATCCAGAAAAATTTTCCTGATGTGGAGATTGTTGCGCTGGAAAAGAATATCGGTTTTGCAGCGGCCAATAATAAGGCGGTAGATTTGCTTGCATCCGTCGAGTATGTGGTATTGCTCAATCCCGATGCCTATGCAAAACCGGACTGGCTGGAGAAATATTTAGCGGGTGCCAGTGCGCATCCTGAGTGTTCATTCTTTGCCTGTCGCATGCTGTCGACGGATGGGGAGAGCCTGGATGGCACGGGTGATGTGTACCATGTCTCTGGTGCCAGCTGGCGACGGGATTATGGAAACCCTGCTGATCGGCGAAGGCAAAGTGGTGAAATATTTTTATCATCAGGGGCTGCCGCACTCTTCAAACGCGATGTTTATCTTGAAGCGGGTGGTTTAAATGAGGATTTCTTTTGTTATATGGAGGATGTAGACCTGGGGTTTAGAATTCAGTTGCTCGGCTACCGCTGTTTTTATATTTCGGATGCCGTTGTCATACATGAAGGGTCGGCCCTGGTTGGTCAGCACAGTGATTTTCAGGTGTATCATGGCCATAGGAACCTGGTCTGGGTCTACGTCATGAATATGCCATCACCCTGGATATGGGTCTATCTGCCGCAGCATCTGTTGTACAATGTGGCCAGTATTTTACTTTACATTTTTCGGGCCAAAACGGCTGTCATATTGCGCGCAAAATATGATGCAATAAAAGGGCTGGCCAGAGCCTGGCGGCAACGTGGGCTTATTCAGGCCAGGCTCCGGGTTAGCACAAAAGAGTTGAGGGGGAAACTATCACATGGTCTGCTTGCGCCCTATCTGTATCGCGACGAATGATTATTCTCTATTTGTACTATGAGTAAAAAAGACCTGGTTACAATCATTATTGTTAATTTTAATGGAGGCGAACTGCTTACTCGTTCCATCAGGCAGGTATTTGCTTCGAATACACCCGTCAAGCTTATCGTTTCGGATAATGCTTCGGCCGATAACTCAATAACTTTTCTAGAGCAGGAGTTTGGCGGTGACCCACGCCTGACTATTATTCGCAATAGCAGTAATCTGGGTTTTGCGAAGGCAAATAATATTGCCCTTAATCAGATAGAAGGGGATTTCATTCTCTTTCTTAATCCTGATTGTTTGATCCAGCCCGATACGATCAGTCAATTACTCGAGGTTTTTCGCCACAATGACCAGGCAGGGATGATCGGCTGCCGGGTACTCAACGCCGACGGTACCGAGCAAAAAGGCTGCCGGCGCAGAGTCCCCACCCCCTGGCGAACTTTTGTTCGTGTTCTTGGGTTATCTTACTTTACACGCTCTACCGAATGGTTGCAGAGCTTCGATATGTCGAAAGAGCCTTTGCCTGAGAAACCGGTACCGGTTGATGCGATCTCTGGTTCTTTGATGATGGTCAGTCGCAGAGCCATGAATGATGTCGGTCCTCTTGATGAAGGTTATTTCCTGCATTGTGAGGATCTTGACTGGTGCATGCGTTTTAATCTCAAGGGCTACTCTGTGCTCTTTGTTCCTGATGTGGACGTGATACATTTTCAGGGGTTTAGCAGTAAGCAGCGGCCTGTGCGGGTAATGTGGCACATGCATAAGGGCATGATGCGTTTTTATAACAAATTTTTTCTGCGTCGATATCCCTGGCCTCTGGTAATTGTTGTAGCCTTTGGTGTCTGGTCGCGATTCTTTGCGCTTGTTGTCCAGCATTCTTTTCGCAGTATTATAGACTTACTGCGCAAGATATTTGCCCGGGTTAAACAGGTCTTCTCGTCAGAAAGGGAAGACAAGCTTGACCCGTCATTTTTGCAATTCAAAACGAATTCTCAGTCAGCACACCCCCACATTTTGGTTTTAGGTGCACGAAGTCAGGTCGGTCATTTTCTTATTCCACGCCTGATAAATGCAGGTTATCTGATTACTGCTACCAGCAGAAAAAAGGTACAAAGTGCCTCCATTCGTGAAATAGAATGGCGTGAGCTGGATCTTTCATCAGAAGACGAATTTATTTTACTTGAAGATATCGCAAATGTTATCTCACTGGCGCCGATATGGCTGCTAACCTCAAGAATTAGCGAACTTGCCGGTCAGGGCATGCGCCGCCTGATTTTTTTTAGTTCCACCAGTCGTTTTACAAAGCTTGAGTCCAGCTACGAGGGTGACAGAGACCTTGCGAAGCGGCTGGCCGAGTCGGAAGAGCGACTGATTGAGGAATGCAGAAGGCATAACATTGCGTGGACTCTGTTCAGGCCAACCATGGTCTATGGCTGCGGGATGGACAGAAATATTTTTTCTATTGCCGGTTTTATTCGTCATTTCGGGTGTTTCATCATGGCAGGTGAAGGAAAAGGTTGTCGCCAGCCGGTACATGCTGATGATCTGGCAGATGCCTGTCTCAAGGCGCTGGAGAATGAGCATACATACCACCAGGAGTATAATCTAAGCGGTGGTGAAACCTTGACTTATACGCAAATGGTCAGGCTTATATTCGGTCTTCTTGGGCGCAAACCCAGAATGTGCTTCGTTAACCGCTCGTTGATGAATACGGTAACCAGTATAACATCATTGCTACCGGGTCTACGCCATGTTACACCGGCAATGATTGGTCGAATGGAGGAAGATTTCTGCTTTGATCATAGCCGCGCTGTTGAGGATTTTTCCTATGCACCCAGGGGTTTTCTGGAAACCTCATACTACAATCATTATTCGTACATGCCGTTAGCGGCTGAAAAGAATGAACACATCCTGTCAGAATTAAAGAAAAAAAAGATTTTGGTAACCGGTGCCGGCGGTTTTATTGGTTTTTCCCTGTGTCGCCATCTCGTTGCCAGAGGCTGTGTCGTGCACGCTGTTCTTCGTGATGCAAGGCAGTTGCACGAGTTGGGAGGCCAGGTAATACCCGTAGTGGTAAATGATCTTTGTAAGGTGTACGACTGGCAGGGGATGCTTACTGGTATTGATGCAGTGGTGCATCTTGCAGGCTATGTTCATGAGCGGGCTGGGAATCTTTCTGAAAAAGCAAGGCTACAGTGTACGCATTTGAATGTTGATGTTACTCGGCGGCTGGCGACTGCAGCCGCCAGTGCTGGGGTGAGGCGTTTTCTTTACGTCAGCAGTGTAAAAGTACATGGTGAGACAAGTAATCACGACGAATCTGTAACGGAATTTATGGATCTACACCCGGAAGGCAGTTATGCAAAAAGTAAACTTATAGCGGAAAATCTCTTGCGTGAGATCGAGTCCAAAACTGGGATGGAGACAGTTGTCGTACGTCCACCGCTGGTTTATGGTCCCGGTGTAAAGGCGAACTTTCTCAGGTTGATGAAGCTGGTCGAAAAAGGCATACCGTTGCCCCTTGCGGCGGTGGATAACAGACGCAGCTTCATTTATCTAGAGAATCTGGTCGATGTACTCGCGTTGTCGTTGGTTCATCCTGCAGCCGCTGGGGAAACTTTCCTTGTCAGCGATGACGAGGGTGTATCAACGCCAGTACTCATTAACATGTTGGCTGACAGGCTGGGTGTTACGCCGAGGCTGTTCCCGATATCGGTACAGGTGATGCAGCTGCTTGCTGCAGTGGGCGGAGAACGGTCCACAGTTGACAGGCTGGTTCAGTCACTGGTTATTAACGCCACACATATTCGCGATACGCTGGACTGGGCGCCACCTTATTCGATGGAGCAGGGGATCCGCAATACCGTTTACTGGTACCAGCAGTGTTATGATCCGGTGCAGGCACGGCCATCTCAGTTGGCCGCTTATGCCAGTAGTTGGTAACAGATACTGTGGGTGATGTACTGATTATTTTAACTTTCTTTTTCAGTACACTGTTGTCCTGGTGGCTTACTTCACGCGTAAGACGATATGCCTTGAAGAAGGACTTGCTGGACATCCCGAATGCCCGGAGTTCCCACTCTGTTCCCACGCCATGCGGTGGTGGGTGGTCCATTATTATTGTATTTCTGTTTTTTGCCGTCTTATCCCTGTTTCTTCCTGATGCCCCGGTTCAGCTGCTGGTCGGTCTTGTTTTGAGTACGCTGGCCTTTGCACTGCTTGGCTGGCAGGATGATAAGTATGATTTACCGGCATCAATTCGCTTTCTGTTCCAATTATTGATAGCCGCCATTTTTACGGCGTGGCTGGTCTGGGATGGGATGCCCGGTTTCACGCTCTCCTTAGGTGGGGCAGTGATTATTCTGTCATCTATTTTATGGATAGTATGGATGGCAAATCTCTATAATTTCATGGACGGTATCGATGGCATCTCTGCTGTTGAAACCCTCATACTTGGCACTGTCACATCGTTCTGGTTTGCAATGTCCGGGGCCATTAGTATCGCTATAATCTGTATCGCTGTGGCCGGTGCGGCCTTGGGTTTTTTGCACTGGAACTGGTCGCCGGCAAAGATCTTTATGGGAGATGTCGGCAGTCTCGCACTGGGTGCTTTTTTTGCTATTATTGCCGTGATCGGTAGCAGCAGTCTGAGTATTCCCCTTTCAGCTTTTCTTATTCTTTATGCCGTTTATCTCACAGACTCTGGCGTGACTCTGTTATACAGGGTGATCAAAAAAGAGAAATGGTGGCAGGCACATCGTTCCCATTTCTACCAGCGTGCTGTACAGTCTGGCTATAGTCATGCTCAGGTCAGCCTTGCCGTTATGGGGATTAATCTTCTGCTTGCCGTGCTGGCAAGTCTGGTAATTGTTGACGTACTGAATGCCAATATTGCACTGTTTGCAAGTTTGATAACACTTGCTCCTCTGATGTATCTGATAAACTCGCGCTTTAATCGTGTTTGTCGTAAGTAACAGGACTGCGGGACTTTTTCACTTGTCAAAAATCGGATTATCTCTGAGACTGCTAAAAACACGGTGGGCGGTGCTTGCACACGATATTATTATGATCCCGCTCGCCTGGATGCTGTCCTACTGGATTCGCTACAAAATTGGTGAATACCCGGATCTTTTGCTGGAAAGAGCGCTTCATTTACTTCCCTTAATGATATTAATACAGGGCAGTACTTTCGTATATTTTGGGCTTTATCGGGGGATATGGCGTTTTGCTTCCTTACCGGATTTAACACGCATCGTTCGTGCGGTACTGGTCTCAACTGCCATCGCTGCAGTAGTGATTTTCTTTTTCACACGCTTGCAGTACGTACCTCGATCCGTTTTTATTATTGATGCTATTTTGCTCATCCTGTTGCTCGGAGGAACGCGCCTGAGCTATCGTTTAGTAAAGGATCACCATCTCAGTAAGGAAGCTACAGAAAGGGTGCTGGTTGTCGGTGCCGGTGCGGCGGGTGAAGGTCTGGTACGTGATTTGCTGCGCATGCACCCGGCTATTTATGCTCCTGTCGCCTTCGTTGATGATGCACCGGCCAAGCGGGGGCAGGAGATTCACGGTATTCGCGTGGTTTCCAGTATAGAAAATATTTCCAGTGTAGCCGGGCAATGGGACGCAGACCTGATAATGCTTGCATTACCCAGTGCCAGTTCCAGTCAAATGCGCAGGATAGTGGAACTGTGTGAGATGTCCGGCCTGCCTTTCCGTACCTTACCAAAATTACAGTCACTGGTTAGCGGCAAGGTCAGTATTAATGAGATCAGAGAGGTGCAGATTGAGGATTTATTGGGTCGGGCACCGGTTATGCTGGATCGCACGGAGATTGTAAACCGTTTAGCCAATAAGGTGGTACTGGTCACAGGCGGCGGTGGTTCTATTGGATCCGAGTTATGTCGACAGATAACACTTATTGATATTCAGCGCTTAATCGTCCTGGATCGGAGTGAATATAACCTTTACGCTATTGAGAAAGAACTGCAGCAGGCAATGCCTGATCTTGTATTGACCTGTGAGCTAGGTGATGTGTGTGATGAGGCCGGGCTGGAATATCTGTTCAGATGCTATCAGCCCGATATCGTTTTTCATGCGGCGGCATACAAGCATGTACCACTGCTGGAGAACAAGGTAAGGGAAGCGGTAAGAAATAATATTATTGGCAGCTGGAATGTGGCCCGGCTGGCTGATAGATACGGCTGCAGTGATTTTGTAATGGTATCGACGGACAAGGCGGTTAATCCCAGCAATATCATGGGTGCAAGCAAACGGGTCTCTGAAATCATTTGTCAGACCCTGGATGAACGCTCAGTGACTCGGTTTATTACTACCCGTTTTGGTAATGTGCTTGGTTCGGCCGGAAGTGTCGTGCCACTGTTTAAGCAACAGATACAAAGCGGTGGTCCGGTAACCGTCACCGACAGAGAGATTACGCGTTATTTCATGACTATTTCTGAAGCCTGTCGACTAATATTGCAGACGACTGTAATGGGGAAAGGTGGTGAAATATTTGTTCTTGATATGGGGGAACCTGTGAAAGTGCTGTACCTGGCAGAACAGATGATACGCTTGTCGGGTAAAGTTCCAGAAGAGGACATCAAGATTGAATTTACCGGCTTGCGACCAGGCGAAAAGCTGCACGAGGAATTATTTCATAGCGATGAGGATTTAACGGATACCCGTCACGAAAAAGTAATGCTTGCCAAGAGCCGTAAAACTGACTGGGAAACTCTTGAAGAGACCATGGATGCTTTTCATCAGGCCATTGATGAATTTAATAGAGAAGTTCTTAAATCTCTTATACAAAGGTTGGTGCCGGAGATGACACAGAAAGATAGCACAAAAGAGGGCACAGCTATGACAGAAAGATCAGGGGGAACGATTTGATCGTCCCGGTCATTTTGTCTGGAGGCTCCGGCACGCGCCTGTGGCCAATGTCGCGTGAGCTTTACCCCAAACAGTTCCACCATCTGCTGGGGAATGAAACCATGCTGCAGCAAACGGTACAGCGCCTTGATGGGTTATGCCAGCCGGAACAGTTGATTGTAATAGGCAATCGTGAACACCGCTTTATGATTATTGATCAACTGGCTGAAACAGGCTGGCAGGATGCCAATGTTCTACTTGAACCCGTGGGCAGAAACACAGCACCTGCGGTAGCCATGGCGGCATTTGCCGCGCTGGAGATGTCTAAAGAGGTAACGTTGCTGGTGCTCGCCGCAGATCATGTGATCAGGGATCCAGAAGGTTTTAGAGCGGCTGTAAAGGCCATGTTACCGTTGGCTGAGGATGGCAAGTTGATTACTTTCGGCATACCGGCGAACAGACCAGATACGGGTTTTGGGTATATCCATTGTGGAGAAAAAATTTCTGCCGGGGCCTTTCATGTTGATGCATTCGTTGAAAAACCGGATAAGGATAGAGCCGCTGAATATGTTGCTGCTGAGGACTATTACTGGAATAGCGGGATGTTTCTGTTTCAGGCAAAAACCTATCTGACTGAGCTCGAGTTATGGCAGCCGGAGATTCTGGATTGTTGTCAGGCTGCGTGGGTAAACAGAGAACAGCATTTCCACGGTTTCCAGGCCTTTGATGAGGAAACCTTCGGCCGCTGTCCTGCCATTTCCATCGATTGTGCGGTGATGGAGAAAACCAATAAAGCTGTTATGGCGCCTCTGGACGTAGGCTGGAACGACGTAGGCTCCTGGTCTGCATTGTATCAGGAGCTTGAACAGGATGAGCATGGTAATGCTACTAAAGGCGATGTGTTGTTAATGGATACACACGGTTGTCTGTTGTATGCGAATGATCGTTTGCTTGTCACTTCTGGCTTGAAAGATATTGTCATTGTTGAAACCTCTGATGCCTTGCTGGTAGCTGATCGTAACCAGAGCCATGAGATAGGAGTGCTGGCAAAAGAACTGCAGAACACTGGGCGCCGTGAGGCCAGTTTGCATCGTTGTGTATTTCGACCCTGGGGCAGCTATACCGTGTTAGAAAAAAGTTCAGGGCATCAAATTAAGCGACTGACACTGAAACCGGGTGCCGTATTGTCATTACAGCGGCATAAATATCGAGCGGAACACTGGGTGGTGGTGAAAGGTCAGGCAAGCATTGTACAGGGAGAAGAAAAAATATTTCTCAATGAGAACGAATCCACCTACATTCCTGCGGGCACGATTCACCAGTTGGCCAACTATACTGAAAATATACTGGAAGTTATCGAGGTACAAACCGGTTCCTATCTGGAAGAGGATGATATCGAGCGTCTGGATGATCCCTATCATCGTGGAGGCACGTCTGGTTAAGGGCGCCTCTGTTTATTCAAATTTTAAAAATATATCATTTGCCATAGGTAAATATCATGTCTGAGTTTCTCCGTGAGATTACCGAGGTTAGAGAGAATGCTGACCTGATATACGATGAAGTTGCCATGACGGCCTGTTATGACCATCTGGCAGAGAAAATTACTGAGAACCTGATTGATAACAGGCCCCTGTTTTTACCTGTCATGATGGGAGGAATATACCTCTGCGGGCAGTTGATGCAACGGCTTGATTTTCCATTAGAGGTTGATTATCTCCATGCTACACGTTATCGCGATAAACTGCAGGGCAATGATTTACACTGGTTGGTTCATCCATCAGGAAAGGTGGCAGGAAGGACAGTGTTGGTCATTGATGACATCCTCGATCAGGGGCTTACCTTGGCCGGGATTGTAGAAAATTTGCAAAAGGCCGGCGCAGCTGAGGTACAAAGTGTTGTCCTTACTGTTAAGCAATGTCCAAGAATTAAGGATGTTGATGTAACATACAGGGGTGTAGACGTGCCCGACAGATATGTTTTTGGCTGTGGCATGGATTACAGGGGTTATTGGCGAAATCTTCCCCAAATTTACGCTGTGGCAGATTCATGATATGGATCGGGTAGAGTGCTATATTATCTAACACAAGAAACCGGGAGCAGTAAATGCTGACAGCAATTATTGGCGGCAGTGGCATGGCGAATCTGGATGGGTTGATCATCACTCGCCGAGAGGTGACGCGGACCGAGTATGGCGAGCCGTCAGGGGCACTGACTTTCGGTAAGCTGAGGGCTAAGGATGTCGTATTTTTAAATCGGCATGGGCCAGGGCATACTATCCCACCCCATCGTGTGAACTACCGGGCTAACATATTCTCTCTGAAACAGGCCGGGGTGAAGCAGATTATTGCTATCAATGCAGTCGGGGGTATTCATAGTAATCTTGACCCCGTTGATCTGGTGATACCTGATCAGATAATTGACTACACTTACGCCCGCGAACATACCTATTTTGGCAGTGAGCATGGCCCGGTCAAACACGTCGATTTCACCCATCCCTATACGGAAAAATTGCGAAAGATTATCATTGATGCGGCAAGCAGGAATAAGATTTCTGTTAAAAGCACCGGTACCTATGCGGCTATCCAGGGCCCACGATTTGAAACAGCTGCCGAAATTAACCGCATGGAACGTGATGGTGCAAGCATTGTAGGCATGACAGGCATGCCAGAAGCAGGACTGGCCAGAGAACTGGATCTGGACTATGCGATGATTGCTGTCGTTTCCAATCTGGCGGCAGGCCGCACAGAATCTGAAATCAGTGTTGAAGAAATCATGAAGAGATTACAGCAAGGCATGAATAAAACCAGGGCATTGCTTGAGTCGGTGATTCCACGACTGTAGATCCAGGACTAAAGTTGAAAGAAAAGACTATTCGCCGCGAGGCGCGCCTCCCACAAATTCCTTTTAACTTTCTACTTTTAACTTTTTACTTAGTCTTTGCTTTCTTCCTCTGTCGGCATCTCAACTGGGGTAACTCTCAATACCATTCCGATCTTCGGATGATCGTAGTAATTTAGCTCACCACTCTTTATGCGGCGTTTCTCATAAATCCGGTAACTCACGGGGCCGGTTGCAGGTTCTTCATCAAGAATGGAAGGGCGGTAAACAGGTGTGTAGCGAATATCGGCTTCCAGTGTGTACTGTCCGGTCAGGTAAAAATTAATAAAGCCGTCGAGAACGGGCTGTGAGGTGGGTAGCTGATCGCCACTAACATCAGGCATCAGGTCTATATTATCGGTCTTCAGGTCATCTGTAAGAATTTCCCTGTTAGTGATACGGGCAATTATAGTGCTTGCAGGGTCGAGCACGGCTTGTACCCAGTGCGTTGCAAGTATTATGTTTCTTTCCGGGTTCTCTCGTATACGGTCCACATAGGAAGAAAAATTACTTTCCTTAATTTCAATGGGCACTTCTTTATATTCATCCATGATTTGGGCAGGAAGTTTTGCCCTTGACATTTTTTTCTCATTCAGTGGAGGATTGGGGGTTATCCATTTTTCATCATCACCCCTGTCCTGCATGCTGAAAACCACGAGTTCAATAAGATAACTGCGGGCGGCCAGGGCTGGCGTAGATAGCGAAATGAAGAGTCCTGTTACAAACAGACTCAAAAGTAAACGTGTATGCGTACTCATTATTTCTTTTACATTGTCTGACCAGTGTAATGTATCAATAATAACGGGTAGTATAACAGGTCTAAAGAACTCAGTAGATTATAGAAACGAATAAAGACATCATGGCAGTGCGCGAGATTTTACAAATGGGCAACCCTCTGTTGTATCAGCGATCGGAGGAAATCACAGATTTTGACGCTGCACAGCTGCGTATTTTGATTAAAGATATGTTTGATACCATGGCAGATGCTGACGGGGCTGGGTTTGCTGCGCCTCAAATTGGTATTTTGCAGCGCCTGGTGATCTTCTCAGTAGTCGCTAACCCTCGCTATCCCGATGCTGAAAGCGTTCCGCAAACAATATTGATTAACCCGGAAATTGAAGTACTTAATGATGAGCAGGAAGCTGGCTGGGAGGGCTGTTTAAGTATTCCGGGTATGCGTGGTGTGGTGAGTCGTCCCTCTCATATTCGTTATAGCGGTTACAATGAAAAGGGCGAAAGATTCAGCAGGGAAGTCAGTGGGTTTCATGCCAGAGTTGTACAGCATGAGTGCGACCATCTTGATGGAGTATTGTATCCAATGCGTATTCGGGATATCCGACAGTTTGGTTATGAAACAGCGTTGTTCCCTGATGATGAGTAGAATCATTCTAACATCATATTCTCACGAAATATGGCAGTGCTACCAATAAAACTCCTGCAATTACAAGAACATACACATTAGATATAAAATAGGGGAATAAAAAAAGGATCACGCCGGCAACGAATGGAACGACTGCTTTTTGTCTTCTACCATAGGTAAAGAACCCAATACCTACAGCGCCGAATAGCATTCCCCAAATAAGCAGTGATGTCCCTTCCATTTTATAATTCACCAAGCTTGCGATTCTTGCATTCACCCGACCCCGCACCGTTGTGCTGGTACTCATACCCATGGCGTTGTATACCACGTGCATCACGCGTAAACTGATTTACTAACAGGGTATTCAAATTGGTCTTCAATTCAATCCGTTATAAAATTAATGCCAGTACCGCCAGTACTTTCTCAATTGCTGATGCCGTTTTATTGATGGCGTTTGCCGTTTTAGATAAATCAATAATAGCTTTTTTGGCTTCTTCCTGTGCCTCAGATAAAGCTATTTTCGCCTGTACGTATTCCTCAATTTGTTCTTCCCACTCTCTCCCTTCTGCTTCTTGCAGTAAATCGTACATTTCCTGAATTTTTGTATTCAATTCAGTATTTGTTGGGTCTTTTTCTGAAAGAGCTTCCAGATCTGAAATACTTGCGGATATTTCAGAGGATAATGATTGTTTCCCCACGATAAAATCTCCCGTTATTTATCAGTTAAAATACTGACTAAAGTCTGTAGCTCTTCGACCTGCTGCGCAAAAGCCTTAATATCATCAGTTGTGTAGCCATCATCACTGATAACTTTGTTGACTTTATTATTGGCCATTATGAGTCCTTCGACAGCTTTTGCACCTTTTGTTGACATAAGACGAATTTCTTCGACAGCCGCCAGGGCAAGCCCATAGGAATTATAAGCAAACTCTCTTTCCTGAAATGAAATCTCTTTATCTTTGTTATTAAGAACACTGGAGGAAATATTAATCAGGCTCTTTGCACTTGTGCAGTAATGATCAATTACACCTACTTTGATGGTTGTTGATAATTTTCTTTCTTGTTTTTCAATACATAAAGAGTCTTCTTTTAATGTAAGGTCATTTTTTAGAAGGGCTGCCAACTTTGATATTTCTGGAGCATATATACTGACTAGAGATTTCATGTATTTTTTCTTTTCTTGTTCTACAAACCATCCCCCTGCAATACCAACTATCTTCAAAAATAAATCCTTTTTCTCTTTATTTAAACTGTATGCATTATCCTGTATTTTTATCGCTGCTTCATACTGTGTTAAAAACTCAGTGGCCGATTTTGTGATTGCCTCTGATTGGTCATTAGATGCCAGTTTATTCAGTACGTCGCCATAGGCGCCAAGTGCCTTTAACGTCACAATTTGTATCGCTATACCTGACGCGCTAAGGCCACCATCCAGATCAAGGTCTTTTGCTGGTATTATATTTCTCATAATTAAGCGCCGTCTTTCTATCTCTATTACTTTCTCCCGCGTGGCTTTAAATTGCGCCTGGGTCGATGTCGATACAGATTCAGTTGCCGTTGCAAACTGTGCGATTTGTTGCTTTTGAATGGGTGTCAGGCCACAACTCGATAGCAATGCAATAAGCGACAGTGTGGACATGGTTCTTATGATCATTGTTATCTCCTTTCAATGTTGACCCACAGTGACGGGAAATGGGGGGCGGGGGATTTCCTTCAAGTTGGTGCGATTGTTATACGTAAACTTATGTATGACTATGTTTCTTTTCTATTCATATTACTTGATGTAACACAGGTATCCAGATCTTTTAGGATCCCATTTTCAATATTGTAAATCCATCCGTGAACGGAGAGCTCATGCCCCTGTTTCCAGGCCTTTTGCACAATAGTTGTGTTACAAATATTTGTTACCTGCTCTTTTACATTTAGCTCACAGAGTAAGTCCAACTTTTCATCATGCTTTAGCCCCTTAAACCTTTCAGCATTGAAACGGATAACATCCTTAACATGTCGTAGCCAATTATCGATAAGACCGTGTTCCTGATCTTCCATGGCGGCCTTAATACCGCCACACCCATAATGGCCACAAATTATAATATGTCTGACGTTGAGGACATCGACGGCGAACTGTATAACAGAGAGACAATTTAAATCCGTATGAACAACAACATTTGCAATATTTCGATGCACAAATACTTCACCAGGAGGCAGGTTTACTATTTCATTCGCAGGAACCCGGCTATCTGAACAGCCAATCCAGAGGTATTTGGGGGCCTGTTGTTTGGATAATCGTAAGAAAAACTCTGGGTCCTTACCCTTGATTGAGGTGGCCCACGCCAGGTTCCTGTCAAAAAGATACTTTAGTGTTTTCAAAGCTCAAATTATCCTTATACATTCTTTTTTGTATACAGCGAAGTTGCAGGGAAACTACCCTTGAAATAATCATCAAAAAATCGATCTCCCCAGTTGCTTTTTATTCAACCATTGCGGCAGGTAATGGTTTTGGTATCCCGATAACTATGGAGAACACACATCATGGGAGTTTTTCTACAGTCTCCTTAGCTTAAAGGGTACCTCTATGAATTAATAGAGGTACCCTAAAATTATCAACCGAATATTCCGTGTGAATAATTATCCCTTTTTGGGCGATGGTGCGAGAAGACCTGCAAGCGCTCCGACTGATGCAGAACCAAGTGCAACCAGCACATCAGGTGACTCCTTGCCCAATGCCACCAGAATAATCGAACCCGTTAGGGCTATCAAAACAGCTGCGCCAAGGGACCCCACAACTATCCGGTAAACTACCTTATCAGAATCAAGTGGTCTAGCGAATGCCGCTAACGCTTTTACGGGGTCCTTTTTGAACATCTCCTGCATTTCAGGGTTACTCGCGACCATTGTATGTAGTCCCTCTATACTTCCATCACCTGTACCTGTTATTTCCTTCATATTATCCATCTCCGATTAAAGTTTAGATACCGATTTTAATAGTTATACAGTCAGGATGTCTGCCTATAGACATGGACATATCTATAGGCATCATCGTCGTACCCATAGACAAATTGCCACATATAGACATTAATATCTACTTGATGATTCTCCCTCAATCCCGATTTTGGCGCATTTGTAGCATTAAGCTGTCAGCTATGTTTTTTAATACCCATGTTTGATCTCGGTTATTTCCTTTAATTGGCGTAAACGCGGGTCAGATTCGGGTTTTGTTTAATCCGTAGTCAGGCCCCGGACCCAATTCATCAAAAAGCCCCTTAATCGCCCGTAACCTGTTCTCTTCAGCCGGTAACTCCATTGTCAAATGTAATATCTGAGGCCCTTCCATGCGATAACGTCCCTTTGTGGACTGGAGTAGCCGTACAAGTGCCATCGGATCGATATTTGGTTTTTCAGCAAACCGTATGTGTCCGCCCGCTTCACCTATTCTTATTGCAGTGATACCCAGGGCCACGGCCTCAATTCTGAGTTCAGTAAGTTTGATCAGGGCTTTGGCTTCATCAGGCAGCAGGCCGAAGCGATCGATCATTTCTATCTGCAGTTCATAGAGTTCTTCGGTGTTTTTGGCATTGGCGATGCGTTTATATATGATTAAGCGGGTATGAACATCCGGTAGGTAATCTTCGGGCAGACGGGCGGGAATCTGCAGGTCAATCTCAACGCTGGATGAAGCGTCGTTTTCTATATCTTCTGCAGAGAGTTCCTTGCCTGCTTTTAGTGAGCGTATAGCACGGTTTAATAGATCTGTGTACATATTGAAGCCAACTGCATCGATGACGCCACTTTGCGATTCACCCAGTAACTCACCGGTGCCACGTATTTCCATGTCGTGCATGGCCAGGGCAAAGCCCGCGCCGAGGTCATCCAGCTGTTCCAGTGCATCCAATCGACGTGCAGCATCGGCCGTGATCAGTTTCTTTGACTGTATCATCGCGTAGCAGTAGGCCTGATGATGTGAGCGTCCTACGCGACCTCTTAGCTGGTGTAATTGTGACAGGCCGAAGTGATCAGCGCGGTTGATGAAAATAGTGTTGGCAGAGGGGATATCAATGCCGCTTTCAATGATGGTGCTGCAGAGTAAAACGTTGAATCGTTGATGGTAGAAATTCTGCATGATGTGTTCCAGTTCACGTTCGGGCATTTGGCCATGCGCTATACGGATGTCGGCTTCCGGAATTATTTTCTCCAGTTTTGCCTGCATGGCCGACATGCTTCGAACCTCATTATGGAGAAAATAGATTTGCCCGCCACGACGGATCTCGCGCAGAAAACCTTCACGAATCTGTCCTTCACTCCACTCCGTAACAAAGGTGCGGATGGTCAGTCGCTGTTGTGGTGCTGTGGCAATAATAGAGATCTCGCGCAGTCCGGATAGTGACAGATTCAATGTGCGGGGTATGGGTGTTGCTGTCAGCGTCAGGATGTCGACCTGGCTGCGTTTTTTCTTCAGTATTTCCTTGTGCCGGACACCGAAGCGCTGTTCTTCATCAAGAATCATCAGACCCAGTCTTTTGAAAGTAATATCTTTCTGTAGCAGGCGGTGGGTACCAATGACTATGTCTACAGTCCCGTTTCTCATCCCCTCGATAACGGCGTCAGATTCTTTTTTTGTCCTGAAACGGGACAGCAGTTCCACCCTGACCGGCAGGTCGGCAAAGCGGTCACAAAAATTTTCGTAATGCTGTTGTGCCAACAAGGTGGTAGGTACCAGCAACGCAACCTGATGTTCACCGTGGACGGCGAAAAAGGACGCACGCAGTGCCACTTCTGTCTTCCCGAAACCGACATCACCACAGACCAGTCTGTCCATCGGTTTGCTGGACGTCATATCCTGGATTACATCATCAATGGCTTTGGCCTGATCGGGTGTTTCCTCAAACGGGAAAGCACCGGAAAAGTAGTCATAATGAAAATCGGCTGCTGGAAAGGCGTGACCCTCGCGCGCGTCGCGCAAGGCCTGTACGGCAAGCAATTCCACCGCAGCGTCATAGGCCTTCTTCTGTGCCTTGCGACGGGTTTTTTCCCATTCCTTGCCGCCGAGTTTGTGCAGGGGTGCCGAATCAGGGCTGGCAGCCGTAAACCGTGACACCAGGTGCAGTGACATCACCGGTACATAGAGCTTATCGCCGTCACGGTATTCCAACGTCAGGAATTCATATTTTGAATTATTGATGTCCAGTGTCTGCAGGCCGATATAGCGACCTACCCCCTGTGTTTCATGGATCACAGGGTCACCGATATTCAGGTCTGCCAGTGAGCGGATGATAGATTCCGGGTCACGCGCCGGTTTACTGCGGCGGCGACGTTGAAATACCTTGTCACCATAGAGCTGTGTTTCTGACAGAATGATTAGTCCTGGTTGTTCAAGTGACAGCCCTCGATCCAGTCGTGCGGCACATAGGGTGAGCGTTTCATCACCGCTAAGAAAGGCCTGAGCATCTTCGACCACGGTAGGGAATACACCCTGCTCATTGAGTATGTTTTTAAGATTTTCGCGCCGTCCTGTGGTTTCACATGCCAGCATCACGCGTTTTTGGGTTGTTGCAAGAAAATCGAACAGGCGTTGATAGGGCTGTCCGGCATGAATATCAACGTTGAATGTATCCGGTCGATGGGTGGCAAAGCGTTGACAGGCCTTCTCGTCGTTTTCCGGTGCTGGGCCATATTCTATCAATGGCCAGTGCGTAAGCGGCTTTCTCAGTTCGTCATATTGCAGGTACAGGGCCTCCGGCGGCAATGCGGGCCGCTCCGGATCCATGCCGACGGACTGAAAGCGTTCAATGACTTCAGCCTGAAAAGTATTTGCTGTCTGTTCACACTTATTGTCAATAATGATCAGGCAGTCGTTCGGGAGATAGTCGAGAAAGATACCGGTATCATCGAAGAACAGGGGCATGTAAAACTCAGTACCGGGTGGGATATTACCCTTACTGACTTCACTGTAGATCAGTGACTGCTGAGGGTCGCCTGAAAATCTTTTTCTGTAGGACTGGCGAAAGCGATTTATTCCTTCTTCGGTCATTGGGAATTCCCTTGCCGGAAGTAACTCAATCTGATCTACCGTCTCGGCCGAGCGCTGAGATTCTGTGTCAAACAGGCGGATGCTATCAACTTCATCGCCAAACAGATCTATGCGGAAGGGTTGTACGCTACCCATGGGGAACAGGTCAATGATCCCTCCACGGACAGCATATTCACCGTGTTCGTAGACCTGGCTGACATGGCGGTAGGCGGCAGTTTCCAGTCTAAGCTTGAATTTGTCGGTATCAAGACTGTCGCCACAGGCCAGAGAAAAACTATGGGCAGCGATATAGGCTTGCGGTGGTGTGCGCTGCATTAAGTTGGATATCGACAGTATGACGATACCCCGTTTCAGTGTCGGCAGGTTGGCAAGCGTACGTAAGCGCTGTGAAATGATATCCTGATGTGGAGAGAAACGGTCATATACCAGGCATTCCCAATCGGGGTAACTCAGGAGTGGAACACTGTTGTGCTTCCCCATGTAGAAGCGAATTTCCTCTTCCAGCGACTGCGTGTGGCGGTTATCGGGTGTGACAACAATTATTGGGCCAACTTGCTGTCGCATGGCCGATACGATTGCTAGCCCGAAACTGCTACCATAGAGCTCAGACCAGACGAGTACCTGGCCCGATTTGCCTGGCAGTTGGGGAGTAAAAATATCCGCCGCGACTGAATGACTACTCATGAGAAAATGTGTACGAATGCCGACCGTAAAGATGTGAGATTCTACCGCTTACAGGGGGGCTTGATCAAAAGTTGAAAGTTGAAAGTTGAAAGTTGAAAGATGAAAGATGAAGGATGAAGGATGAAGGATGAGAAATGCTGGGCGGTTGTCCCTGCTGCGGGGGTTGGGCGCCGGATGGGCGGCAATATTCCTAAACAGTATCTTGAGCTGGCTGGGGAGACCGTTTTAGTCCGCACTATGGAACGACTGGCCAGTTGTCCGGGAATATCGGGGGTGTTTTTGGGAGTATCTGCGGGGGATCCTTTTTGGCAAAAGATGTCTTTTTCTGCGCCCTGGCTGAAATCAGTCTGTGAGGGTGGTGACGAACGTGCCGATACAGTCAGTCGAATACTTGATGATATGTCGGGCACAGTTCAGCAACATGACTGGGTGCTGGTGCATGATGCCGTGAGACCCTGTGTTGGCCACAAAGATATCCAGCGACTAATGAAACTTGCAGGCCAGGAAGATGGTGGCTTGCTGGGCAGGCCGATTACCGACACAGTCAAATTTGTCGACAGTGTGGACAGAGTTGAGAAAACAATCTCCCGGCAAGGCCTGTGGCGGGCACAAACGCCGCAGATGTTCCGTTATGGAGAATTACAGCAGGCTCTATTGAATGCAAAAAAGAAAGGCCTGATAGTGACCGATGAGGCGTCTGCGATGGAATATGTTGGTTTCCATCCTCTAATGGTGGCGGGCAGTTCCGAGAATATAAAAATTACCGTACCGGGAGATTTACAGTTGGCTGAGGTATTTTTTCAAGGTCAGGAGTCAGGGAGTTAACATGATAAGAATAGGACAGGGCTACGATGTACATAAACTGGTTGATAACCTGCCATTAGTACTGGGTGGGGTGCTTATCGAGCATGAAAAAGGACTGTCCGGTCATTCTGATGCAGATGTGCTCATACATAGTCTCTGCGATGCGCTGATTGGTGCCGCCGGGAAAGGAGATATAGGACGGCATTTCCCTGATACTGAGAGCCGCTATCAAAATATTGATAGCCGGATTTTGTTACGTGACGTGGTGTCTCTGCTGGAGAAGGATGGCTGGAAGATAGTCAATGCTGATGTGACTATTATCGCTCAGGTACCAAAAATGGCTCCGCATATCCCGAAAATGTGTAGATTGTTAGCGACTGATATGAAAATCGATGAGAAACAGCTGAATATCAAGGCAACAACGACTGAAACTCTTGGCTTTTGTGGCAGGGGGGAAGGTATTTCTGTTCTGGCCGTGGTGTTGATTTACACAGAACAGGCGGCACAAATACTGTGAGATGCTGTCATTTATAGGGTTTTGATTTGACAATGTGTCCCATAGGTCATATCTTTCATGGAAAAATGCAATAAAAACAAGTAGTACGACAACATTTGAACAAGTTACTTGAAAAGGTTTCCACATGGCAAGCAGGTTAACCCTGACAGACTGCGATTCAGTACCGGGTAAGGATAAACTAAAGCCCCGCGTGGCGGCTAGTCTGATAAAAGAAATGTCGGCTAGCGAGGTTGAACTACCCGGTTTTATACCAAAGATCTCTTTGATGATCCGTGCGGTCACCTGTAGCAACACGAAAATAAAAAATCGCCTCCTACTGTTGAGACAATTACAGGAGCCGGTAACCAACATATTACAGGCGGTACATGCCAGAAGAATCGGAATAACACTTCCGATTGCCAATGAAAATGTTAAGTTGCTGGGTGCAGTTGACGGGCTGCTGCGTGATCTTATTTGTGGTTATAACGCTATTATCGAAGAAGCTCGTGGCTCAATAGGGTTTATGCGCGCCGCCAGCAAATCTCAGTTTTCTGAGGCCTGTTATGGCTCGATTACATTCCAAACACGCCGCCTGTCCTATGAGTCATACCGGCCAGTCCGAAAAGGTATCTGGTCGCAGATTCATCTTGTGTACAGAATTGCCCGCGAATGTGAAAGCGAAACCTTTCCAGTGCAAATTGAATCCTCTGAAAATACTTACCAGTCATCCATTGAACACATTTACAAACGTGCAATCCTGATTGGTCGTAGCGACCCTTATCATTTTTCTTTTCGCGGGGTCACACGATTGTTTGATTCTCTTGAAAAATGGCCGGAAATGGTCAGGCTCACCCATGAAACAGTTGTTCCTGGCAATAACAGCATGTTTATCATTGATCTGAACAGTGATTTCCCGGCTGCACCTTATTTCCAGAATGCAGATGAAGTCACGGATGGCCGTTTTCTTATTCTTGATACCACGGAGTTGATGGAACGCCTGAATAAGGAATTGAAGTCAGTCATGCACAGCATAACGGGTGGTTTGAAAGGGATTAATCAGGTTCAGGGTTTCGAGCGCATGGAAATCCTGCGGCACATTGTCGTCAGTTGGGGAATGCATCCTATACGCAAGGCTGAGCGCGAGGACCTCAGCCTGGACTGCAAGATTGTTTTTGGCCTGACAAATATTTTCAGTATATTACACCCCGACCTCGATGCCGATAAAGTGGACGATATTGACTTTGACTCCACGGCTGAAATACAGATAGTACTGGGTGTCTTTCAGGAAAGATTTGGGAAAAGTCTGGATAGAAATTCCTTTGTTTCCAGCTGGAAGATAGGAAATGAAAGTAGTGGTGGTTATAGCCTTAACCATACCCGCACCAGTACAAAAGAGCTACGTGTTGGGGATATCCTGGCCTTGCAGAAAAGTGGCGAACACGAATGGAATATCTGCATTGTCCGTTGGGCGATGGAAGGCGATGATGGCCAGCTGCAGGCAGGTGTTTTCAAGATAGGAACCAATGCTGAGCCTATTTCAATGAAGCCTCTGGAAACAGAGAAGGAATTTATAAGGCTGGAGTATACGGCTGCCCTGCATATTCCCGAAGCAACTTCATTTTCTAACACAGATATAATAGTTGCGCAGAAGACGGTCTATTCACCACACCGTACATTGTATATGAGAAGAAGTGACAGGGATCACCTTGTCATTGCGACTAATCTTGTTGTTTCCAGCCGCTCAGTCGATGTCTTTTCTTATCGCTATGATGTAAAAGAACATCAACGTCCTTTGTCACACCATGATACGTTACGTTTCAATAGTGATACTGAAATCTCCATCTAACTCAGCCATTTTTTCGCAGTAGCACATAGACAGCACCCTTGCCACCATCACGCGGGAGTGCAGAGCAATACGCAAGCACCGCATCGTGTTGCCGCAACCAGCAATCTATATGTTGTTTCAATACAGGGATTCCCCCCGTCGAACGATACCCCTGGCCATGGATGATCAATAAGCAATATTGCTGGGCCTGCTGGCAGTGATGAATGAAACGCATGCAAGATTGATGTGCCTGTTCAACGGTTTGTCCATGCAGGTCAAGTCGCCTCTCAACGGATATTTTCCCACGTTTCAGTTCCTTCATGATTCGGTTCTGGACACCGTTTCCCTGATAACTCAGTTCATCATTGGCAGTAAGGGTAGAGTTGCCCACAATCTGGAGTGGAGGGGGTTCAAAATTATCCACTATCGGGTGGGTTTTCAAGCGAGGCTTCCTTTTGTCTGCTACGCTGTTCTCCTGCTTATTCTGTTGAAGAGGCGTGATATCGGGAAAGATCCGAGACATGAATGAAGGGGTATCTCGCTTGTCAGACATAACAGAATTCAGGCTTTTGCCAGATAGTGTTCTGCATCGAGTGCAGACATGCAGCCCGTACCCGCTGAGGTAACCGCCTGTCGATAAACATGATCCGTTACATCGCCCGCAGCGAAAACACCCACGACGCTGGTTGACGTCAGATTGCCGTTGCAGTCCCCGTAGGTTTTAATGTATCCCCCTTCCATTTCCAGTTTGCCTTTAAATATACCTGTATTGGGTGAATGGCCAATGGCAATGAAAACGCCATGTACATCAATCTCTTTGGTCGAATTATCCTTTGTACTTTTTAGTCGAACACCGGTAACGCCAGCCTCATCGCCCAGCACCTCATCAAGAACATAACTCCACGCAATATCAACATTGCCATTTTTTTCTTTTTCCGTAATCTTGTCGACGAGGATAGCTTCTGCACGGAGTTCATCGCGGCGATGCACCAGAGTTACCTTTGATGTGATATTCGATAGATACAGGGCTTCTTCGACAGCCGTGTTACCGCCACCAATGACGGCAACCGGTTTGTTCTTATAGAAAAAACCATCACAGGTAGCACAGGCAGAAACACCCCGGCCTTTAAAGGACTCTTCCGAGGGCAGACCCAGGTACATGGCTGATGCACCGGTACAGATAATCAGTGCATCACAGCTGTACTGACCGCTGTCGCCGGTAAGTTGTAGTGGCCGGTTAGAAAAATCAACGCTGTTAATCTGGTCAAAAATAATCTCGGTGCCGAAGCGTTCAGCGTGGCGTTTCATGCGATTCATCAGTTCCGGTCCCTGTATCCCCTTATCATCGCCCGGCCAGTTGTCGACTTCAGTTGTAGTCGTTAACTGCCCACCTTGCTCCAGACCTGTGATTAAAACAGGGTTCAGGTTGGCACGTGCTGCATAGATTGCAGCCGTGTACCCTGCAGGTCCTGACCCAAGTATTAAAAGGCGGCAGTGTCGGGCTTCTGACATTCGAATTCTCCAGTTATTTTGTAATGGAATCCCCGTCCGGCAGGCGGTTCCTGTAGTGAGTGTGGTATGTTACGTCATCAAAAATTGAAGGGCAAAAGCAGTTCTTGTGAATATTGGAATTCCTGTAGAAATCAAACCGTTTGAGTCGCGTGTTGCTTTGTTGCCAGCAGCAGTAGCCGAGTTGACAGCACTCGGCCACCCTGTATTTTTGCAGTCAGGTGCCGGCGTTGGGAGTGGTTATGATGATATGGCCTATATTGCGGCCGGTGTGAAGATTGTTGTAGACGCAGAGACCTTATACGGCGAAGCAGAACTGATCGTAAAAGTAAAAGAGCCGGTGGCTGAAGAGTATGCTTTTTTACGTGCAGATCATATACTGTTCTCATATCTCCATCTGGCCGCTAATCCAGAGTTGGCCAGGAATTTGCGGGATATCGGGCTGACAGCGCTGGCCTTCGAAACGGTCATGGTTGACAATACCTTACCCTTGTTGGCTCCCATGAGTGATGTGGCTGGCCGCGTTGCCGTACAGACCGGCGCCACATTACTCTATGCAACACAGGGAGGAGAGGGCCTACTTTTGGGTGGATTACCCGCCGCAGAAAGAGGTAATGTTGTTATTATAGGCGCAGGCAATGCAGGAGCTAATGCTGCGATTGTAGCAAAAAATCTCGGTGCGACAGTGACAGTGTTTGATCGTCAAAGAAAAAAACAGGCTCAGATGCGCCAACTTGGTGAGAATGTAAGCGGTCTGTATCCTTATCCTGACGCGGTTGCTGCAGCCATAGAACATGCCGATCTGGTTATTGGCGCCGTTCTTGTTCCCGGTGCACGTGCGCCCCATGTGGTTAGTCGAGAGATGGTTATTAGTATGAAGGCAGGCAGTGTCATTATTGATATTGCGGTCGATCAGGGGGGGTGTGTCGAGACCACAAAAGCGACAGATTATTCTGCGCCAACCTATATAGAAGAAGGTGTGGTTCATTTTGCAGTCACCAATATCCCTGCAGCTGTCCCCCGTTCTGCTTCACAGGCCTTAAGTGCCGAACTGCTGCCATACGTCAGACTATTGCTTGAAGAGAAGGTAAAAGGAGAAGCCATTGCAAGTGGGGTAAACGTAGAACAAGGCAGGATCGTTCATCCTGCTGTAGCAAAATCATTGAGAATCTGATGCCACAGGCGAAGCGAAAAAAATCAAAAAAGAAAGAGCCGGTAATTGCGCCGAAAGTAAGAGCTGGCTTACGTGAAAGCATACTGTTCCTGCTCACTGTTGTTGCCATTTTCCTGTTGATTGCCCTTGTCAGCTTTTCACCGCAAGATCCAGGCTGGTCGCACAGCACCGACACCGGGATGGTATTAAACATGGGGGGTCGCACGGGAGCCAGCTTTGCCAACCTGTTTCTGAATCTGTTTGGTCTGATGGCCTATCTATTCCCAATTATGTTACTTTGGCTAGTCGTCCGGATTTATCGCCAAAAATCGGTCAGTCATGCCAGGGATATTCAAACCAGAGTAATCGTTTCCATTGGTTTTCTTTTTACCCTGATTGGGGGTAGCGGTCTGTCTCAGATGTATTTTAATTCGCCGCTCAATGCCAGCAACTATCTGGCAGGTGGATATCTTGGTGGTTCTCTTGCCACTGCATTGATCCCATCGCTGGGTACTGTGGGGGGGACGCTGTTGTTGCTCGCCCTTTTTCTGTCCGGTGTGACACTATTGACCGGTTTATCCTGGTTCTGGTTGATGGACATCACCGGTAAATATACCTTGTTGGTCTATGATCGTACCCGGGCATTTTTAACTTTCTTGCAGGAGAAGAAGAGATCACACAGGATGCTGGAGCAGCGTCAGCTTAGCCTGAAGAAAGCGAGGCGTAGCCAGGAGAAGAAAAAGCCGGTTCGCATAGAACCAAAAATTGCCAAGCCCGAGCAAAGTGAGCGCAAGGAACGTGAAAAGCAAACTGATCTGTTTTCGCGCTTGGGTAATGAGTTGCTACCGAGTTTGTCATTGCTGGATCCTGCTCCGGTACATGAAGGCAGTTATTCACGGGAAGTATTGGAAACCCTGTCGCGCATGCTGGAGCGGAAGCTGCTGGACTTCAACATTGAAGTGCAGGTTGTTGAGGTTCAGCCCGGGCCTGTCATCACACGTTTCGAGATTGATCCTGCCCCCGGTATCAAAGCCTCACAGATCGCCAACCTGGCCAATGATCTGGCGCGCTCACTTTCTGTCGTTAGTGTCAGAATAGTGGAAAATATTCCGGGTAAACCCTATATGGGCGTCGAAATTCCCAATGAAACCAGAGAAAACGTCGGTTTTATCGAAGGCCTTTCATCGAAGGCCTATGAAGATTCCGCTACCCCACTGGCGATTCTTCTGGGTAAAGATATCAGCGGTGCACCGGTTGTTGCTGATCTAAGCAAGATGCCACATTTGCTGATTGCCGGAACCACCGGTTCGGGTAAATCGGTGTGCATTAATGCCCTGATACTGAGTATTATTTTCAAATCCACACCAAAAGATGTCCGTATGATTCTGATTGATCCGAAAATGCTGGAACTGTCGGCGTACGAAGGTCTGCCACATCTGTTGGCACCGGTCGTCACCGATATGAAGAAGGCCGCCAATGCATTGCGCTGGGGAATATTTGAGATGGAGCGGCGTTACAGGTTGATGGCTGCAATGGGTGTTCGTAATCTAGCGGGTTACAACCGTAAAGTGGAGGAGGGCATCAAACAGAAGTCTCCATTGATGAACCCCCTGGTAGAACCTGGAAATGAACCCGAAGAATTAGCAACAATGCCGCATATCGTCATTATCATCGATGAACTTGCTGATTTAATGATGGTGGTGGGTAAAAAACTGGAGGAACTGATCGCAAGACTGGCACAGAAAGCGCGCGCCGCCGGTATACATCTCGTTTTGGCAACACAGCGCCCGTCTGTTGATGTGATTACAGGTCTGATTAAAGCAAATATTCCGTCACGAATTTCATTTCGGGTACCGTCAAAGATTGATTCCCGTACGATACTTGACCAGAGTGGTGCAGAAAGTCTGCTGGGTATGGGGGATATGTTGTTTCTGCCTCCAGGGGCGAGTAATACTGTCCGTGTGCACGGTGCATTCGTTTCCGATGATGAAGTGCATCGCGTGGTCAAGCAACTTACCGTAGCGGCCCTGCCAGAATATGATGAGACGGTACTGGAAGAACCGGAAACAGATAGAAATTTGCTCACAGAAGGTGATAACGGTGAACAGGATCCACTCTACGATGAGGCCGTTCGATGTGTCACAGAAAGTCGGCGCGCATCCATATCCTCAGTACAAAGAAAACTGCGTGTAGGATACAATCGTGCAGCACGTATGATCGAGACCATGGAAATAGCGGGTGTCATTACGGCAGCAGATAATTCCGGCAAACGGGAAGTACTGGCACCGGGGCCTGTTAAGGATTGAACTTGATACCTCAAAAGTTTTTGCACCATGGATACGGAGGTCACAGAAAACAAATTTATTTTCACCTCTGTGTCCTGTGACCCCTGTGGTGAAATATTGACACTATTTATGAAAATACTCTCTACTACCACACTGATCTTTCTACTGCTGCTATCTACGCTTGCCTCTGCTTCCGGTCTAGAAGATCTGCAGCGGTTTTATCGTGAAATAAAAAGCTATTCCGCCCGTTTCGAACAGACAGTAGTGGACGAAAAGATGACCCTCTTGGAGAGATCCAGCGGTGAGTTTTCGATACAGCGTCCGGGCAAGTTTCGCTGGCATTATGCCACACCATCCGAGCAGCTGATTGTCGGTGATGGTAAGCAGGTATGGATATACGATGTTGAGCTGGAGCAGATTATCCATCGACAGTCCGCCGAGTCCGCTATCACACAAACACCTGCCATGCTGCTGTCAGGAGAAGGTGACCTGGCTGAATATTTCATTCTGGAGGATGCCGGCCAGCGTGATGGCCTTGACTGGGTACGTATGATCCCAAAGAACCGGGATTCGGGATTTATCGATATCCATATAGGGTTTTCCGGTGGCACTCTGCGATGGCTTGAGATGAAAGATAGCTTTGGTCAAACAACACAAATGCGCTTTACTGACGTAAAAGAAAATAGTGATATTCCTGAACAAACCTTTACTTTTTCTCCACCTCCAGGTGTGGATGTCATCGAAGAGGTTGGCTAGTGTATTCTATTTCTTCACATGCCCCACTGGCCGATCGCATGCGACCACAGGAAATTTCTGAGTGTGCTGGTCAGCAGCACTTGCTGAAAGAGGGCAAGCCTATCCACCATATGGTGGAATCACAACATGCGCATTCGATGATCCTGTGGGGTCCACCGGGTACCGGCAAGACTACATTGGCAAGATTGATTGCACATCACTCAAGTGCACGTTTATTAACAATGTCGGCAGTGCATGCCGGTGTTAAGGATATCCGTGCAGTCGTCAAGCAGGCCCGGCAAAATCAGGAATCCGGCGAAAAGACACTGCTGTTTGTTGATGAGGTGCATCGCTTTAATAAAGCCCAGCAGGATGGTTTCCTGCCTCCTATAGAAGACGGGACCTTCGACTTCATTGGGGCCACTACCGAGAATCCGTCATTTGAGTTGAATAATGCACTGTTATCGCGACTGCGTGTCTATGTGCTGAAGCCACTGACTGAAGATGACATCATTGAAGTTCTTCGGCGTGCGATTGCAGACAGGCAGCGAGGGCTGGGTGATCTGTCTATTGGTGTGACAGATAAGGCCTTGGGACTGCTCGCCGGGCTTGCTGATGGAGATGCCAGACGCTCCCTGAATATGCTTGAACTTGCGGTTGATTTTGCCCGGACTGTCGATAACAAACAGCTGATTGATGAAGAGACTATCAAACAGGTGGCTGGGGATAATCTACGGCAATTTGACAAGGGTGGAGAGGCCTTTTACGATCAGATATCCGCTTTACATAAATCAGTTCGGGGCTCGTCGCCCGATGCAGCTTTGTATTGGCTTGCGCGCATGCTTGATGGGGGTGCTGATCCTTTTTATGTCGCCAGGCGTGTCGTGCGTATGGCCAGTGAGGACATTGGCAATGCTGATCCTCGTGGCATACAACTGGCCCTTAATGCCTGGGAAGCGCTGGAGCGCCTGGGCAGTCCTGAAGGTGAACTGGCACTCGCGCAGGCCGTCAGTTATCTAGCCAGTGTCCCGAAAAGTAATGCCGTTTATCTGGCCTGGGAGAATGTACTCTCTGATGTACGTAAACAGGGTTCGCAGCCAGTGCCCATGCATTTACGAAATGCACCGACAAAGCTTATGAAGGCGCTCGGTGCCAGCCAGAATTACCGTTATGCACATGATGAGGAAGAGGGTTATGCCGCGGGGGAGAACTACTTTCCCGAGGGCATGAAACCGGTTAGTTACTATAAGCCGCTGGATCGTGGACTGGAAAAAAAGATTGCAGAACGTCTAAGATATCTAGGAGAATTAGATCAGGCGTACAGACAGCAGAAAAAATGATACAAATAAACCAGGACAGGCTGACGCCATTAATAGAGGTGTCCAGATGAATCAGCTTATCGTCATTGCGGCAGGTGGGGCCGTGGGTGCTGTGATGCGATACGGGATGTCGAATGCGGTATACGCTATACTGGGCAGATCATTTCCCTACGGTACATTGGCCGTTAACGTATTAGGTTCTCTGCTGATGGGTTTTCTGTTTGTACTGTTGATCGAAAGATCAACATTCGATGTACTTTGGCGTAGTGCGATATTGATAGGGGGGCTGGGTGCGTTTACTACTTTTTCCACTTTTTCCATAGAAACATTAAATTTGATTGAAGATGGTGCAGTGACTCTGGCACTACTGAACATTCTGTTGAGTGTTGTACTCTGTATCATAGCAGTTTGGCTGGGTGTGGTTGTGGCCAGACAAATGTAGCGCGGATCGAGGTTCCCTTTGAATGAAAACAATGAATGTAACAGTTGTTCGGATTTACTGCACTGAAGGAAAAGGTCGCCTTAAAGACTTATTATCCAGATTGCATGATGATTACCAGGTGAGAGGTGTCACTGTTTTCCGTGGTATCGCCGGTTTTGGTGTTTCAGGTCAGCTTCATTCCTCAAGCCTGCTGGATCTTTCACTCGATTTGCCGCAGGTGATAGAGTTTTTTGATACGCCGGAGAAAATTACAGAGATCCTCTCTGAACTGGCAGATATGTTTGAGCCCGGCCATGTGCTGAGTTGGAATGCTAAGGTAAACGATTGACATTTTTGTACAAAAGATAACCGCTGATTTTTCCTTTTTAAAGTAGATACCGTATTACAAATAAATATGCTTGACCCACAATTATTACGAAATGATCTCGATGGTGTTGCCGAGAAACTGGCTGTTAAGGGGTTTCGGCTCGATAAAGAGCAGTTTTTAGAGCTGGAGTCACAGCGTAAAACACTACAGGTACAGGTTGAAACACTGCGAGGTCATCGTAACGTTGAATCCAGAAAGATAGGAAAGGCCAGGGTGGGCGGTGAAGATATCCAGCCGATGTTAGATGCAGTAGCCAGGCTCGGTACTGAATTAAAGGTGACGGAACAGTTGCTGGTCTCCATTCAGGAAAAACTGAATGAATTGCTGGTAGGCATACCCAATATCCCGCATGAGTCGGTACCACAGGGTAAGGATGAAAGCGATAATATTGAGTTACGTCTTTGGGGCACGCCCAGGAAATTTAGTTTTGAGCCCCAGGATCATGTTGGTCTGGGTACCTATAAAGGAATGGATTTTGAAACCGCTGCAAAAATAACAGGTAGCCGCTATGTTGTTATACAGGGTGAAATCGCCACCATGCATCGGGCTCTGACCCAGTTTATGATGGAGACACATAGTCGCCAGAATGGTTATACAGAAACTTATGTGCCCTATATTGTTAACGCTGATAGCTTGCACGGAACTGGCCAGTTACCGAAGTTTGAAAAAGACCTGTTCAAGCTGGATACCGAGCTTGACACCTATCTTATTCCGACAGCAGAAGTTCCACTGACTAACATCCTGCGCGATGAGATTATTAATGCGGATCAACTGCCATTCAAAAGGGTCGCCCATACCCCCTGTTTTCGTAGTGAAGCCGGATCCTATGGCCGTGATACCCGAGGCATGATTCGCCAGCATCAGTTTGAGAAGGTGGAACTGGTGCAGGCTGTGCGGGCCGAAGATTCCTGGGAGGCGCTGGATGAGCTGACATCCCATGCAGAAGGCATATTGCAGGCACTTGATCTACCCTATAGGGTCGTCAATCTGTGCGGCGGAGACCTGAGCTTTTCTGCCGCCAAAACCTTTGATCTCGAAGTCTGGCTGCCCGGCCAGCAGGCCTACCGTGAGATTTCGTCTTGCTCCAACTACGAGGCCTTCCAGGCCCGGCGCATGCAGGCTCGCTGGCGTAACCCGGAAACCGGTAAGCCGGAACTGCTACACACCATCAATGGTTCCGGACTGGCAGTGGGCAGGACACTGGTTGCCGTAATGGAAAATTATCAGCAGGCAGATGGTTCTATCGTCGTCCCTAAGGTGCTGCGTAGCTATATGGCTGGGGCGGAGAAGATTCTGGCATAAAAAAACTGCTTTTATAGATTTCTTTTGCGCAAATCGAGTTTTGACTCCAACGTCTCCAATAACACATCAAATGGCTTAATGAATTTTTCCAGACCTTCGTCTTCCAGTTGCTGGGCGACGGTCCCCATATCGATGCCCAGTTCCGCGAGTTTCTCCAGTACAGCCTCTGATTGTTCAAGGTCATCTTCAATGCGAATAGCCGGTACGCCGTGATCCTGATAGGCCTTCAACGTTTTGAGCGGCAAGGTGTTAACAGTATTTTCACCTATCAATGCCTCGACATACATGACATCTGAATAAGAGGGATCCTTGGTGCTGGTACTTGCCCAGAGTAATCGCTGGGGCTGCGCGCCTTCGCCGGCCAGGGCCTGCCAGCCGTTACTGCTGAACAGTGTTTTGTAATCCTGATACGCCATGCGTGAGGCCGCAATGGCAGTTTTACCGCGAAGATTCGTTGTATCTTCCAGCGCTGAGAGCTTTTTATCGACCAGCACGTCTATGCGGCTAAGGAAAAAACTTGCGACTGATGCAACCTTTTTTACTGGTAGACCGGCATTTGCTCTGTTCTGAATGCCGGCAATATAGGCCGCCGCAATCTCTCGATAACGTGAGACAGAAAAGAGCAGGGTGGCATTAACATTAATGCCCTCGGCAATCAGTGTACTGATAGCGGGGAGACCCTCTTTTGTGGCAGGTACTTTAATCAAAACATTGGGTCTGGCCAGCATTTTCCAAAGACGGCGACCAGCCTGAATGGTTTTCTCTGTATCGTGAGCGTAGTGTGGAGAGACCTCCATGCTGACAAAACCGTCCTGACCTTTGCTGTCGTCATATATCGGTCGGAGCATATCTGCCGCCTGCCGTAAATCTGCGATGACCAGTTGTTCATAAGCACTGCGGGCCTCTGTATTTTCAGAGGCCAGTTGTTCAATAGCCGTATCATAATCATCATGGTCCAGGATCGCTTTTTTTAAAATGGCAGGATTGGACGTTACACCGGTAATGCCGTCATTATCTATGTAGGACTGGAAATCACCGTTATTGAGCATGCCGCGGTGGATATCGTCTAGCCAAATGCTCTGACCAAGCGCCTGTAATGCCTTGAGTGGGTTTATATTTGTCATGTTATTCACTTTATATTTGTTGTCAGCCGAATGGGCTTTTTAAATGTTCGAAACGAGATTAACATATTTTCCTTTTACTACAGAGTACACAGAGGTCACAGAGAAAAAACTCAGCATGATGATTCAAGTATATTCAGCACAGAATTCAGTTGATGCCCATATCGTTAAGGGGTGGCTTGCGCTGCACGGCGTGACAGCGTGGGTAAATGGTGAGTATTTACAGGGTGGAATAGGAGAGTTACCGCCAATGGGGCTAATAACAGTCAGTGTTGCAGAAGAAGACTATGACAATGCCTTAAGTCTCGTAAGTGAATATGAAACTAAAGAACTTTAGTGTGCGTTTTTATTTTTTTCTGTGACCACTGTGTCTGTGTGAGATTTTTCTTAATTACGGACTGACACAATCATCAATGCAACAAAACCCACAATTGCAGCAATAATCAGGACGAACGACATCCAGTCACCGCGACTGCCTTTTGGCCCGTTCTCCATCCAGTGTTTGGTGGCAGGCCACATGCGCCACAGTAACACAACTAACACAACAGCAAGTGTGATTTTCAGAAACAGTCCCATCTTAGGGCTCCTCTTTCAATTCATGAATATTCACATTGACCCCGGGACCCTGTAGTCTGCCAGGGCAGCGTTCGAATCACAGCCCACCCTGCTCGGGGGAATGAACCTGCCCCGGATTTTTCTCATAAAAAACCCCGGCTTGGGCCGGGGTTTTGTCATGGTGAATCGATTTAATCGCTACTCATAATTCCAAGGATATTCAATAGACTGATGAAGATATTGAACAGGCTTAGGAATATGCTGAAGGTGGCCAGAATGTAGTTGGTTTCTCCACCGTTGATGATGCGACTGGTATCAAACAGAATCAGGCCTGACATCAGCATAATAATGGCAGCCGAAATAGTCAGTGATAAAGCGGGTATCTGGATAAACAGGCTGGCAATTATTGCCAGTACGACCACCATCATGCCAGCAAACAGGAACCCACCAAGGAAACTGAAGTCTTTCTTAGTGGTTAGCGCGTAACCCGAGAGACCCAGGAAGATGATGCCGGTACCACCGAGGGCGGTCGCAATTATCTGTGGGCCATTGGCCATGGCCATATAAACAGTAAGGATAGAGCCAAGACCAAATCCCAGCAGGCCCGTGATCAGGAAAAGAACACCGATACCAGTAGAAGAATTAGCTGTTTTTGGCAGGACAAATATGCCCAGAACCATCGCAACGATAACTGAAATCAAATAGGCCATAGGCGGCATATTGATATACATTGATACCATAGCCATAACGGCACTAAAGGCCAGTGTGGCTGACAGTAGCATGTAGGTGTTCTTCAGTACTTTATTGGCTTCCAGTGCGTTCAGGCGCGGACGGGAAACGGCAGCGTAATTCGGGTTCATATTAATTCTCCGTAGTGTTTACAGTGATGCCCTCCAGGAAGACATCCCATCAGATTAGTATCTGGGGGTAGAGTTCCATTATATCAAGAAATTCCAGGGAAAAAGAAAGGGGTAATATCACCACTATTGCCATAAATTAGCCACGCTAATCTTGTTTCCTGAAGCGAGTTGAGGCAAACTCGCGCGCAATACGGAGAGGTGGCAGAGCGGTTGAATGCACCGGTCTTGAAAACCGGCATGGGTTTGTAGCCCATCCAGGGTTCGAATCCCTGCCTCTCCGCCATATAGCCTGGTATCAGTAGGCCGTCTACACGGTCTACTGAGAACCTTCAAATTAGCCCACTCTAGTCCGATTTTCCCCTGACCCCGTGACATCCGCGATTTTGATCTTCCTTTAACCTTTCCACTTTACACTTTAAACCGCAGTTCGCTCCTTTCTCCCTTTCCTCCTTCATCTTTAATCTGTTTTTCCCTCATTGCCTCTGAAACCAGGACTTGGGAGAATGATCAATAAACCAGTAAGTTGAATAAATCGTGGTTTGAAACTGATTTTCCAGGGGTTGCATCATTTTTAATCAACAAGCTCAGGTGCGAAATAGAAAGTACGAACATTGGAAAGACCTTTTACACAGTAAAATAGGCTTACCCCCTTATCTTACATAGTAAAAAAAGCTACAATCGTAGCAAATAAAGCAACATTAGAGGCCAATCGTGTCATCCAAGCTGGAAAAGTTACTTTTTAAGGGTTATCGCAGACGTGTACTGGGGCTGTTGTTGCTCCATCCTGATGAGCGGTATCACGTGCGGGAAATTGCTCGAATGACAGGGACGGTTGCTGGCACCCTGCATAAGGAATTGGCCAGATTGGCTGAAGCTGGCGTGTTGCTGAAGGAGACTGTGGGTAATCAGGTGCAGTACCGGGCGAATGTAGAGTGCCCGATTTATGAAGAATTGCGCCTTATTCTACAAAAGCTCACTGACCAGGTCATGGAGGAGAGCAAAGGCATCCAAACAAAGATGAGCGATATTGTTGAGCAATATCGGAGCCAGATTTTATCCCTTGCAAAAGAAAATGGTGTGCGAAATGTGCGAGTGTTTGGATCTATGGCTCGGAATGAAGCCAGGCAGGATAGTGATCTGGATTTACTGGTTGACATCGAGAAGGGTAAATCGGGTTTGGCTTTAGGCGGGTTCCTGGCAGATGTAACAGAATTGACACATCGCAAGGTTGATGTCGTGACGGAAAAATCATTACACCCCAGAATTAGAGAAAAGGTGCTGCATGAAGCGAGACCGTTATGAGCGCAAAAGATGATTCTGTCTATATTGATCACATGTTGAATAGTATCCTCCGCATTAATGAATATATTGAAAGCAAGGAGCAGTTTTACGCATCGCGACTTGTACAGGATGCCGTTATAAGAAACCTTCAAATTATGGCTGAATCAAGCCAACGAATAGCCGACGACATGAAGAAAGCCTATCCAGATATTCCCTGGAAACAAATTTCTGGTTTTCGAAACATTCTTGTTCATGATTATCTGGGGGTCGATTTAGATATGATATGGAGTGTTGTAGAACAAGAATTGCCCATGCTGGAACGGGCCCTAACCCAACAACAGAAATAAAACAGGAGATTAAAGGGGTAAAAGCAGTTTTTGCGTATGCCTGATTTGAGACCAGTCAGAAAAAAATCACTAAGCAGCTTAGATATCTCTGAAGCAGACATCAAGGAACTGGATGGAACCGCTACTTTCGGTCAATTACGGAAGTTGAATACAGAAATAGAATCACTTTGGCGGTTTTTTACATTGTAAAATAGGCTTGACCCCTTTATAGTGCCATTCCACTCCGACCCCTTTAGTCCCGGTTTATTTCTGGCGCGATGTTGATATACTCGTACTCGAGTTGAAGAACGGTAATTTCTTCGTATGATTTTGGATGAGATCGTCTGGAGGATATTTCATGGATAAACGGCATAAGGTTATTCTTGTTC
>JAADJE010000108.1 GCA_013150915.1 Gammaproteobacteria bacterium
GTATAATATTAAATTAGGGCAGATGAGCAGGGGGAGGCCGGCGAAAAAATAAGCAGAGTTGCCTAATATTTAATCCCTCCGTCCCCTTTACTAATATGGTGCCCCGGAGACGATTCGAACGTCCGACCTGCCGCTTAGGAGGCGGCTGCTCTATCCAGCTGAGCTACCGGGGCATACGCAGATAGCGGCTTCGCATTGTAGGCGATTTCACATATCATTTGAATGGTCAGAGTCTGAGAACAATGAAATGGTCAAGGAATCGCAAAAAACATATCTTTCAAAAACCGACTATGATCCAGAAACCGGGCTAGTCGGGTCAGCACGACAGGTGTTTTCGCCTAATTTCGATGCACGTCCTCCGGGTGTGGAAATTGAAGTATTGATTATCCATGCCATCAGCTTGCCTCCAGGCGAGTATGAAGGTAGTTATGTAGAGCAATTCTTCTGCAATCAACTTGCAGTTGATGACCACCCCTGCTTTACTGAAATTGCCGAGCTGAATGTTTCGTCACACTTTTTCATTCTTCGCAGCGGGGAACTGGTGCAGCTAGTGCCAGTGCATCAACGGGCCTGGCATGCCGGGGTTTCCAGTTGTCTGGGCAGGGATGCGGTAAATGACTTTTCCATCGGCATCGAGCTTGAAGGCTGTGATGGTGATGCCTTTGAGGAGGCCCAGTATATTGCACTGACTGAATTGACCCGCTTGCTTGTTGATGTGATCCCGCTACTGACAGCCGAAAATATTTATGGCCATTCGGATATCGCCCCAGAGAGGAAGACTGATCCGGGGCCCTGTTTTGACTGGAAACATTACCGAGAAAAGCTCAGTAATGTGTATTAGGTTTTACGATCAAACGCTGTTGGTTTCCCATCTTTAGTCTTGGAACTTCCAACTGTTATCTTCCATAATTATGCTTTACCATAATCCCATATCTATCGTCTGATAACTTTTTTCCGGCAGAGGCCTTTAATCATGGATCCACTCATACTGAATTTCCTGTATGCCATTGGCGGCGGCTTTGTCACGCTGGCTTTTATGTGGCTGGGTTGTAAATTGTTTAATAGTACCGTCAATTTTAGTATTGGCACTGAGCTAAAGAGCGGTAACATCGCAGTCGGCCTGATGGTCATGGGGATGTTTATCGGGATAGGTGTTGCACTGGGGCTGGTAATCGGACTCGGGCTTAACTGATGCCTGGCGGCAGCAAACTGACTGCCCTGGTTCTCGTAGTGCTAATACCCGGTATCGCCCTGGCCGGGGTCAGCCGCAAGCGACACGATATTAATTCGGAAGTCTGGACGACAAAATATGATACGCATTTTCGCAAATACTCTAAACGCTATTTCGGGCCAGGCTTCGACTGGCGCTGGTTCAAGTCTCAGGGAATAGCTGAATCAGGGCTGCGGAATAAAGTTCGCAGCAGTATGGGGGCCGTCGGGGTTATGCAGATTCTACCCAGTACCTATGCGGATATTCATAAAAAAAGTCCTTATCTATCAGCAGGCACACTTAAAGATCCTCGCTGGAATATTGCGACGGGGATCTTTTACGATCGCATTCTGTATAAACGCTGGCTAAAGAGGCTGGAGAGGACAACACCTGAGAGCAATCTCTATATGGCATTTGCCAGTTACAACGCGGGTCATAGCAAGATTTCACGTGCTCTCAAAAAGACAAAAAAACAAACAGGAAAAGCAGGGGGCTGGGAGGATATAAAGTATCGTGTACCTTCACAAACGCGGCATTATGTCAGCCGTATAAAGTTTCTGATGGGCAAAGACTATTAGCTCTCCTTTTTGTTTAAAATCTTCAATTATGTCTGATAAAAGAATTTCAATATGGCTAGTGTTGCTCCTTGTCATGTTCAACACAATCCCTGTGCAGGCTGCAGAATCTGCACCACAACGTATTATTACTCTGTCGCCACATCTTGCAGAAATTGTCTATCTTCTAGGCGCAGGAGATCAATTACTGGGAGTGGCCGAGTACAGTGATTTCCCGCATCAGGTGAAGAAGATTCAGCGTATAGGTGGAGCAACCGGCCTGGACATTGAACGCATTCTCTCTATTAAGCCTGATCTTATTCTGGCCTGGCAGGGCGGTACGCGTGAATCAGATATTGCTAATCTAAAGAAACTGGGTTTACGGGTAGTCAGTATAAAAAGTGAGTCACTGGAAGATATACCAGAGTCGATAAATATTCTTGGTGAGTTACTGAACCGGCAGCAACGATCGTCAAAACTGATTTCAGAATTCAATACACATCGGAAGCAGATTTTTAAGAAATACAGAAACCTTCCTGCGCATCGATTTTTTATTGAGATATCCTCACAACCTTTGATGGCCCTAAGTAATCGTCATTCGTTCGGGGCAGGCCTCGGTCTTTGCAACCTGAAGAATATATTTGCCGATGAAGACAAAGCGGCAATCACCGTCGACTTGGAATCAATTATTAGCCGGGATGTAGAATTTATTTTGTTGAGAAATAGTGTTACGGACAATGATCTGGAATTGGCTGCAAGAAAATCTTTTTATCAGATTAATGATGGCAGCAGAGTAGCAATCATCAGTTTTAATGAAGATACCGCATTTCGCCAGACGCCGCGTTTGCTGGATGCTGTTGAGCAGGTCTGCCGGGATGTACATGGAGGCTAAGCTGAATTTGATTCAAGCGTTTTTGTCAGATCATCAAGTAAATCAACAGGCATCTCAGCCAGGTAATAAATCGAGCGGTCTTTGAAGGTGTCTTCTGTATGGCCTGTTGTCGTCAGTGACTCGATGGTACTGTCGCGTTTTTCCAGAAGATCAAGTAGTTTGGGGAAATAGACAGCTAACATATAAAAAATCCATCTTTCGACTGGAGAGAGTTTTATTGTGTCTTGCTGAAACAGTTTCAATAAATCAGATTTTGCCTTTTCTGCTGGTAGCCACTTGTCGCCGGTCACCCAGTTATTAACACAAAACCAGCTTTGTGGCTGGCCCATGCTGTCTATGGACAATGCAGCAAGGTGTTGCCAGTATTCTGTTCTTCGAGATACGTCGTCTGAGATAAAAATATGAAAATGGCCGTGTTCGTTTTCCTTGATATAAGGGGCAGCGTGATTGTGATAGTAGGCCCGCAGTCCCATATCAGGAAATTTAAGATTACCCGCCCGGTATTTCTCCCCCTGTTTAAATTTGTCCGGTTCTGGAAGTATCTCCAGAACCGGATTTGATTCAAGTTTACCCATGTCGACCAGGCTTTGGTAAAGGCCTTCGACGGCAGCCTGTTCGGATATCATGGTATTATCACCACTGTCTCATTTTCCCCTGGTCGGCCAAAGTGACTAGTCCAGTACACAGAGTCAAGCCGAATAATCCAGATTGCAGGGGTTATCGTCGTCCAGACTGCAGGGGTTATCTTCGTCCAGACTACAGGGGTTATCTTCGTCCAGACTACAGGGGTTATCTTCGTCCAGACTGCAGGGGTTCTTCTGAGCCTTGTCTGAGTCAGGAGATGTATATTGCTGTGGTTCCGGATTTGGCAGAATTTGACGGGTGTGGTCAATGGCCAGCGCCAGTGTTGTCAGACCGATGGCTGAACCAATAATTATCTTGCCTTGTATATGTTTCATCTCACAGTATTAGGTGGGTAATTGATGCCCGGTGGAATACTACTATAAATGCCTACAATATAGAATACGACGCCACGGTTTGCCTAAATTTCTGTAGGGATTCAGTCATTTCTGCTCGTTACTGCATGAATGCTGCCAGAGTATATCATTGTTCCCGTGAATCTTGTTTTGATAACGGGATAGGATAAAGAGTAGATCCGATAGTCTGTTAAGGTAGTCTGTGATTACGGTAGATATTTCTTCTTTTCGTGCCAGGCCGAAGGCATTACGTTCCGCACGCCGGCAGATGCTGCGGGCAACATGACAAACGGCTGCTGCTTTACAGCCACCGGGCAGGATGAAGTCTTCAAGTGGGTCGAGTTCATCATTCATCCGATCAAGTTGTTGCTCAAGCCAGGTGACAGATTCTGCTCTCATAAGTCTCGGCCCAGGCATGCTTAATTCACCGCCCATATCGAACAGGTGGTGCTGGATTCCGGTCAGTAGGTCACGGCTCTTCTGATCAATCTCTTCACTGCAAATTAGCCCGACCAGGCTATTCAATTCATCGATACTGCCAATGGCGGTTATGCGTAGAGAGTCTTTGTCTATGCGAGTACCATCGCTGAGGCCAGTCGTGCCGTCATCGCCGGTGCGTGTGTAGATTTTTGAGAGTCTATATCCCATGGGCGGTTTGTTAATCTGTCAACCTGTACAACACTTCAATCTCGGTGTCACTGGCCTGAATAGCCAAATTAGACGCTACCTGAATCCGCCCAATGCCCTCTATCGTTTTTCTTGCGTTTTCGTCCAGTATTTTATGACCGGATGAACGGGCGATCTGTACCTGATTCAACGAGCCGTCATCTTCTATATGTAATGATATACCAACAAGCCCTTCCCAGCCCATTCGTCTTGCTATGCGTGGGTAGGTGAATCTTGCCCTGATGGCTTGTTTAAGCCGCTGGCGGAGGTGGTTCAGTGGTACATTCTTTATACTGACAGGCTCCCGTACCGTTTTTGCTACTTCTGTAATGCGCTTTGTCTTACTTCTGTTGTCAGGGTCATTGACATGATTTTTTTCAGGCAGGGTGGCTTTAGCCACCTGAACAGATGGCCTTTTTAGTGTGGGAATAGTTTTTGTTACTGGCTCTGGTTTCTGTGGTGTTGTTTGTGGAAGAGTTCTTGCCGCAGATCGAGACGAAACAACCGTTATCTGTAATGGCGCAGACAGGTTTACATACACGGTTTGTTCAGCCTTGTTGTCGGCTAAGGTGATAAACAGCAGGTGGACAAGCGCTGAGGCAAGAACAAACCACCCCAATAAGAATTTGTTGCTACGCCATGTGGGGCGGCCGTATTGCATCTAGGGCCTGTTGGTATAGCGCAAATCAAGGAATACTGCACGGCCAGCCGTGTTGAAGCCATCTGCCAGCTGGTAGTCTTCGTCTGTGATGTTTTCCAGACGGATGCCGACATTAATCAGTTTTGAAAATGATTTCCTTGCTGACAGGTTAAGCAGGGTATAGGCATCAAGAACGACATTGCTGAAGGCGGAATCCGGGCGTTCACCGGTAAAACTTAGCTCTGCGCTTGCTGAGTAATCACTGCCGACATAACGTCCGATTAGATTATATTTTTCCTTTGCACGCCGGGCCAGTTGCCTGCCTGTGGATAAGTCTTTTGGATCCTGGTAGGTAACACCTGCATCGACCACGTATGGTCCTTTGTTGAATGAATAGGAGAGCTCGATACCGCGGGTGCGGGTCTTGTCAATATTTTCATTCCGTCCGGGCACCGGGCCGCCAAAGCCATCTGGGTCAACATAGTTGATCAGATTGTCAATTTCATTTTGGTACAGGCTGATTCGTCCGCGATGAACAGATGATGGATTGAAGCGGGCACTTAGCTCAAGGTTTTGTGATGTTTCAGGTTTTAGATCCGGGTTGCCACCGAAACCAAAGCGATCTGTACTGCCCGGTGCGCGGAAACCGGTGGCAAAGGATGCGATCAGTTTTGTCGCCTGATTTGCCTGGTAGCCATAGCTTAGTTCACCCGTTGTTTTGCCATCAAATGAGCTGTGATCGGTGTAGCGCAGGCCGGCGGTAAGCTGATTGGTGCCGGATTCGAACTGATCCTGCACGTACAGCCCAACGGTATCGGTATCTTCATCAAAGCCGCGGCCGAAGGACAGGGACTGGGCGTTTTCCTGATAAGCCTGAACGCCTGCTGTGAGAAGGTTTGCGGAACCGATGGCGATGTCATTCTGCCAGTCCAGCTCATAGCGCCTGGTTTTCAGGAAGTCCATTGACTGCCTTTGCTTAATTTCATCTTCGAAGAAGCTTACTTTGATCTTGCTTATCCATGTTTCCGATGCCTTTATTTTAGCGATTAATGAGGATACAGTGTTTGAGTAGTCCTGTGCGACAGGTGTTAGAAAGAAATCATAATAATCAGTTCGTCCACGACTTTTTAGCACCTGGAAATCAAGGTCTGTACTGCCAAAGGTACTGCCCAGTTTCAGGTTGATACTGTCATTTTTGTATGGGCTGTCATCGTTAGCACCCATACGTGCAGGGAAACCGTCTGTTCGCATACTGGATAAATCGATGCCCATACGTCGGTTGCCATCTCTGCGGTGGTAACTGGCAGAAAGCTCCTGGGTGTTGAAACTACCAAAACGCCAGCCTGCTTCGGCCGTTTCACCCCGGCGGGTAAATATCTGAATAACACCGCCCAGGGCGTCAGAGCCATACAGCGTGGAGCGTGGCCCCATGATGATTTCTATACGCTCTACCATATTCAGTGGTATGTTTTGTATGCTCGCTACACCGATCGTCCCAGGGTTCATTTTTACCCCATCAATCATAATCAACGTATGGTCACTTTCAGCACCACGAATAAAGACTGACGTGGTCTGGCCTGGGCCGCCGTTGCTGGCAATATCGATGCCTGTCCGGGTTCGCAGGATGTCGGCGACTGTCAGGGACTGACTCTCCTGTATTTCTTTCCGGGTAATGAGCATACTCGTCGCCAGCACCTGGTCGACATTGTTGGCAGTACGTGTTGCAGTAACAATGACCTTATTGTCAGAAATATCATCAGCGGCCGCTTGAACCTGATCGGCTAGCGAGGCAGTGGGTAAAACAACAAGTAAAGTAGAGAGGGATGCAGCAATCGCTGCAATACGGGTATTATTTTGCATTTTTTGTGTCCTTAGTGTACCCGCCGTACACCTGAAGAAGTGAGTGTGTTCCCGTAAGACATCGTATTGACTTATCGGGCTTGATCTCTCAGGTCGGTCTCCGGGCTTATGAGCGTTGAAGTCTTCTGCCTTCCCGTGCGATGTAAAGCACAGTGGCTGCTTAGAAGACCTCCCTCACTTACCGTTGCGGGGGCAGCGCCGGAATTGAACCGGCTTCCCATTTCATTCCGCTGGATGATGTCCAGCAGAAATCCTGAGGTGGAGGACTATAGGGGATTGGGGTTTAAGATTCAAGGGGGGAAGGAAAGTCAAAACCTACAACAGAATGGAGTAGGAGCGC
>JAADJE010000086.1 GCA_013150915.1 Gammaproteobacteria bacterium
TGGATGAGCGAGGTCGATGCCGAAAAACTGGGTATACAGGATAATGACTGGGTCGAGGTGCATAACGACCACGGTGTCTATTGCACCCGGGCGGTGGTAAGTGCGCGCATTCCTCGCGGCGTATGCATTGTCTACCACGTACCTGAAAGGACGGTAGGTATACCGAAGTCCAAGCTTCGTGGCGGCAGGCGTGGAGGTGGCCATAATAGCGTGACACGAATTCACCTGAAGCCCAATTATCTGTCCGGTGGTTACGGTCAATTCAGCTATCACTTTAATTACTGGGGTCCCATTGCACCACAACGGGATACACATGTGATTGTGAAAAGGATGGATAAGGTTGTTTTTTAAATTCTTAAAATTAAATTTTATGTAGGAAAAAAAAAGATGGATATACGATCACAAATTTCGATGGTGTTTCATTTGGATAAATGTATCGGCTGTCATACCTGTTCGATTGCCTGCAAGAATATCTGGACAGACCGTAAAGGTGCCGAGTACATGTGGTGGAACAATGTAGAGACCAAACCGGGAACCGGTTATCCAGGTAAATGGGAAGATCAGGATATCTATAAAGGTGGCTGGGAAAAGAAGGGTGATGGCATCAAATTAAAGGGTGCGGGCAAGAAAAAGGGCCTGAGTAATATTTTTCACAATCCCCACCTGCCGGTAATCGATGATTACTATGAACCTTTTACTTACAAATATCTGGATCTGATCGAGTCACCCGCGAGTGACGATCAACCGACGGCCCGCCCGGTTTCCCTGATTACTGGCAAACCCATTGATATCAAGATGGGTCCAAACTGGGATGATGATTTAAGCGGTACACCGGATTATGCCAGGAATGATGTCAACATGAAGAACCTTACGCCTGCGGAGCAACAGGCGATGTTTCAGTTGGAGAAGATGGCATTTTTCTACCTGCCCAGAATTTGTAATCATTGTTTGAATCCGGGTTGCGTTGCGGCCTGCCCTTCAGGCGCCATATACAAGCGAGGGGAGGACGGCATTGTCCTGATTAACCAAAAAGTCTGTCGCGCCTGGCGCATGTGTGTCACGGCCTGCCCCTATAAAAAGGCGTATTACAACTGGCACACCGGTAAGTCAGAGAAATGCATACTTTGCTACCCGCGCATCGAGGCAGGCTATGCACCTGCTTGTATGCACTCCTGTGTGGGTCGTATCCGTTACCTGGGGGTCATGCTTTATGACGCAGACCAGATTCATGAAATTGCGTCAGCGGACAAAGACAAACTGATCGATAAGCAGTTGGACATGCTGATGGATCCCTTTGACGAGGAAGTCATTGCATCGGCGAAAAAGAACGGTGTCGCAGACTCAACTATCAAGGCAGCCCAAAAATCACCTATTTACAAATTCGTGAAAAAGTGGGGAATGGCATTGCCACTGCATGCCGAGTTCCGGACATTGCCGATGTTGTTCTACGTACCGCCGTTGCTGCCTGTCATGGCATCACTGGCGAATGTTGATAACTCTGAGCAGGCAGAAAAGCTGGGGGATATTTCCAAATACTGGCCAGATAACTGGCTTTACGATACCAGTACCGAAGAACTCTGGGGGACTGTCGAACAGGCCCGTTTCCCCATACAGTACATGGCCAACCTGTTTAGTGCGGGCGATACGGAAATGATCAAATTGCGCATCAAGAAGTTAATGGCTGTAAGAATACACCGGAGATGGAAAACTGTTGGAGATATACCTGAAGAAAGAGCGAAGCAGGCTTTGGATGATGTAGGGCTTACAGCTGAGCTTGCAGATGAGATCTATTATTTGACCTCACTTGCCAAATTTGATGATCGATTTGTAGTGCCAGCAGCACATCGGGAACAGGCCATCGAAATGGTGGAGAATACCGGCGACGTAAAGGGAAGTACTGGATTTGGTTTCAAGCAAGGTACTGCAAAGAGAGGGCTGTAAGGTGACGTTATTATCACACTATCACTCAATGGCAGATTTGTTTGTCTATCCTGACCTTGAGTATCCGCAAAAGGTCAGGAAGGCAGTTGGTCTTCTAAACGGGAATTACCCGCAAGCTGTAGCCGATCTTGAGCGTTTCCTGGATCTCCTCCCCGAAGAAGAATTGAGAACAATGCAGGAGTTGTTTACCCGCACATTTGATGTCCAGTCAGCTACTACCCTGGATGTTGGTTATGTCCTGTTTGGAGATGACTACAAAAGGGGTGAACTGTTGGCCAATTTGAACCGGGAACATCTCGCAGTTGGTAATGATTGTAGACACGAACTGGCAGACCATCTTCCGAACCTTTTACGGTTGATGGCGAAATTGAAAGATGATGAGCTGATTGCCGAGCTAGTACAGGAAATCATTGCGCCTGCTCTTTCAATGATGATTAGTGAATTTTCTCCGGAACGTGTCGAAAAGAAAAATGAGGCCTACAAGAAACACTTCAAGACTCTGATCGAAGCGCCCTCTAAGCAAATGGAGGTTACAACGCTTTACCAATATACACTAAAAGCATTGTATGAAGTGCTCAAGCAGGATTTTTCATTTAACGAAAAGATTATGTCGAAACCGACGAGTGATTTTTTGCAATCCGTAATAAAAGAAAATGAGATAGAAGTAAAAGCTGAACAATCAAGTGCCTGTTTTTCAGATACTTGCAATATGAGTGAGAGATAATACGATGACTTCATTAAATGAATTTCTATTTATTGCATTCCCATATATCGCTATAGTCGTTTTTTTCGTCGGGACAATCTACCGTTACAAATCGACTCCGTATAAAGTTTCAAGCCTGTCCTCACAGTTTCTTGAGGGGAAGAAGGTTTTTTGGGGTATCGTCCCTTTCCATTTCGGGATAATAATAATATTCCTCGGTCATTTGCTTGTCTTTTTATTTCCGGATGATGTATTGCGATGGAACAGCAATCCTTTACGTCTCATCCTGCATGAAGGAATTGGCTTTACTTTTGGCATATCCGTATTTCTAGGCTTGACGATCTTGATGCTTAGACGGTGGTTTAATCCAAGATTAAAAATGGTTACTAATCGAATGGATGTTGCCATCGAAGTAATAATATTGCTTCAAATTATCCTGGGCCTTTGGATCGCGTTGGGTTATCGCTGGGGTTCGTCGTGGTTTGCAGCAGATCTATCACCCTATTTATGGTCTATTTTCAAGTTGAATCCACAGATCGATGCAGTCAGTGCCCTGCCTGTTGTGATCAAGCTCCATATCGTTGGTGCGTTCCTGATTTTTCTGTTAATCCCCTTCACACGTTTGGTGCATTTTCTGGTGGCACCCTTCCACTATATCTGGCGCCGGTATCAGGTTGTTATGTGGAATTGGGACAAGGATCAGGTTCGTAAACCTGAAACGGCATGGCAGGTTACCCGCCCAAAGAATAACTAGGTGATAACGAAAAAGGATCACCGTGGAAAAAGTTGCTACTGCTAAATCGCACAAAGCTCTGTTTTTAAGCACCACTGCATTTACAATTTGTTTTGCAGTATGGATGCTCAACGGTGTTCTGGTCACTTTTCTGGTTTCAAATCAGGTGTATGACTGGGGGCCTGTGGAAATCGGCTGGTTGCTGGGTATCCCGGTCCTGACGGGTTCGATTTTCCGCCTGCCCGCAGGAATGTTGACGGATAAATTTGGCGGTAAACCTGTTTATTCGTCATTGCTCTTCATCGTCGCCATACCGATGTATATGTTGTCCTATGCGGACGGCTTTTGGGAATTTGCCATTCTGGGTTTTGGTTTTGGCCTGGCTGGCGTGAGTTTTGCCATTGGTATTGCCTATACTTCCGTGTGGTACCCGAAAAAAAACCAGGGTACGGCCCTGGGTATATTTGGTGCTGGAAACGCGGGAGCGGCACTGACGCTGGTTTTTGCGCCAACACTCCTGAACATTTTTACTGATGATGGCGCCAATATTGAAGGTTGGCGTCAGCTGCCTGTTTATTATGCCGCCGTATTGGTTATCATGGGCGTTGTGTTTTTTATTTTTGCCGAGAATAAAAAACCGCGCGCCCATGGAAAAAGTTTTATTCAAATGCTGAGGCCATTAAAAGATATGCGGGTATGGCGTTTTGGTCTGTATTATTTTCTGGTCTTCGGTTGTTTTGTCGCCTTTTCCCAGTGGCTGGTCCCCTACTTCGTCAATGTCTATTACATGCCGCTGGTGACGGCCGGCATTCTGGCTGCCCTGTTCAGTTTTCCCTCTGGAGTGATCCGGGCAGCGGGTGGCTGGGCGTCCGACAGGTGGGGCGGCAGGGCGGTGATGTACTGGGTTCTGGGTCTGTCCATTGCCATTAGTTTTATGCTTATCATACCGAAAATGGACATCTATTCCCCTGGCAAGGGGATTATGAACAAGATTCCAGGTACGGTGACTGCCGTAACCGAAAATCGTGTTGTTGTTAATGATAAAGAATATCACCTCAAGGAAAATGACCGATCATTTGAAGAACTGGAAGATGACATCGTGGTTTTTCCAACCAAATCCACCTGGCAGGAACCCGTTGTGGAGGTGGGCCAGGAGGTCAAGCGTAGAGAACTGCTCGCCAAGGGTGTAACCCGGATCTACTTCCAGGCCAATGTGTGGATCTTTGCCGGCTTTGTGCTCATATTAGGCAGTGTCTGGGGGGTTGGTAAGGCCGCCGTGTACAGGCTTATTCCCGATTACTATCCCGATGAGGTCGGTGTAGTTGGCGGGATGGTCGGTGTGCTTGGGGGCCTGGGAGGGTTTTTCAGCCCCATCATATTCGGATATTTATTAGAGTACACGGGCCTGTGGACCAGCGCCTGGATGTTTATATGGGTCCTTTCGGTTGTCTGCCTGTTCTGGATGCACAATACGATTATGCGTATGGAGCGTAAGGAGCACCCAGAGGATGAATTCAAGATATGATGGGTGAAAAACCGCCGATAGAAATACAGCATAACTTAATGAGTAGATTAAACAATGAGTGATATTACAAAGTGGGACGTTGAAGACAACGAATTTTGGGAGTCCACGGGAAAAAAGATAGCGACGCGAAATCTCTGGATTTCTATCCCTAGCCTGTTATGCGGATTTGCAGTCTGGTTGATGTGGGGCATCATCACTGTCCAAATGCTCAATCTGGGTTTTCCGTTTTCGCAACCAGAGCTTTTTACCCTCATGTCTATTGCCGGTTTGGCTGGCGCCACCCTGAGAATTCCCAGTACTTTCTTTATCCGCATCGCGGGTGGAAGAAATACAATTTTTTTCACTACGGCCTTGTTGATGATCCCTGCCATTGGCGTGGGCTTTGCTTTACAGAGTAAAGATACTCCGCTGTTTATCTTTCAAATTCTAGCGTTACTTTCTGGCTTTGGTGGCGGTAACTTTGCCTCCTCCATGTCTAATATTAGTTTCTTTTTTCCGAAACGCGTGCAAGGAACCTCGCTGGGCCTCAATGCTGGTCTCGGAAATTTCGGTGTTACCACCATGCAGATCCTGGTGCCTTTGGTGATGACCATAGGTATTTTTGGTGGTGATGCAATGGAACTGGTCAATAGCAGTGGCACCCTGATCGGTAAAATACCTGCAGGAACCGATACCTATATCCACAATGCTGGATTTGTCTGGTTGTTATTACTGATTCCACTTGCCTTTGCTGGCTGGTTTGGTATGAACAATATCGTGACTGAAACGGTTACACCACACCCGGGTTCACCCCTACAGGCATTTTCGAAAATCACTGGCTTGTTGGCAATTGCATTTGCAACGGCCATGGCGGGTCTGTATCTCCTTCTTCCTCCCCCGACAGGGATAGGGCTGCTAAGTAAGTGGATTGTCTTGCCAGCGGTTATTGCCGCGACAGTATTATTGATGCGCTATCTCACCAGGGGTGGATTGCAGGAAAATCTGAAGCGACAATATAAGATCTTTGGAAATAAACACACCTGGGCCATGACCGTAATCTACACCATGACATTCGGTTCATTTATTGGTTATTCGGCGGCCTTCCCATTGGCGATCAAGGTAATCTTTGGGTACACGCATGTTCCAGGTCCTGATGGTGTGTTGGTACATGATATATTGAATCCTAACGGACCCAGCGCCCTGATGTTTGCCTGGATGGGTCCGTTTATCGGTGCCCTGATCCGGCCAGTGGGAGGCAAGATTGCAGATAAGGTAGGGGGTGCAAAGGTCACACAAATTGTTTCCATCGTAATGATTGTTTGTGCCCTGGGTGTCGCCTATTTCATGGCGGCGGCCTATAAGTCACCTACTCCGGAACTGTATTTCTGGCCATTCTTTGGTTTATTTATTATCTTGTTCGCGGCTACGGGTGTGGGCAATGGTTCAACATTCAGAACCACCGCCATGGTGTTCAACGCAGAACAGGCAGGACCGGTGCTGGGCTGGACATCGGCTGTTGCCGCCTATGGTGCCTTTATTATACCCAAGGTGTTTGGTGAGCAAATCAAGGCCACGACACCAGAATATGCCCTTTACGGATTTGCGATATTCTACGCACTTTGTCTCTTGCTGAACTGGTGGTTTTATTTGCGGCCCAATGCTTATGTCAAGAATCCTTAGTCCGACAGGCGTCTGCTTGGTGCATTAATACTGGCCCAGCTATTTTTTTTACAGTGGGTGTCAATAATAGAATTGCCTTGATGCTTTAGGGGGCCTTGCTATGCATAAGCAGGAAGTGTTGACAACTAAATCTTTTTTCAGTATTCAGTTTTCCGTTAAAGAGCAATTTTTTTCTCACTGCAGTCCCGTTAATCTGATCTTATTTTACTGTCGTTGTCGTAGTGCTTGGGATGCAGGGAACCCAATGGTGTTGTCATTCCGGCGCAGGCCGGAATCCAGCGGTTTCAACGACTTACTG
>JAADJE010000074.1:0-38148 GCA_013150915.1 Gammaproteobacteria bacterium
AACCAGTACTGTTCGATAAATGCAATATGCGCAAGATGCCAGCCTAACGGACTGAGATCAGGGTGGTACTGAATACGTGGTTCATCCACAGAACAGGAGAAAAACTGTTTTATCAGCCGACCATGCAAAGACGATAGTCGATCTGAAAGCACTTTATTCACAAATCACCGCTGTCCCGTTAACCTGATCTTATTTTGCTGTCGTTGTCGTCGTGCTTGGGATGCAGGGAACCCAATGGGGTTGTCATTCCGGCGCAGGCCGGAATCCAGCAGTTTCAAGGACTTACTGGATACCGGGTCAAGCCCGGCATGACGATGTGGCGTTAACGGGACAGCCGTGTTCACAAATGTATTTTTTCCGGCTCATTACAGACATCAAAAATCATTAATGACTGAGCTGCTACTTCTGTCCAGTCATCATCATCTGTCAACGGCTCAGAAGCGACAAGGCTTCCGCCAGGGAAAAGCGGTGGATTTACCGAATAATATAATGAAGGACAGTTACCATTGATTGCACATCGCAAGGCCCAGACTTTTCCGGGTATAGCGATGATAATATTCAATAGACCCCGTTCATCCTTTAACCATCTTTTTAGGCGGGCAACCAGTTCAATCAAAACAGAAGCCGGATCATTACTACCCGTTTCCCACATGATCTGCTTGAATAGGATAAACAGGTGCTCTGAATCGGTATTGCCTTCAATCAAATCTTCAAACTCAGGCTTAAATTCACGCCGCAGACATGACCTTAACGTCCGGGAAAATTGATTTATGTAACCATTGTGCATGAAATGAAACTTTTCATCCGCATAGGGCATAGTATTAGCAAGGTTAATCGGGATATTTGTGGTCGCGCTACGCACTACCGCTACCCACGTTTCAGATTCAAGCCCACGACCTAGCTCTGGAAGGTTCGGGTCCGTCCAGATAGGCATGGTCTGGCGATACCGTAACGGCTTACCAAGCTGATCGAACCAGCCAAAACCGTAACCGTCTGCATTAAGCCTGGCTTCCATCATTTCTCTTGGTGCCCAGGATTGTTTCACCAAACTATGCTCCGGCTTGAGTAGCAATTCTTCAAGTCGCAGGGCCGGACCGATATAAGCTGCAAGTCTGCACATAATATTTTTAGGAACTTAGTTATTTATGTCTGGTCATTCAGTATAGTGAAAAAAAATTAAAAACAAAGGAAAGCCATGCAGGAAGCAGTAGAATTAGATACAGGACGATTCCAGTTAAATCGATTATCATCAGCCCAGCACCGGGATTCCCTTGCTGAGGATGTTCGTCATGGGCTAATGTCAGAGCCTCGGGTACTGCTACCAAAATACTTCTATGACGAGCGTGGTTCAAAGCTATTTGATCAGATATGCCAGACTGAGGAGTATTATCTGACGCGCACAGAATCAATCCTTCTGAAAAAGCATGCCGATGAAATCATTGCAATAACACGTCCCACTGCCATTGTTGAATATGGCAGTGGGACATCAGAAAAAACGGAACTCCTCATCCAGGCGGCTCACCAACAATATGCCGGGTTGCACTACCTGCCACTGGATGTCTGCGAAGAAATTCTTGTTGAAGCCGGCGATCGCCTGATTGAAAGATATCCCGAGTTATCTATTGATGCCTGGCATGGCGACTTTCTGGATGGGATGGATCATTTCAAGAATGGCCATAAACGTAGCCTCTATGTATTTCTTGGCAGCTCATTGGGTAATTTTTCTGAGAATGAAGCAATTGGATTTCTCAGGGGTGTAAGGAATACCATTAAAGACAGCGACTGGTTTCTTCTAGGTGTTGACATGGTCAAGGATCATGCTATTTTAAATGCCGCCTATAATGATAACAGGGGCCACACAGCGGCCTTCAACCTGAACGTACTCAATGTTCTTAACCAGGCGCTTGATGGCAACTTTAACAAGGGAAAGTTTAAACACCAGGCCTTTTTTGATACTGAACATTCCCGTATCGAAATGCGATTGCTGTCCTGTTGTCAGCAAACCGTGACGCTTCATGACATAGATCTAAAAATTGAATTTGAAGAAGGGGAACACATCGTAACGGAGTACAGTCGTAAATATACAGCAGATTCCATACGGCAATTATTGAGCAAAGCAGGATTTAAACCACAAAACATCTATACAGGCAATAATAATGAATTTATGTTAATTCTTTCCAGTTGTTCAGAGGCCGATGAGAGATGAAAACATAGATAATAGCGCATGACTCTCACCATCAGGGAATTAGCTCCACGCAGAGAACTCATCTCATGGGCGATGTATGACTTTGCCAATTCCGGCTATACAACAGTAGTCTTAACGGCAATTTTCAGTGCCTATTTCGTTGGGGTTATCGCCGCCACGGCAGATGGCACTATCGATGGCACAGGAACCCTGTTGTGGAGTATGACCATAGGTGTTGCCAATCTATTGATACTTATTACGGCTCCTGTCCTTGGTGCAATTGCAGACTACTCCGCATCGAAAAAGAAAATGCTTGCCTATGCCACCGTAGGTTGCATAGCGATGACGATTCTGCTGGGATTTACCGGGCCGGACCAGCTTTTACTCAGTATGATTTTTCTGGCCGGCTCAGCCTTTTTGTTTGGTACGGGTGAGAATCTTATTGCTGCTTTTCTGCCTGAAATTGCCCCGCCGGATAAAGTTGGTAAGGTATCGGGCCTGTCCTGGGCACTGGGATATATCGGTGGATTACTGGTACTCGCCGTGAGCCTGGCCTATATCGAGGCAGTCAAGTCACTGGGGCAAACAGCGGAACAATATGTCCCGGTCACTTTATGGATTACTGCCCTGGTCTTTGCCATGGCCTCCGCACCCACCTTTCTCTTCTTGAAAGAAAGACAACAGGCTAGCCAGGATTTACCTGCTTCCATTTCCAGTTATACTCGAATCGGTTTTTTGAGACTGCGACAAACTCTGCAGCACAGACACCAGTTTCGTGACCTGTTTCGTTTCCTTCTGGCATTGTGTATTTTCAGCAGCGGCGTCTACACCGTTATCGTCATTGCAGCCATTTATGCCCAGGAAGTCATGTACTTCTCCACCACAGAAAACATCATCATGATCATGGTGGTTAACATCACCGCTGCGATAGGCGCATTTTTCTTTGGCCTGTTTCAGGATCAACTGGGGGCTAAACGCACCCTGGAACTGACATTATTAATATGGATACTCGCCATTACCATCGCATGGCAAGGTGAGACAAAGACTCAATTCTGGATTGCCGCAAATTTAATTGGTCTGGCCATGGGATCTAGCCAGTCTGCCGGACGCGCCCTGGTGGCCCTGTTTGCCCCGGTTGGCCGCTCGGCTGAGTTTTTTGGCCTGTGGGGCCTGTCAATCAAACTGGCCGCCATCATCGGCCCCATAAGCTATGGACTCATCGCCTGGTACAGTGGGGGCAACCACCGCCAGGCCATATTCTCTACGTTGATGTTTTTTGTTATTGGCTTAATCGTCCTGTTTACTGTTAATGAAAAACGTGGGCGAGAAGCGGCTATGGTTGGGGAATAAATAGAGACAGTTTCCAGAAATTTTGATTTTTTTACTGAACGTTGAACTCTGAAAAATGAGCACTTTCATTTCCAATCTTGGAACTCATTCTATCTACCCCCATATAATGTGCAGAAAATATATATTTGAGGATTTAAAACCATGCGAATGGATAAACTAACCAGTAAATTTCAGATGGCGATTGCGGATGCGCAGAGCCTGGCGGTTGGGCGTGATAATCAATACATAGAACCGGTTCATCTGATGGCTGCCCTGATGGATCAGGAAGGGGGTAGCATACGCCCTATTCTGGCGCAGTCTGGCGTCAATATAGCCGCTTTACGTTCCAATCTGGATGCTGCACTGGATCGTCTCGCTACGGTAGAAGGAACAGCGGGTGAAGTCCATCTTTCTAGTGACCTCGGCCGACTGCTTAATGTTACCGATAAGCTGGCACAAAAGCGAAATGACCAGTATATCTCCAGTGAACTTTTTGTCCTCGCAGCGGTAGATGATAAAAACATGCTTGGTGACCTTTTGCGCAAAGCAGGTGCCATTCGTGGTGCGATAGAAAAAACGATTGATGATGTGCGTGGGGGTGAAAATATCGACGACCCTAACGCGGAAGAACAGCGCCAGGCACTGCAGAAATACACCATTGATATGACCGAACGTGCTGAGCAGAATAAACTTGACCCGGTGATTGGGCGCGATGATGAAATTCGCCGTACTATTCAAGTATTACAACGCCGTACAAAGAACAACCCGGTACTGATTGGTGAACCCGGAGTCGGTAAAACAGCTATTCTTGAAGGCCTGGCTCAACGCATCGTCAACAATGAGGTCCCCGAAGGTATGCGTGGCAAACGTTTGCTCTCACTTGACCTCGGGGCTCTGATAGCCGGTGCAAAATTCCGTGGTGAATTTGAGGAACGACTGAAGGCTGTACTGAATGACCTGGCCAAGCAAGAAGGCAATGTCATTTTGTTCATTGATGAATTACATACCATGGTGGGTGCTGGCAAGGCAGAAGGTTCTATGGACGCCGGCAATATGTTGAAACCGGCGCTGGCTCGTGGTGAGTTGCATTGTGTTGGCGCGACCACGTTGAACGAATACCGTGAATATGTCGAAAAGGATGCCGCACTTGAACGTCGTTTTCAGAAAGTACTGGTCAATGAACCCAGTGTTGAAGACACGATTGCCATCCTTCGTGGACTGCAGGAACGCTATGAGGTTCATCACGGTGTCGATATTTCCGATCCGGCTTTGGTTGCCGCCGCCACGCTGTCCCATCGCTATATCGCAGATCGCAACCTCCCAGATAAAGCGATTGATCTGATTGACGAAGCCGGTGCCATGATTCGTATGGAGATCGATTCCAAGCCGGAAGAAATGGACAAGCTTGATCGTCGCCTGATTCAGCTCAAGATCGAGCGTGAGGCAGTAAAGAAAGATACCGATGATGCATCAAAAAAACGCCTGGTCGATCTGGAGGCAGAAATCTCTGAGCTGGAGAGAAGATACTCCGATCTGGATGAAATCTGGAAAGCGGAGAAATCCTCTGTACAAGGTGCAACCCATATCAAGGAAGAACTGGAAAACGCTCGCAATGAACTTGAAAATGCCCGCCGTGCTGGTGATCTGGGTCGCATGTCAGAGATTCAATACGGACGTATTCCTGAATTAGAAAACCAGCTGGAAAGAGCCGAGGCAGCTGCTGAAAACACAGAAATGACCCTGCTGCGAAACAAGGTCACCGAAGAGGAAATAGCCGAAATTGTCTCGAAATGGACAGGCATTCCTGTTTCGAAGATGCTGGAAGGCGAGCGTGACAAACTACTTCGAATGGAGGATGCCCTCGGTAAACGTGTCATCGGTCAGTCAGAAGCTATCATCGCCGTTTCAAATGCCATCCGGCGCTCACGTGCTGGTCTGTCTGACCCCAATCGACCAACAGGCTCTTTCCTGTTTCTCGGGCCAACAGGTGTCGGTAAAACCGAACTGACCAAGGCACTGGCTAATTTCATGTTTGATACAGAGGAAGCCATGATTCGAATTGACATGTCCGAATTTATGGAGAAACACTCTGTTGCACGTCTGATTGGCGCCCCGCCCGGCTATGTCGGCTACGAAGAAGGGGGGTACCTGACTGAGACTGTGCGTAGGAAGCCTTATGCCGTTATTCTTCTTGATGAGATAGAAAAAGCGCATCCAGACGTCTTCAACATCCTTCTGCAAGTCATGGATGAAGGCCGCCTGACAGATGGTCATGGCAGGACAGTCGATTTCCGCAATACCGTCATTATTATGACCTCCAATATGGGCTCTGATATCATTCAGGAAATGTCCGGTGAGGATAACTACGCACAAATGAAGGAATCCGTACTCAATATCGTTGGGACACACTTCCGCCCTGAATTCATCAACCGAATTGATGAAATCGTCGTTTTCCATCCGCTGAATCGTGAGCAGTTGCGAGGCATCGCCGTAATCCAGACGCAATATCTTGGCAATCGGCTGACAGACAGGGATATTGAATTGAAATTCACAGAGGCTGCACTCGACCTTATCGCTGCAGAAGGCTATGACCCGGTTTACGGTGCCAGGCCACTGAAACGCGCGATACAAAATGAGGTAGAGAACCCTCTCGCTCAGGAGATCCTGGCCGGGAAATTCCTGCCGGGTGACCGGATTGAAGTCGATGCGGCAGATGGCGTGTTCATCTTCAACAAAAATCAGGAAGAAACCTAAAATCTTTCACCACTGAAGACACAGAGAGCACAGAGGTAACCCTGCAAGAACTGTATACGTTAGGGTGAAGGTTTCTACACTAATCACAAAACAACAAGCCTTTTTCTTTCTCTGTGTCCTCCCTGTCCTGTGCTGAAGATCTTTTGATGCAATGGCTGTTGGACTTCCTGTAAGATCTTCGCTATGACTAATAATAATAAAAAATCAGCTAAACCAATCTGGGAAAGAAGCTGGTTTCGTGTAATTTCTGTTTTTGTCATTATTATTGTGCTTATTTTAACGGCACTGCCTTTCATCATTAGCAATACAATGAAGTCCTGGTTGCTGGAAAATGTTGCTGACAGTGTTTCCATAGAAAATATCGACTTCAATCCGTTCACCGGTACAGCAACGGTCTATGGACTCGATGTGAGAATTAATGATCACACGGTTATTTCAAGTTCCAGGATATACCTGGATGTCAGTCTTGCGGCCTTATTCAAAAAGGGTATTATTATAAAAACCGCGGCGCTGGACAAAGTTGGGGTCACTATTGAACAAACTGCTGATGGCAAGCTTCGCATCGGTAACCTCCTGATAAGCTCAAACAAGACACCCGGCGGAGAGACCGGAAAGGAAACAAAGAAAAAGATTATCTGGTGGCTGAGCCTGGGGACAATCGCTCTCAATGAGAGCGTGATACAGTATGTAAGTCCTCAGCTAACAACCCGTCTCTTTCTCGACAGTGTTACCCTGCAGAATCTAACGACGAAACCGGGTAAGCAGTCTGCAAAACTCGACCTGAAAGCCCACTTCAACAAATCAGACATTAATGCCGGAATACGCCTGGATCAGTTAACGCCTGAACTGAAGGCTGGGGGGAACATCTCGATTCAGGGTATTGACCTCAGTGAATTTGCCGGGCTAACTACCGACTTACTTAACAGGTTTGCTGGCCTCATTGACCTGTCAGGCAAATTTTCAGTCTCTAGCTCACCGGATAAGGGCCTTGCTGCCAACTACACCGGCAACACCACAATAAATACCCTCAATGTGGGCACTAAGAATTTTGCTATAGCGAGTACTAAACTTAAGTGGGACGGGAATCTGTCGTTTAAAAATCAACCAGACAGCCCTCTGAAAATAATCAAACTTGACGGCAAGCTGAATGCTAAAGAACTCGCACTCGACCTGGCTAAACAGAATCTCTCTATCCAGCAACAGGAAATAAGCCTGAATCCCCAACTGTCATTGCAAATAACAAATGAAGTAACCGGCTTAAACGCTACTATGAATATTCAGGCCAGGGGAACACTTATAAGGGACACAGCTAACGAACTGACCCTATTGACTATTAACGACCTGGATGTAGAGGGTGTCCAGGCAAAGAGTCTTAAGCGGGTAACAATCAACAGCATTACTGTTAAGGAAACAGGCCTTATACAAAAACAGGCTAGCAAGTCGCCTGCCATCGCCATAGGTGAGAGCATTATCACTGACCTCAATTATGATGGCAACGGACTGGCAATGCGGAACGTAGTGATGGGTAAACTGACAGCCAGTTTTGTGCGCGATAAAGAGGGTTCAATCAATGTCATCAGTGACTTACAGGCATCAGATGAGGCCAGCAAAGAGTTTGGCGCAAAGAGAGGGGCAGAAATAAGGCAAACTCAGGCCAGTCCCGAAAAAGCGCCTTCTAGCCAATCTTTTGGGATCAAAATTTCTGAACTCAGTGTCGAGGACAACAGCAAGATTCGATTTACCGATAAAACGGTCTCACCTGCCTTTGAATCTACGCTTGATATCGCTACCCTGAAAATTACGGACATGGACAGCAATAAGCCTGATCAGGCCGCTACAATCAAGCTGGATGGCAAACTTAACAATTACGCCACATTGGCCGTCGACGGCTCGCTCAACCCTTTTGAGAAGCCACCTGGCATCGACCTCAAGATCAATCTTGATAACCTGAATATGGTTACATTGTCACCGTATACCGTCTCATCGACAGGTTATTTAATTCGCGCTGGCCAGCTTGACTTCGATTCAAAAATTTTGATTAGTGATGGCAGAATCAATGCAAAAAATTCCTTTTTCATGAAAAAACTCAGGATGGACGAGGCGGATGCAACAATCGTCAGGAAAAATACAGGCAGCATAGGGATGCCACTGGACAAGGCACTCAGTATGTTGCGTGACAAGAATGATAATATTAAGCTTGAAATACCCATCGACGGTAAGCTAAATGAAATCGATATTGGAATTGGCCAGGTTCTCAGTACAGTGTTAAAAAAGGCCACAACAGTGGGGATGAAAACCTATCTTCTTTATGCTTTTCAACCCTATGGCGCATTAATTATGGTGGGTCAGGCCGTTGGCAAGCAGGCGGGAAAAATAAATCTCGACCCCGTCGTATTTGAAGCAGGCGATAGTGTCCTGAGCAGCAGGCATAAAGACTATCTGGGGAAATTGGGCAAGGTCATGCTGGACAGGCCTAAAATTGATGTGCAGATCTGTGCATACACAACCGCTACTGACCTGTCTCTTACAACGGGTTCGTCAAAAGAAAAAAGTCCTGCTGGATTGTCTCAACGACAGATTGATAAATTACGTAAGCTCGGCTCAATGAGACAAAAAGCAATTAAGGATTATCTGGTTTCAAAATTCAAAATCAATGATGGACGCCTGATTCTATGTGCACCTCAATACGACGACAGCAACAATGCCAAACCCAGAGTAGAATTACTCATTTAGGCACAGGCTCGGGCTAATATGGCTAACCTCATCAATGCGCTGCTAAACCCATCGGTCTACAACCATACTGTAGACAAAATCGAGCTTCTACAGACCCATATCTCATGGATAATACTCACCGGAGACTTTGCCTATAAAATCAAAAAACCGGTGGACTTTGGCTTTCTCGACTTTTCATCGCTAGGGAAACGCAAACATTACTGCGAGGAAGAGTTGCGACTCAACAGGCGCTTTGCTCCACAGCTCTACCTGGATGTCGTCACCATCACAGACAGTGAAGAACTGCCCGTCATAAACGGCACTGGAAAGGTACTGGAATACGCCGTAAAGATGCAACAATTTCCGACAGAAAACCTCCTCAGCAACATGATTAATACGGGTGGTCTTAGAAAAACCCACATGGACTGGCTCGCAAAAAGCATTGCCCGTCTCCATCAGCAAGCAGAAGTGGCAGAAACCAAGTCTGAATTCGGTACACTAGTTGTTATTGAGGAACAGGTAAAAGAGAACTTCAGGCAAATTCGTCATCATGTTCAGAACACAGAAATCCTGGAACAGCTGGATGCAATAGAGAGATGGAGTACTGAGACTTTCATCAGTCTGCAAACGGTATTTCAACAACGCAAACAGGATGGCTTTATTCGTGAGTGTCACGGTGATTTACACCTCGGAAACATAATCCTGTTGCACGAAGAAATCATTCCTTTTGACTGTATCGAATTCAGCGCGAATCTGCGCTGGATTGATGTCCTCAGTGAAATTGCATTCCTTGTTATGGATCTGGAAGATCATCAGAGACCAGATCTTGCCGGTCGTTTCCAAAATAAATACCTTGAACTTACCGGTGACTATAGCCACCTTAATGTATTTCAGTTTTATAAAGCCTATCGCGCTATGGTACGTGCAAAAGTTAATGCGCTTAGACTTGGGCAGGAAGGGATGTCTCAATCAGAAATAGATGCCATATACAAGCAATGCAAAAATTATGTCGCGCTGGGTAACCGCTATATCACTGACCGGAAACATCATTATGCATGGTTTCAGTGGCTCAGGTAAAACAACGGTTAGCCAATATATTTTAGAAGCCTTACCGATGATACGGATTCGCTCCGATATCGAACGAAGGCGTCTACATAAAATAGAACCCGACGAAAAAAGCCAATCTGAAATCAACAAGGGTATCTATGATGAGCATGCATCCCGAAAAACATATGATCATCTACGAAGGCTTGCAGGAGATATACTCCTTGCAGGCAAATCGGTAATCGTTGATGCGGCCTTTTTACAGGCGAAACAACGTAAGCAATTCGCCCAGCTTGCCTCCACACTGGGTATACCTTACTGTATTATTGACTGCCATGCTGAGTATGCAATACTGGAACAACGCATTACTGAAAGACAAATACACGGCAGCGATGCCTCGGAGGCATCACTAAGTGTTCTGCTCCATCAGCAGGAAAATCACGAACCGCTAACAGATGAAGAACACAGAGCAGCTTTTGTTGTTGGCAGTACTGAGCCCGTGTCCATCAAAACAGTGACTGACCATCTCAGTGCACTGATCCACGGCCTCAAATATTAACAGGGCCTTAGAATTGGCACCAAAAACAGGATTAAAGGCCAGATTGTAGCTGCGAATTCATTCACACAACGGGAAGAAGAAAATCGAAAAAGCCCCCTGCTATGGGTTGTCGTATCTGATACACTTAGCAGCCCTTTACCCCGTAAGCAGTTTCATTGTACCTATTCCCTGACATACCCTGAATGCATATAATCATCATCGCCTGGTTGTATATTATAATGATGGTCTCGATCAGTTACTGGCCCGACCATTTTGGCATACTCTGGCGCTTCGCTCTGTTTGGACTGTTGCCCGCCTGGTTATGGTTCAAAATAGTTATGTTTGTTCGACGCCGGCCTGATGAAACACTACGCTAACCAGATCAGCGTCGCCATCCGACCACAGCTTCCCTGTCGACGGTACGAAAAAAAACGCTGCTCGTCAGTAAACGTGCAATAGTCACCACCACTGATTTCAGTCGCCCCGGAGATCTGCAAACGAAGACTTGCCAGTTTATAGATGTCGACCAGCCATTTGCCTTTCTTGGCTGATTTTCTGCACCAGCTTGCCTGCGTTACCTCGTTGGTAGAAAGCTTCGAAATGACTTCCTCACTGACCTCAAATTTTTCGGGTCCGATAGCAGGGCCCAACCAGGCAACAACATCGTCAGCCGGGGAGAATTGCTGCACACCAGCCTCCAGAATACCAGCTGCCAACCCACGCCAGCCAGCATGAAGGGCTACGACACGCTGCCCCTTTCGATCCGTCAGGAGTACGGGCAGACAATCAGCGGTCATCACGACGCAGGCTACTTTACCCTTTGTCGCGGTGCTGCCATCTGCCCTGTTGTCAGGCCCAATCCGGTCAATGTCTACGATCCGGGTCGAATGATACTGATCAAGCCAGTGCGGCTGATGACGTAAACCCAATAGTTGCTGAACCAGCAGACGATTCTGCATCACAGCCTCTTCATTATCACGCACATGAGCCGCCGGGTTCATACTGAAATAGTTTCCCAGGCTGACCCCGCCGTGGCGAGTAGTACTCACAGCATGCACATGTGCCGGTACCGACCAATCCGGGATCAACCACTCATGGGGCAACATAACGTTCAGGCGTGTCCTTTAGTGTCTTCTCTGAGTGCATCAACCAGCAACTGCATATCTGCTGGCATAGGCACCGTCCACCTAAGAAATTCACCACTGATGGGGTGATTCAGGCCCAGGGTTTCGGCATGCAGAGCCTGTCGCCGGAAACCACGCAGAGCATTCAACAGCTGCTCAGAAGGTGCCGGCGGCACATACAGGCGATGCTTCCCATAGACTGGATCACCGACGATGGGATGGCCCTGCCAGTTCATGTGGACACGGATTTGATGGGTGCGGCCAGTATCAAGTATCACCCTGACCAGGGTATGGGTGCGAAATTTCTCTTCTACCCGGTAGTGTGTCACGGCCGGTTTACCTCGACTGCTAACGGCCATTTTTGTACGTTCACGACTATGCCGGCCTATCGGGGCATCAACAATCCCACCGGCCACAATCTGAGAAATGATCACCGCCAGATATTCCCGCCTGACCTGCTTTCCCTGAATGGCTTCAACCAGTACCTTTACTGCCTTTTCGTTGCGCGCTATCACCAGCAAGCCGGTTGTTTCTTTGTCAATTCGATGTACAATTCCGGCCCGTGGCAGCACAGCCAACGATGAGTCGAAGTGCAACAGGGCATTAAGTAGTGTGCCATCTGGGTTACCCGTTCCCGGATGCACGACCAGACCCGCTGGCTTGTTGATGACGAGAATATCTTCATCCTGATAGACTATATCCAGGGGGATATCCTGAGCTTGCAAGTCAGTCACTACCGGTGCAGGGACACGAATCACTACGGCCTGCCCTTCCCTTACCTTCGTTTTTTGCCCTTCAGTTCCCCCATCCAGGGTAACCCGTCCGTCTTTTATCCAGTGCTGAATTACCGAGCGTGAATATTGATTGAACAAGGTCGCTAATGCTTTGTCGAGACGAAAACCGTTGCATAATTCGGGGATTGCCCCCTGTAATCGGATTTCTTCAGCTTGTTGCATATCTTTTGGCTTCACCATTGGCTAGTGATCCATCAATGTGATAATTACGGATTCAGCGTCCCTGTGGCGTTCCACAGCAAGGCACAGTGTGAAGCTAATGGCTATTCCCTTGTCGCGCACTGGAACGCGGTTGCGGGACACCACAGGGATACCCTTAGGGTTAGCTTGTCTACGACCACGGACTGCGTTCCGTCTCTTGGTAAGGGAATGACCCTTACCTGCAAGACGCGCCTTGCCGTGAACGTAGACAAGCTTACTGAACTCGCAATTATCACATTGATGAAGCACTAGATTCGGGTTATCCTTCGGTTCCATTTCTGAATACTATTGCAGCTATTATCCATGCGCGCCACAAGACTTGTTTTAATATTAGCATTGTCACTGATTCTACCAGCTTGTTCCTGGTTTAAGGATAATGAAAAGGTTGATGATACCGTGCCGGCACAAACCCTGTACTCCCGTGCCAAGAAAGAACTCACATCAAAAAACTGGGAAGCTGCAATCAAGCAGTACGAGGCACTACGCGCCCGATATCCTTTTGGCAAGTATTCGGAACAGGTCGAGATGGAACTGGCTTACGCCTATTATAAATCCGGCGAACCGGAACTGGCTATCGCCGCTGCAGACCGCTTCATTCACAATTACCCAACCCACCAAAATCTGGATTATGCCTACTATCTAAAAGGCCTGGCTGACTTTAAAGACAGTAAATCCATCATGGACAGGATTACCGGGGGCTACGATTTCTCAGATCGCGACCCAAAAGCTGCATTGCAGGCTTACAAAGATTTCACTATTTTGCTGGAAAAATTTCCCGAAAGTCGTTATGCCGATGATGCCCGTCAACGGATGAGATTTATCCTGGAATCGCAGGCTGTACACGAAATCAAGGTGGCGCGTCACTACCTCAAAATCAAGGCCTATGTTGCGGCCTTGAACCGGACAAAATACGTCATTGAGCATTACCAGCGCACCCCTTCTGTTGAGGAAGCACTCGGACTGCAAGCGACTATCTATGCCACCATCGGTATGCCGGATCTGGCAAAAGACAGCCTCAGGGTGCTAAAACTCAATTTCCCAAAAAGTCGTTATATAAAGCGAGTTGAAAAGTTATTACACCTTCGGGTATCTTAGGCATAAGATACGCGGTCATGAATTGATCGGAGGTTCCTTAGGGATTGCTTCGTCACTGCATTCCTCGCCGTGACGAAAAAACCGGTGTTTCTCTGGTATTTGTCAGGGTCTTATTGATAAATTCGGCTTCTGCGCCCCGTACCATAACAGCCGCTACAAACCTTTCATCAACTAGCCACTGCCTGATTGACCAGTCATTGTCGTCAGCATGCTCAAGTTTATCTCTGATTGTTAGATCACCATCCTCCGACTGCAGGCATTCGAATCGATCCAGCCCGGCCAGTAGTTTCATACCACGCGCCTTAACGGCGGCCTCCTTCAATACCCACATTCTGTAAAACAGACTGTCATTATCACACGAATCAATCAGAAGACTTTCTTCCGCTGTAAAAAAACGACGGGCCAATGCTGCATAATCACGGTTTGCATGAATTTGTTCAATATCAATACCTATATCATACTCAGCCACCACAGACAGCAAGAAACAATACCCGCTATGGCTGAGGTTAAAACGCAACCTTGGTGCCCCAGTGGGCAATTCTGGCTTGCCGTTTTCGCCCGGTATGAAGGTGAGTTCACTGGGTGGCCGTCTAACATAACTTGCCAGGATTAAGCGTAGCGCGCAACGGGTCCGGAAAAAGCGTAACCTGGCTTTAGGGTGACTTATACTGGAAAAACGGGTTATTTCATCGTCCGATAGAAGCCCCGGTAAATCCAGTGCCGGGTCATCCAGTGAAAGACTCCAGATATGGACGGTGCCGTTGGCCGGTAAAGCCTGTTCACGAATGCGGATCATTTGATAACACGTGCCGCATATATGCTGAAGTAATGGGGTAACGCCGATCTCTGCCGAAAGCCCTTTTTGTTATTCGCACTCCGGGCGCAGCCTGTTTGCGTTTATATTCATTCAGATCTACCAGGTAAAGAACCTTTCGCACCGTGTTGCGATCAAAGCCTTTCGCTACGATTTCTTCAAGTCCACAATCATCTTCTATATACATTTCAAGAATAGCATCAAGAATTTCATATACCGGTAGTGAATCTTCATCCTTCTGATCATCAGCCAGTTCAGCACTCGGCGGCCGGTCTATCACGCGCTGCGGGATTACCTGCGACTGACTATTGCGCCAGTTTGCCAGCTCATAGACCAACATCTTCGGTACATCCTTGATCACTGCATACCCCCCCGCCATGTCACCATAAAGGGTGGCATAACCAACTGCCATTTCACTTTTATTGCCGGTGGTCAACACAATGCGACCCTGTTTGTTGGATATGGCCATCAATATAATTCCTCGACAGCGAGCCTGAATGTTCTCTTCGGTGGTATCGACTGCTGCGGCGGCAAAAGTCTCCTTAAGACCGTCAAGAAATGCCGTAAACATCGGTTCGATAGTGATGGTCTGGTGATGCACACCGAGTACCCCGGCCTGCTCCCTGGCATCCTCAATACTCATGGACTGGGTATAGCGCGAAGGCATAAGCACAGCCTCGACATTCTCTGCCCCCAGTGCATCACTGGCAATGGCCAGCGTCAGTGCCGAATCGATACCGCCTGACAGGCCGATTACTGCGCCCTTAAAGCCATTTTTTAATGCGTAGTCACGTACACCGAGCACAAGTGCCCGGTAAACATTTTCAATTTGGGGTAAATCGGGGGCAAGTACTGACCGCTCAGGCCGTAAACCTTTTTCAGTGCGGGTAATTTCTATCAGCAAAAGATCTTCTGAAAATGCCGGTGCTTGCAGGACACGTGTGCCGCTATGATCAACAACGAAGGAACCACCATCAAAAACCAGTTCATCCTGACCACCAACCATATTGACATAGACTACCGGCACAGAATGTAATCGGGCCTGCTCTGCAACGACGACTAAGCGTTCATCCCGCTTATCCATATGGTATGGAGAGGCATTTAGGTTAAGAATTAGTTCTGCACCGCCCTGAACCGCCTGCCTAACAGGATCACCCTTCCAGATGTCTTCGCAAATGGTGATACCGATCTTTCCTGCATCTGTCTCCACTATGCAGGGGATACGACCTGCGGTGAAATACCGTTTCTCATCGAAAACACTGTAATTAGGCAGGTTCTGTTTGTCATAACGTGCTATTTGCACACGATCGTTAATTATTATGGCAGAGTTATACAAACAGCCTTTTTCCCGTATCGGGCAACCGATAACAGCCATGATACCGTACACCTGACTACACAGTTCATCCAGCACTTTACGGGTATCAGCGATAAAACCGTGACGCAATAACAGATCTTCAGGTGGATAACCGGTCAAATTAAGCTCAGGGAAAAGGACAATATCTGCCCCCAGTTCATCCCTGGCCCTCGCCACCCACTGCAGTATCTTGTCAGCGTTACCCTTCAGGTCTCCAACCAGACAGTCATGCTGCGCAAGGGCAATTTTCAAGGACGCCCCGGTTGATACTGGATGATCAGATTGTGATTCAAAATCTGTCATATCAAGGCAAGGATTGCACGTAATGGCTGGCTATTGCGAAGATTCTTAACGCAGAGATGGCTGGTTTTGGATTCAAGATGATCATTCATGTATTAATCGGGACGCCCTTCAACCTTGTTTCATCATTCATCAGTGATTTAAAATAACAGGCAGATGATACACTGCTGCTCAGCTTTTCTCAGCAGATAAGATAGACCACAGAGGAAAGAAAAATATTTGGCTGCAAACTATGCGCAACAACCTTAATCCTCTTTCTGCTTCATACTGGAAGTGATTCATGCATTACAATTTTACCCTCTGTGTCCTCTGTGGTGAAAAAATGATAACAACCCTTTCACCGGTTATGCCTTTCTCAGCACCCTCGAGGAATCAGCGAGTACAGGGGGGAGAAAAGCACGTGTTGCTCATTACCAACCAATACTAAGGAACCCCTGATGTGTCTGGACGAAGTAGATTACGATCTAAAATATTCAGGTTTGAGGCGTAAATCGCAGGTAATAGCTAGCTATTGTGAAGGTTTGCAACGAAAAAACTGGATATTTTAGGCATGAGATACGCGTTCACGAATTGATCAGGGACTCCCTAAATAAGTACAGCCTTACAACGTCGATTCGGAAAACAGCCGATGAGCTGGTGTATACTGAGGAATCATGCAATTAATTACCGCCGACACACCTGAAACACAGTTTCCATCACCCAATTCCGCATCAGAGGAAGGCCTGGTCGCTGTGGGTGGAGAAATCACCACTAAACGGGTACTGAGTGCCTATCGACAGGGAATATTCCCCTGGTACAGTGAGGATCAGCCGGTATTATGGTGGTCACCCGAGCCGCGTGCCATTCTCTATCCTGATGAGATAAAAATTTCTCGTAGTCTTAAAAAAACGCTGCGTCACAGTGATCTCAGCATTACGGCTGACACGGTATTTAGTGAAGTGGTCAAAGCCTGTGCCGGCCCGCGCACACAATCTCCAACAGGCGGCACATGGATTACCGATAAGATGATACAGACGTATAACCGCCTTCACCAACTGGGCTACGGACACTCTATCGAGGTCTGGAACGAAGAAAGGCTTGTTGGTGGTTTATATGGTCTGTCACTGGGTGCTGCCTTTTTTGGTGAATCCATGTTCAGCCACCAGACGGACGCCTCCAAGCTTGCACTGGTTTATCTGGCAAGATTCTCCGAATCCAGTGGTATAGATTTCATCGACTGCCAACTGCCTACCGACCACCTGGCGAGCATGGGAGCCATCAATATTAGCCGTAAGGAATACCTGAGGATGCTCGAAACTGCGTTGAAACACCAGGATCACACAAAATACTGGCAGCTTGATGGCTAATTGCCATTAAAACATGTCCGTCTCTGACCTCAGTTTCTTCCTTTCGACCACACATGAATGCAGTTATCTGCCGGATCGCGAGGCTGCATCACTGGTTGCAGACCCTACGGCTAAGCTGGATACTGCAAACTATTCAGAGTTAGTTCAGCTCGGCTTCCGGCGCAGCGGTGGAATGGCCTATAGACCTCACTGCGGGGCATGCCAATCCTGCATAGCAATCCGGATCCCTGTTAATCAATTTCATCCTTCTCGCGGACAAAAGCGTATCTGGAAAAAGAACAGTGACCTGAAATTTACCAGCCTGCCGTTAGCCTTTCACGAGGAGCATTATCAGCTGTATCAGCGATATCAGTCTGCCAGACATTGTGGCGGCAGCATGGATATCAACGATCGTGAAAAATACACGGACTTCTTTACCGCTGGCGGACTGGAAACCCGCCTGGTTGAATTTCGCAATGCCGGAGAACTGCTTTGTGTTGCGGCAATCGACTGGTTACCGGCCGGCCTGTCCTCCATGTACACTTTTTTTGATCCTGAACAGAGCAAGCGGGGATTAGGGGTCTACGCTATCCTCTGGCAAATCATGAAGGCACAGGAGATTGGCCTGCCACACGTCTATCTGGGTTACTGGATAAAAGAATGTGACAAAATGTCCTACAAAACCCGTTACCGTCCGTATGAACTGTTTCAGCAACAGCAGTGGTCTTCAAATAATAAATAAAGTTTTCAGTAAAATACTTATATCACCCCTCATCGTATTCGCTTAAAACTGAAAACCGAAAACTTCTAAATCTACAGATTCGTGGTATGAAAATGACGACCAATATCCCCGATTTCCCTATTAAACAGCCATTTTTCGTCTAAAATTGGATATGAGTGTATTCTGACCTTTACCCCTGACCTATGTTGGTGCATCATACGCGCCCATAATTTCATTTAAAGAGACCTGCTTGCTTTGGCAAAAGAAGAATCCATTGAAATGGAAGGCACTATCATTGATACCCTTCCCAATACCACTTTCAAGGTAGAGCTTGAAAACGGTCACGTTGTGACAGCACACATATCAGGAAAGATGCGTAAACATTATATTCGTATCCTGACCGGGGATAAGGTTACCGTACAATTGACCCCTTACGACCTTAGCAAGGGACGTATTACTTACCGCGCTCGATAGTTTTATTTCTTTTATTCGCTCTCTCTAGTACCCTGAGCATTTCATCCCAACTCTGGAAAAAAATCGCATATTGGGATAGAGTGACGCGCTCTGCTAGCTGTCTTAATCTCGGGCTGTCCCTAAAGTAAACGGGTTACAGCTTACTGCTAGCCAGATTCTCAACAACATCAGTAACAGGAACTACTATGTCAAAAAAACATCCAGTCGTTGCCATTACCGGCTCTTCAGGTGCCGGCACCACAACCGTCAAAGATGCCTGCGAACATATTTTTTTCCGCCAGAAAATCATGCCCCTCGTTATCGAAGGTGACAGCTTTCACAGCCTGGATCGTGGCGCATTCAAGGTTGCCGTGGCCAAACATGATGCTGAAGGGAATAACTCATTCAGCCATTTCGGGCCTGAAGCCAATCATTTCGACAAAATCGCTGAAACCTTTCGGACTTATGGTGAAGCAGGTGCCTGTAAACGTCGCTATTACATCCACAGTGACGAAGAAGCGCTCTTCCACAATGAAAGACTGGGCGGAACGACTTTTTCCGCTGGAGAATTCACCCCCTGGGAGGATATAACGGAAACCACAGATCTGTTGTTTTATGAAGGCCTACACGGTGGCGTAAAAGATGGCGATACAGATGTCTCAAAGTTTGTGGATCTGCTTATTGGTGTGGTTCCCATTGTGAACCTGGAATGGATCCAGAAAATTTTCCGCGATAATTCCCAGCGCGGTTATCCGGCGGATGTCATTGTCGACACCATCCTGCGCCGTATGCCTGATTATGTGAATTACATCACACCACAGTTTTCTCGTACTGACATTAATCTTCAACGTGTTCCAACGGTGGATACATCTAATCCTTTCATTGCCAGAGACATTCCCACACCAGATGAAAGCTTTGTCATTATCCGCTTCAGGAATCCATTAAGATTCAATATCGATTTCCCTTATCTGCTTAACATGGTTCCTGACTCCTTCATGTCACGGCGAAATACCCTGGTCGTACCCGGTGGGAAAATGGGCTATGCCATGGAATTGATACTGGCACCAATTATCCAGGATATGATTACGGATAAGGCCTAAGGGTCTGTCAGACTCGGGTCTCTGGAATAAACAGGGGCAATGACGATAGTTTTTTTATGCAGGTCTGGTTGATATTAACGTAACCAGGCATTCTTCCACCCTTTATCGGCTTACACTTCGCCAAATCGACCTGCTTCTCTTTGCTTTCGGCCTTAATGATGCCGATAAACCCGGCTAGAATTTGCCAGGACGTGCAGGATGAGACAGGAATTTCGGGGGTTATGTTGTTAGCGTACTGTCTCCGCGCCTTACTTAATTTTTGCTTCCTTGTAGTCCACATGTTTGCGCACTACCGGGTCAAACTTCTTCATTAAGAGCTTTTCAGTCATGGTGCGCTTGTTCTTGGTAGTGGTATAAAAATGACCGGTACCGGCACTGGATACAAGTTTAATTTTTTCACGCATGAATCATCCCCTTATACCTTTTCGCCACGTGCACGCATTTCTGTCAGTACAGTATCGATTCCTTTCTTATCGAGGGTGCGCAGGCCTTTACTGGAAACGCGGAGTTTTATCCAACGACGCTCACTCTCTACCCAGAAACGGCGATAATGCAGATTAGGCAGAAAACTGCGGCGTGTTTTGTTGTGGGCATGGGAAACATTATTCCCACGTACCGTGTGTTTACCTGTGATTTGGCATACTCTGGCCATCGCTAAAGTCCTTCCGAGCTTCGTATTTAGACAGATCGTCTGGTAATTAACCGGCAACTGCCGGAAAGGCGCGAATTTATACCAGATTCTTGCCCATTTGAACAGCCTGAATAAGTAATATGACAGAAAAAGCGAATAAATTACCCTGCAAATCGAAAACCCCCAAATTACAAACCTGTTTAGTTTTTTTTGATACTCACATCAATCCCCGTTCCGAAAATGAGATGGGCAGGCCATCACCGACAATAAAATGATCCAGGATGCGAACATCTACCAACCCCAGAGCGTCCTTAAGACGGCCGGTCAGGGCAATATCGGCCTGACTGGGTTCGGCTATGCCTGACGGGTGATTGTGGGCCAGAATAACTGCGGCGGCATTGTGGTGTATGGCTTTTCGCACGATCTCGCGTGGATGTACCGAGGCACCGTCTATGGTGCCGTTAAAACATTCTTCGAAACAGATCAGGCGGTGGCGGTTATCGAGAAACAAGACGCAAAACACCTCAGCCTGTCGGTCGCGTAAACTTGCCTGAAGATAATCCCGCACATGCTCCGGGCTGGTAAAGCTGTCTCGCTCACCCAGATGCTCTGCATAGTGTCTACGAGCTATCTCAAGCACCGTCTGACACTGGACATACGTCACCATACCCAGCCCCTTTCCCTGACAGAAGCTTTTCCGGTCTGCCGCCAGCAGTGCCCTCAGACCACCAAATTCATTTAATAAATACCGTGCCAAATCGACCGCACTCATCCCGGCCGTGCCTGTTCGCAGCAAAATCGCCAGCAATTCAGAATCACTCAGCGACTGGGGGCCTTTGTGAAGTAGCTTTTCACGTGGTCGTTCATTTTTGGGCCAGTTCTTAATCGACATCCTTGTCTCCTTTCGTTTTGGTTTTGAAATTTAAAAACATTTAACCGCAATGGCACAGAAGACGCAAAGAAAGATTTTTAGATCGTCCTGGGCCATAAGTCCAGGACTGAACTGACCTACAACTTACGACATTATATCGCTGTGAACGCCCTTTCTGCGCTAAAATGGCGTCATGAAAGAGCTTGCAGGCAAAAACATACTCCTCGGTATCACCGGCGGTGTTGCGGCCTATAAAAGTGCCGTACTATGCCGTGATCTGATGCGGCGGGGGGCCGAGGTTCGGGTCGTCATGACTGAAGCGGCGACGCATTTTATCACACCGCTTACGCTGCAGGCATTAAGTGGTCATCCTGTCCACAGTGAGCTGTTTGCCGCTGAGGCGGGGCATGGCATGGATCATATCGAGCTGGCTCGTTGGGCTGACAGGCTTCTTATCGCACCGGCCAGTGCGCAAACCATCGCCAAGCTTGCACATGGCGAGGCTGATAACCTGTTGACTACAATCGTGTTGGCCAGTGATGCGCCACTGCTGATTGCGCCGGCGATGAATAATGTCATGTGGGAGGATGCAGCCATGCAGGGAAATGTAGACCTACTACTTGCTCGTGGTGTAACAATGCTCGGCCCGGCCAGCGGAGACCAGGCCTGTGGTGAAGATGGCCTCGGCCGCATGTTGGAACCACTAGAAATCATTGAACATCTTCAGCTGCAACTGCAGCCAGGATTGCTTGCCGGGAAGAACATCCTCATTACCGCAGGGCCCACATGGGAAGCCATAGACCCGGTCAGAGGATTAAGCAATCGCAGCTCCGGGAAAATGGGATACGCGCTTGCGGGCGCGATCTATGACGCCGGTGCTAGCGTCAGACTGATTTCAGGGCCTGTCCACTTACGGTCTCCACATGGTGTGGACTGCATCAATATTACCAGCGCACAGGAAATGGCTGACACCGTGATGGCTAACGTATCCATCTGTGATATTTTTGTCGCTGTTGCCGCTGTTGCGGATTACCGGCCAGCAAATTGCGTAAAACAGAAAATAAAGAAGAATGCAGAAACGCTCAGCCTGGAACTGGTACGAAACCCCGATATTCTTGCCATGGTCGCCGCGCTGGAGAATGCACCGTTTACCGTTGGCTTCGCTGTCGAAACTGAAAATATTATCGAGTACGCCACCCAAAAATTAACCACAAAAAGAATAGATTTGATTGCAGCAAACCCTGTCAGCGGCGACAATAGCGCGTTTGATTCAGAGTCGAATGAACTGACCCTGATTGATCGCAATGGCATCAGCCATCTCAGCCGCTGCAGCAAAACCCTGCTGGCCCAAAAACTGACTAAGGAAATTGCACACCGCTACCATGAAACACATCCAGCTAAAGATTCTTGACTCAAAAATTGGCAATGAAATTCCTCTGCCGGAACATGCTACAGGGGGGTCTGCTGCTGTCGACCTGCGTGCCTGCCTGGATCAGCCGTTGACGGTAAAACCCGGCGAGACCCACCTTATCGGGACGGGGATTGCTATCCATATTGCAGAACCCGGCTTTGCCGCCATACTGTTGCCACGCTCAGGCCTCGGCCACAAGCACGGTATTGTCCTCGGTAATCTTGTTGGCCTGATCGACTCCGACTATCAGGGTGAGCTGAAAGTCTCCTGCTGGAACCGTGGCGATACTGAATTTACAGTAACCCCTGGCGAACGTATATGCCAGATGCTTATCGTTCCCATTGTTCAAGCAACCTATGAAATCGTAGAAGAATTTAACGAATCTACTCGCGGGACTGGTGGCTTCGGCCACACCGGCACACACTAGAGAAAAACTCAGTCACCTGCCCAGCCCCAAACGTCCGAAAACAGAATATTGAAAACTGAACACTGAAAACCATGACCCAAACGAATACTCCGAACGATAAGTTCTCGCATGAAATCTTCAAAGCCTACGATATCCGCGGCATAGTTGACAAAACACTGACCACCGACATCACCCGAAGGATCGGTCAGGCATTTGGCTCCGAAGCACTGTCCAGGAACGTAGACACAGTCGTTATTGCCCGCGACGGCAGGCTATCCGGGCCTATGCTCAAGGCTGCGCTTTCTGAAGGCCTGCTGGCAAGTGGCTGTAACGTTATCGATATCGGCATGGTACCGACCCCTCTGCTGTATTTTGCCACCTATCATCTCAATACCGGTACCGGCATCATGATCACCGGCAGCCACAATCCCCCCGAGTATAATGGCCTGAAAATGGTCATGGCCGGTGAGACCCTGGCCAGTGATCGTATCCAGGAATTAAAGCAACACATACTCGACGGCAATTTTTCTAACGGCCGTGGCCAGTATAGTGAAGAAGATATCAAATCAGCCTACAGCCAGCGTATCCTGTCAGAGGGCCACCTGTCGCGTAAATTACATGCAGTGGTGGATTGTGGCAATGGTGTTGCCAGTGAAATCGCCCCTGAATTACTCACTGAATTGGGGTGTAAAATTACACCACTGTTCTGCGAAACAGATGGAAACTTTCCCAACCACCATCCTGACCCCAGCCTGCCTGACACACTTACCGACTTAATCAGAACCATGGATGAGACGGGTGCAGATATCGGCCTCGCCTTCGATGGTGACGGGGACCGCCTGGGCGTCGTAACGCCGGATGGGAAAATCATCTGGCCGGATCGCCAGTTGATCCTGTTTGCCAAAGACATTTTAAAGAAAAACCCTGGCGCCCACATCATCTACGATGTCAAGTGCTCACAAACCGTTGAAACCGAGATCAAAAAAGCCGGTGGTAAAGCTGAAATGTGGAAAACCGGTCACTCTTTCATCAAGGCACGCTTGCGCGAAACCGGCGCAGAGCTGGCAGGGGAAATGAGTGGTCATATGTTTTTCAATGACCACTGGTACGGCTTCGACGATGGGCTCTATGCCGCAGTGCGTCTGTTACACATACTGGCAAACGATACGCGCTGTGCGTCAGAAGTCTTTGCAGATCTTCCCGATACGGTAAATACACCTGAACTTGGTCTGGCCATGGTAGAAGGCGAGCATCACAAGCTGATGGACGAACTGATTGCCAACGCTGAGTTTCCTGATGCAAAAGTCAGTAAAATTGACGGCCTGAGAGTCGATTTTGATAATGGTTTCGGACTGGTAAGAGCCTCCAATACTACACCAAAACTGGTATTCCGCTTCGAAGCCAGTAATGAAACACAGCTTGAAGCCATCATGCTGCGATTCAGAAATTTGATCAATGACACACGGCCCGGCCTTGATCTTCCCTTCTGAAGACGCGACTAAATCCCAGTAGTTGATATGCCAAAAGCCCATTTTCGTAAAACACGGCGTCAGCTAACTTCTCGCCGGGTGTGGAGGACACGCCTGGTTTTCTGGTCGGGAGCTGTACTGGTAGGCGTGGCTGCAACGGCACTTGCCGTCAGCAGCGATTATACCGGACGGGTCTTCACTCGTATTCTTGAAATTAGCCCCTACATCCCATTCGTCCTGACCCCCTTAGGGCTGGTGCTAATCACATGGTTAACCCGCAGCTTTGTCCCATCTGCCAAGGGCAGCGGCATTCCACAGGTGATTGCCGCCCTGCAGATGAAACACAACTCAGATAGAAGAAAAATCTTGTCACTGCGCATGGCATTGAGCAAAGGCTTACTCGTCATACTCGGAATTTTTTCCGGTGCATCCATCGGCCGTGAGGGGCCAACGGTTCATATCGCTGCCGCTATTACCTATGCCATGTCACGCATTGCACGTTTTCCACTGCATGATATCGGTAGAGGTCTTATTATAGCCGGTGCTGCCGCCGGTCTGGCAGCCGCTTTCAATACCCCTCTGGCCGGTATTGTTTTCGTTATCGAAGAAATTCGCCGTAGCTATGAAAAAAATACCAGCGGCACCATACTTACCGCCGTCATCATTGCGGGGATGACGGCATTGACTATACAGGGAAACTATCAGTATTTTGGTACAGTGACCGCCAAACTTGAACTCTCACAGGCCGTTGCTGTAGTCATTACCACCGGCATTATCGGTGGCCTGGCAGGCGGTCTTTTCGGTGCCCTGTTATTATCGGGCACACGCAAACTGACAAACTTCCGCAATACCCGCCCTTATGTTCTGGCCCTGATATGTGGCCTATCATTAGCCGGACTTGGCCTGGCATCCGGCGGCCTGACCTATGGCACGGGTTATGAAGAAGCCCAGCACCTGATAAGCGGAGGAGAAACTAACGGCTTCTCTTATGCCCTGATGAAACTCTTGGCTACCATCATATCCTACTGGAGCGGTATCCCCGGCGGCATATTTGCTCCCTCCCTGTCTGTTGGTGCCGGACTGGGAGCAGGCATCGCAGACTGGTTCCCTGGTGTGCCCTCAGCCGCGATTATTCTTCTTGGTATGGTGGCCTACTTCACGGCTGTCGTGCAGACACCTATCACCGCTGTCATCATCATCATGGAAATGACAGCAGATCAAAGCCTGTTGCTGCCCCTGATGGCCACCGCATTGATTGCCGAAGGCGTCTCAAAGCTCATCAATCCAAAACCCATCTACCGCCAGTTGGCAATGGATTTCATGAAAGATGTGCACAAGAAGAAACGTGAGGAATGACGGTTTATCGTTTACGGTTTAGGTTTTACGTAATCCGAAAAATATCATCATTTCACCATCGTCTCCGGCGGCACCCCGATCAATTTGGCCTCTGGAATTCTCGACTTAACATAAGTACTTAATTCCAGCACCAGTCCTGGTTTGTGTTTGACAGATACCCATAGAAGATTTAGTGGGATATTCAGGTCAATAAAAATGACCTCCTTGTATTGACCGAGTATCTCAGCGAGGATGTCGACTTTTCTGCACAGAATTGATTCGGCCTGATCACGCAGCCCGGGAAACAACATTATAAAATCTCCCAGTGCGTTGCCCTCTTCATCATGTGTCGGTGCACGTTTATGCAACGGCTCGTTCCGTAACAGTTCAAGCGAGTATTTCAGATTTGTTCCATCTCTTTTCTCGAGCAGCATGATTCACCGATCAAGTAATATTTCACCAGGTGGGGTCCTTGTAGTCTCTGATGTAAGTGAAGAATTTATCAATTGTAGTTTATCCAAATCCTGCAAAATATGATCAGACAGCCTGTCCTGTAGACGAAAAATGCTGGAACCATCCTGTTCGACCCTGCCGGATGCCAGGATGAGCCCGACGGGTAAACTGCTGAGGATATATTCCGTATTTACATTTCCTGATACCTGACGCAGTTTTACCCGTAGTTCAACTGTGGCAGAGGAACGATCACTCATCAAAACAAGATCAAATACATCATGGGAGCCAGAGAGTCGAGATCTGACTGCCATTTCTATGTCCTCAAGATGAATAACACTTTCATTGTCCTGGGCCTGGTCTGCAAACGCGGGAACATATAGATTGATAACATCCCGAGTCGGTGTAGAAGAAATCATGTTTTGCGCCCAGAAAAAAGCAGCGATCAACCCCGTCAAGCCCAACAGGAAAACGTACCTCGTACTTCTTTTCTGCCAGTATTTATTCAATCTGGCAAAGAACTGGCACCTTGTTTCCCGCCCCCTGCTACGACCGACCTGGCCATCTGGTAAGTAGGCATACAAAGGCATTCGAATATCGAAATTCTTTAGATCATGAGAGCCCAAAGGGATCAAGCTCTGCCTTTCACGGCCCTTGAGATACTGATAGACCGTTTGAGACAGGCATATTCCTCCTGCCCGTGCGCGATATGGCAGGCGTGAGGCAAGGTTCACATCAGCGCCCTGTAACCTGCCCTGTCGAAATAGCACTTCCCCGACATGCAAACCGATTCTTAGATCAAACTGAGACATCATTTTCTGCAAAGAAGTCGCCGCATTGAACGCCAGCGTGGCACCGGGAAAATAGGCATATAATTCACCTGTCCTGATCTCCAGCAACTCACCATGAAAACGCTTCAAATGATTACGCAGAAACTTCTGGCGCGCTTCTAATCGACAGGAGACTACGGGTATCTCTCTTTCATTCTCAGCCGTCTCGGTAAGCTGGACAAACATAATGGTTACCAGACGGCAATGTGTTTCGTGCATGGGATTTCCTTATCCTCTGTAAGACAGTTAACCGGCCGCTAACACCGACAAACTACATCAGAATCACAAATTACCCAAATAGATTATCACTGCTGTCCCGTTAACTCCACATCGTCATGCCGGGCTTGACCCGGTATCCAGTAAGTCGTTGAAACCGCTGGATACCGGCCTGCGCCGAAATGACGGAGAGATGTTATCGATGGTCATGTCTCCAACACCATTACGACAGCAAAATAAGATCAGGTTAACGGGACAGCAGTGATAGATTATAAAGAATAATCAAATACAATACGTCCGAATGAACCCTTAATTACAACCGGGTAATTACTGAATCAAGACGCGCATGGCACGGCTAATGAATGCTTTGAGATAACAGGTTTATAGAGACGTACTCAGGAATCCAGTACCGCAAGAATATTTTCAATAATCTGTCCTTCTAACTCTGCAAGGCTAATTATACTGCCTGTAACCACGCCACCGGAGGCCTGCACTTCCCCGTTTTGCCGAAAAACACCCCATGTTAGCCTTACACGGTCTGCATTTTTCTGGAAACTGAAAACAAGCCTGAAGACGGAACTACTGTCATACTTTTTGTCTGCATTCAGGTCCGGATTTGATACGCCCCTGGCGTGAAGAGGATGCACACCAGCCATCGAATTGATGCTCGTTTGTATTCGTCTGGTCATGTCTCTGAGTTCTTTGTCAAATCCACCATTGGAAAAATCTCTGATCTCAGTCACTTCAATATACCGAGTCTCAATTTCAGGCTTAGTACTTGCGAACATTAAAAACAGTATTGTACCCATCACCAACAATGGGATTTCAACAACGGGAGAAACGATAACGGCCTTTATACTGTCCAGATATTCGGCCTTCAGATGCTCGAGAAAAAATCCCTGGCGCCTGAGGAAAGGCTGTTTTTCTTCATAGAGATAAAATACCGGCACCGTATCGGGTAAAAAACCCAGATCACGCCTTCCCAGTGAATAGGCATATACTGGAAAGTCCGGGGGAACTTCATCAATGATGTTTCTGCTGACACATAAGGCATCTGCACGGCCTAAAGATTGAAGACAGGTAGCTGCTGCCAACGAAAGCTGTTGCTGGGATTTTTCTTCTCCCTGTTTACAGGCGTGAATACCAATTCGGACAGTTATCCCTGGCCCTTTAGATGAAAGATTCCATGCCTCCAGAGCTTCCTGTATCGCAAACCCTGTCTTTACTGCAGCGTTGCAGGTTCTGAAGCTTGCCGAGATCGCATCACCGGTAAATTCAATCCCAAAACCAGGCGCCTTCTCGATGATAGGAACCAGTATGGACTGGAAGGCTTCGTAAAGCTCAATCCCTTTACGCTGATCTTCCTGCATGATCAACGAAGAGCCCACAATATCGGCCACCATGTAGATTAGGCTCGGGGCCGCTGTCATTTCTTTTCAATAATAATTTTATTTACCAGACGGTATCCTTTTGGCAGCAATCGCCCACGCTGTGCACGAGCGCCCCAATAGTCATCCATTTCAGCAGATTTCAGGCGGCGGTATCGCTTGCCGGCATAGACCAGCAATTTCTGGCCGTCCTTGAATACCATCGTGGCCACCAATTTTTCTTCGCCTGCTACAAATTTCTTTGTCGGGATATTAATCAGCTTAACCCCTTTTCCGCGCGCCATAACCGGTAAGTCTTCGATGCTGTATACCAGAAAATGCCCCTTTGAACCCGCCAGAGCTAGCCAGTCGTTCACGATATCGCCAACTGCCACCGGCTGCAATATATCGGCATTCCTGGTCAGTTTAAGCACCGCCTTACCCTTACGGTTTTTACTCTTCAGATCACCGAGACGAGTGACGAAACCATAACCTGCACTCGTTGAAAGCAGGAAATAATCATCAGGCTTGCCGAACATCATCCCGCAAAAATGCGAACCATCCGCTGGACTGAGCTGGGAACTTAAAGGCTCCCCATGTCCTCTTGCAGAAGGCAGTTTATGGGCCATAACAGTATAGGCACGACCAGTCGAATCAAGAAATATAAGCAGTTCGTTACTCCGCCCACTGGATACCTGTAACAATTCGTCGCCTGGCTTATAACCGAGGTTTTCAGCGTCCACCTCCAGGCCCTTGGCCGCACGTACCCAGCCACGTTGAGAAAGGATCACAGTAATACTTTCAGACGGTACCATGGAGGCCGGGTCTATGGCCTGGGCGGCATCTCTTTCTACCAGAGGCGAACGGCGCGGGTCACCGAACTCTTCTGCATCACGCAATATCTCCTTGCGTACCAGTGTTTTCATCCTGGTTTTTGAACCAATAATTTTAACCAGCTCAACCCCTTCCTTCGCTAATTCATCATGTTCAGCGCGCAGTCTGAATTCTTCCAGCCTGGCCAGGTGTCGCAGTTTTAGATCGAGTATAGACTCTGCCTGCTTATCCGTCAGGCTGAATCTCTCAATCAATACAGGTTTGGGCTTATCCTCATTGCGAATAATGGCAATGACTTCATCTAAATTGAGAAATGCAATCAGCAGGCCTTCAAGAACATGCAACCGTGTTTCAATTTTTTCGAGCCGATATTGTAGACGACGGGTAACCGTCTGAGTGCGGAACTGCAACCATTCCACCAGCAGTTCGCGCAAGTTATACAGCTTTGGCCGGCCGGACGTACTGATGGCATTCATGTTGACACGGTAAGATCGCTCAAGGTCCGTGGTGGCACACAAATGAGCCATTAGCTGATCGACATCAATCCGATTGGAACGCGGCACGATGACGAGTCTAACGGGATTTTCATGGTCTGATTCATCGCGTAGGTCATCTACCATGGGTAATTTTTTAGTGATCATCTGCTGCGCAATTTGCTCCAGCAGACGGGAGCCGGAAACCTGGTGTGGCAGATTGTTGATAACAATATTACCGTCTTCTCTGTCCCAGGTAGCACGCATGCGCAAACTGCCCGTCCCCTTTTCATAGATACTATGGATATCTGCTACAGGTGTGATGATCTCTGCAGCCGTTGGATAATCAGGCCCCTGGATATGTTCGCAGAGTTCAGCGATGCTTGCCTTTGGTTGTTCCAGCAGGCGTATGCAGGCGGCGGCAACTTCGGACAGGTTGTGTGGAGGAATATCTGTTGCCAGACCTACCGCAATACCCGAAGTACCATTTAACAGCAACGAAGGCAAACGTGCAGGCATCAATAATGGCTCTTCAAGTGTGCCGTCGAAGTTCGGCCCCCAATCGACCGTGCCTTGTCCCAGCTCACTCAATAACAGTTCAGTGTAGCGCGTCAAACGTGCTTCCGTGTAGCGCATGGCGGCAAATGATTTCGGGTCGTCGATCGCCCCCCAGTTCCCCTGACCATCAATCAGTGGATAGCGGTAACTGAATGGCTGCGCCATCAGTACCATTGCCTCATAACAGGCGCTGTCACCGTGTGGGTGGTATTTACCCAGTACGTCGCCCACCGTACGTGCCGACTTCTTGAATTTTGCTGCGGCATTCAAACCAAGTTCCGACATCGCGTACACGATACGGCGTTGTACAGGCTTCAAACCATCGGCTACAGATGGCAGAGCCCTGTCCAGAATGACATACATAGAATAGTCAAGGTAGGCCTTCTCGGCAAAACTCGCCATCGGCATGTTCTCGATATTTTCATTCTCCAACGCAAGCTGCGCCTGTACATACTGCTTAGGGGACGAACTGGATTTTGATGATTTTCTTTTGCTCATAAGTCTATCTGCTTTGATTCGCTATGTGACTGCCTCGTCACCCTTCTTACTTAACCAGACCTTGCGATCAGCTGCACGGCGCTTGGCGAGTAGCCTGTCCATGACATTAAATGTCATGTCACCGGGAGTAAACTCGAGACGTACCAGACGACGTGTATCCGGATCCATCGTCGTTTCACGTAGCTGTGGTGGGTTCATTTCACCCAGCCCTTTGAAACGCTGCACATTGACCTTGCCACGCAGACCATCATCCTTTATCTGCTGCAGTACAAATTCCTTTTCCTCATCATCCAGGGCATAGCGTACCGTTTTTCCCACATCTATACGATATAAGGGCGGCATGGCGACATAGATCCTGCCAGCTTCCACCAGTGCCTGAAAATGTCGTAGAAACAGGGCGCACAGGAGCGTCGCGATATGCGCACCATCCGAATCCGCATCTGCCAGGATACATACCTTGCCATAGCGCAGGTTATCCAACTTATCGGACCCTGGATCCAGTCCCAGGGCAACAGCAATATCATGCACTTCCTGTGAACCCAGTACCACGGTAGAATCCACTTCCCAGGTATTCAGTATTTTCCCACGCAGAGGCAATATGGCCTGAGTGTTACGGTTACGGGCCTGTTTGGCCGACCCCCCGGCTGAATCACCCTCGACCAGAAACAGCTCGGTGATTTCCAGATCCTGTGCGACACAATCAGCCAGTTTGCCTGGCAAAGCTGGCCCGGAGGTGAGTTTTTTTCGCTGTACCTTTTTCCCTGCACGCTGCCTGACAATGGCATTACTGATAGCCAGCTGGACAATAACTTCAGCTTCAGCAGTATTGTGGTTCAACCAGAGGCTGAAAGCATCCTTGATAGCCTGGGAAACAAAACCTGAGGCCGCCCGTGAAGACAAACGCTCCTTGGTCTGGCCGGAAAATTGCGGCTCTGTCATGTGCAGAGACAGGACATAAGAACAGCGCATCCATACATCATCGGGAGACAGTTTTATCCCGCGCGGCAACAAATTACGAAATTCGCAGAACTCACGTACAGCATCTACCAGACCACTACGCAGACCATTACTATGAGTCCCTCCCAGCGTGGTAGGAATGAGATTCACATAACTTTCGGTAATAAGTTCGCCTGCTTCTGGCTGCCAGACAACGGCCCACTCAAGCTCCCTGTCATCGTCGGTAAATTTACCGGAGAAAAGTTCAGCCGGAACCAGGGGTATTTCACCCAGCTCATCCCGTAGATAATCACACAGCCCATCTTCATACAACCAACTTTCATTTTGCTCTGGGTTCGTTTCCAGCATCAGACTGATTTTCAGTCCCGGGCAAAGCACGGCTTTTGCCCGCAGCACATGCTTTAGCTGGCGCAGACTGAATTTTATCGAGTCGAAAAACTGGGCGTCCGGCCAGAAATGAATCAGGGTGCCGGAATTTTTCTTACCCACCTTGCCTATCTGTTTTAGTTCTGATTGTTTATGACCATCAGCAAAGAACTGCTGGTATTCAATACCGTTGCGTCGAATACGTACTTCCAGCTTGCTGGACAGGGCATTAACTACAGAGACACCGACACCATGCAGGCCACCGGAAAAGCGATAATTTTTATTGGAAAACTTACCGCCTGCATGCAGGCGGGTAAGTATCACTTCTACCCCGGACACGCCCTCACGTTTGTGGGTATCAACCGGTATGCCGCGACCATTATCAGCTACCGAGACAGATCCATCACGCAACAGAACGATACGAATCTCGCTGCAATATCCCGAAATGGCTTCATCGACACTGTTATCAACCACCTCCTGTATCAGGTGATTGGGACGTTCAGTCTGGGTATACATGCCCGGTCGCCTGCGTACCGGCTCAAGCCCTGTGAGCACCTCAATACTGGAGGCATCGTAGGTACTACTCATTTGTCGTTACGTTTTCTATGTTCGTGCTGCTATTTCTAATTGTCTCAATCCTGTTTTTTATACGCTTTCAAACCGTTCATTCTGATCAGAATTTTGTCCCTGCTCGCTGCATAGGAAAAATTATCACAGAGATAATTATCGATCAGAGTTGCCCGGTATCGGCCATTGCCCTGATCGGGCACAGGCTTCCATGCCTGCTCGTCAAACGGTCGTATAGGGCCGTCCGAACCGGCATAACCATACGCCTTATAACGCCTGTAACCACAATCAAGGCCTTCATAAGTAACCGTACGAGCACCGTAAGGGGAAATCGCTACGGTGACCAAACGGGCAATATTATCTTTTTTACTGGATGTGATTGATGAGATATCCACGTAGAATGTTGATTCCGAATTACGTATCTCAAGTTTCCTGAGGTTACTGTCACGAGGATACCCAGGCATACTCTCAATCGCCAGCTTTTGTGGCGGCTTGTTTTCACCTTTACGTGGAACATGCTGATCCTTTTCAATATCATCAAAAATAGGATCGGCCTGGTCAGCCTGTAACGTCGTTGGGAGAAAGCTGATCAGCACAAGGATAAGCGTTTTCAAAATTATTCTCTCGGCTTCTGTAAGTCGTTTATTATACATGTGAAAGCAGAAATTATTATCGGATATCCAGGCCGGTAGAAAAAATACACATTGGCCTGAATACCGGCCTCTAATAGGTTGCCACGCCGGTCTCTATATTAGACACTTATGGGCACCTCTATTTCCAACCCCTTACGGAAGACCTATTATGCCTGTAAAAAAATCCAGCACACTCGATTTCGAGACAGCAATGAAGGAACTCGAACAGATTGTAGAGAGCATGGAAAATGACCAGCTGACGCTGGACGAATCACTGCAAAAGTTTGAGCGTGGTGTAGAACTCAGCCGCACTTGCCAGGAAAACCTGAAAAAAGCAGAACAGAAGGTCGAACAGCTGGTAAAAAAACACGGCAAGCTGATCATTGAGCCATTCAATGACGACCAGGGGAACGCCTGACGTGCCGGAACATGCCATCGAACAACAGCTAATTCCCTACCGAAACCGTCTCGAAGCCTATCTTGATAAAGTGCTTCCGGCTGCTGACACCGTGCCAGTCGTATTACACGAAGCCCTGCGATATTCGACACTGAATGCCGGCAAACGCCTGCGGGCCTGCCTGGTATACCTGACCGGTGAAATGTTCAGTGCCCTGCCTGTTGCACTCGATGCACCCGCTGCGGCGGTTGAATTAATTCATGCCTATTCCCTGGTGCACGATGATTTACCCTGCATGGATGATGATGACCTTCGACGTGGCAAACCAAGCTGTCACAAAGCCTACGATGAAGGCACCGCCATGCTGGTGGGTGATGCCCTGCAGTCACTGGCCTTTGAGCTGTTAGGATCTATTGAGTCAGCAGATAATGCGCTGTGCCCGCGCCTAATTCACACACTGGCAAGAGCGGCGGGTTCTCAGGGCATGGCCGGCGGTCAGGCGCTGGATCTCGCAGCACAAGGCAAAGACCCTGGGCTTTCATCCCTGCAACAGATTCATGCAATGAAAACAGCTGCACTAATAGAGGCCGCAGTCCTTATGGGGGCACAGACGGCAGGTGTTACGGACAACACCCAGTTACAGCTGCTTTCAGACTATGCCAATGCACTCGGACTGGGATTTCAGATCCGTGATGATATCCTTGACGTCGTCAGTGACACGGAAACACTGGGCAAACAGGTGGGTACGGATGAGATCAGCGGCAAGGCCACCTACCCCGGTCTGATGGGCCTGGCGGCGGCCAAACAGTCTGCGAAAAATGCCCATCAGCAGGCAAACAAAGCCCTCAACCAGCTTCCCTATGACACGCAAAATCTCCAGATGTTGGCTGATTACGCCATAAATCGAATATACTAGGGGGATGACTACCGATATTCCAATGGATCATGACGATCACATCGAGCAATCTCAGACTGAGTCTGAAGCAGCCTTGCTGCCACAGATTGAATCACCAGAAGATCTTCGGCACCTTGATGCCAAAGATTTGCCGCGTTTAGCGGCTGAACTACGGCAATTTCTTATAGAATCCGTCTCAAGAACAGGCGGCCACCTGTCCGCTGGACTGGGTACCGTTGAACTCACTATCGCCCTGCATTATGTATTCAATACGCCGGTTGATCGTTTGGTATGGGACGTTGGCCATCAAACCTACCCACACAAGATTCTTACAGGCCGACGTAAAGATATGGCAACACTACGCCAAAAAGGCGGTATGTGCGGCTTCACGCGCAGAGAAGAAAGCGAATATGATACCTTTGGTGTGGGCCATTCCAGCACATCGATCAGTGCCGCACTGGGCATGGCTGTGGCTGCAGCGATAAAGAAAGAAGACCATGATGTCGTCGCCATCATTGGAGACGGCGCCATGGGTGCTGGCATGGCATTTGAGGCACTGAATTGTGGGGGGGAGATAGACGCCAATCTACTGGTTGTCCTGAATGACAATGAAATGTCAATTTCACCCAATGTCGGCGGCCTGTCCAATCACCTGGCCCGTATGATGTCAGGGCGTGTCTACAGTTCTGCGCGTGAAGGAAGTAAAAGTGTCCTCAGTCGTATGGGGCCTTTGTGGAACTTCGCAAAACGCAGTGAGGAACACATGAAAGGCATGATTATGCCGGGAACCCTCTTTGAGGAACTGGGATTCAATTACATCGGTCCGATAGACGGGCACGATATGAATACCCTGGTCAAAACCCTTCATAATATGAAGTATCTGAAAGGCCCACGCTTCCTTCATGTCATCACCAGGAAAGGTAAAGGCTATGAACCTGCCGAGCGTGACCCCTGCACCTATCACGGTGTGCCACCCTTTACTATCGAGACGGGTGAAGCAACCAAAAAACCGGGCACGAAACCCGATTATTCAAGTATTTTTGGCCAGTGGTTATGCGATATGGCCGAAAATGATGCCCGATTAATTGCTATAACACCGGCCATGGGTGAGGGATCCGGCATGGTTAAATTTTCGGAACAGTATCCTGAGCGCTATTTTGACGTGGGTATCGCTGAACAACATGCGGTTACATTTGCTGCAGGCCTCGCTGCAGATGGCTTAAAACCTGTGGTCGCAATCTATTCAACCTTTCTGCAGCGTGCTTACGACCAGCTGATTCATGATGTCGCTATCCAGAACCTGCCGGTCGTATTTGCGATAGACCGGGCCGGCCTGGTGGGGGCCGATGGCCCGACGCATGCCGGTACACTTGACCTCAGCTTTCTACGGTGTGTGCCAAACCTCACGATCATGGCACCTTCAGATGAGAACGAGTGTCGGAAAATGCTGACCACTGCTTTCCAGCTCAATTCACCCTCTGCGGTAAGATACCCGAAAGGAGTCGGGCCGGGTGCTCAAATTGACAGGAGCCTGACACCGATAGAAATCGGTAAAGCCAGAACTCTGCTTGAGGGAAATAAAATTGCCATACTTGCCTTCGGTAGCATGTTGGCACCTGCCCTGGAAGTAGGAAAAAATATTACGGCTACCGTTGTCGATATGCGCTTCATTAAACCACTGGATGAAGAAATTATCGAGCAATTGTCTGAAAGCCATCAGTTGATCGTCACGGTCGAAGAAAATGTCATCAAGGGTGGTGCCGGTAGTGCTGTCAATGAGTATCTGGCACGCATTAACAGCAACTGCCTAAGGCTTAACCTGGGCTTACCTGACCAATTTGTTGAGCATGGGGATACCCGCATACTGTTGGCTGATTGCGGTCTTGATCCGACAGGAATACAAAAAGCCATATTGACTGTATTGGCTGTACCACTTGCCCACAGTGCCGAATCCGCCTAAAATTCGTACCCTTTTCTAGCCAATCCTCCGGATACCTAACGTGATCGAAGATTCCAATACGTGTGACAGTGATAACTACGGTGAGATCGCTGATGTCCAAAGCAGCCATGATAGCCGGAAAATTACCATCGACAAGGTAGGTATCAAGGATATTCGTCACCCGATCAGGGTAAAAGACAGAAGTGAGGGTGAACAGCATACGGTTGCTACATTCAATATGTATGTTGAATTACCGCATGACTTCAAAGGCACCCACATGTCCCGTTTTGTTGAAATACTGAATCAACATGAACGAGAGATATCGATAAAATCATTCCACGACATGCTGGAGGAAATGGGGGAACGCCTGGAAGCAGGAACAGGCCGTATCGAAATGAGCTTCCCTTATTTCATTAACAAAAAAGCCCCCATTACCGGTGTGGAGAGCCTGATGGACTATCAGGTTTCTTTTAATGGCGAAATTGAAAAAGGTGAGACGTCAATTGAATTAAAAGTCATTGTACCCGTCACATCGCTATGTCCCTGTTCTAAAAAAATCTCCGACTACGGCGCCCACAATCAGCGTTCGCACGTCACGGTAACGATCCGTGCCAATAGATTTATCTGGATTGAGGAGCTGATTGAAATGGTGGAAAAACAGGCAAGCTCAGAACTCTACGGTCTGCTTAAACGCCCGGATGAAAAACACGTTACCGAATACGCCTACAACCATCCAAAATTTGTAGAAGATATGGTGAGAGATGTCGCCGCAACGTTGAATACAGATGCCAGAGTCGATACCTACATTGTGGAATCTGAAAACTTTGAATCTATCCACAACCATTCAGCCTACGCTTTGATTGAACGCGACAAAGTATCTGAGACAAATTAAAAAAGTCTCGGCATTATCGACAATGATCGATCTACTACTTTTGTAGCTGTGAATTCATTCATCGAATCCTGATCACAAGATTCCACTCATCTGCAAAAATTTGTGCCTAAATGGCCCTTATTTTTTTACTTTCTTTGTCGCCCGTTTCTTCGTTGCCTTCTTTTTCACTGCCTTTCTCGTCACGACCTTCTTTTTTGTAGACGGTCGAACCGCTTTCTTTTTAGTGGCCCTTTTCTTTATTGCTTTTTTCTTTGTTGCCTTCTTCTTTTGTGTTTTCTTCTTTACCGTCTTTTTAACAGATTTCTTTTTTG
>JAADJE010000074.1:38153-40862 GCA_013150915.1 Gammaproteobacteria bacterium
TCTTTTTTGCGGCCTTTATAGCGCTCTTTTTCCTGTACTTGTCTATTTCTTTGTCAATTTTCTCCAGGCCCCGGCCAAAATAGTGGGCAGATACCACATGATCTTTCATGGCCTTGAGTTTCTCAGCCAGAGGATGTATCGCCTCACGTAATTCCATAGCGGCCTGCTTTTCCTTTTTAAGCAGCAACTTTATCTTCCTTACCTGCTTCTTCTTGGCCGCCGATCCTTTTTCCTCAAGGCGCCTTTCGGCAACAATCAACCTGTCCTTAGTCTTTGCGAGCTTTGTATTTGTCCGCTTCAGCTGTCGAAGAAGTTTCCTTTTCTCCCTTTTTATAGTGAATTCAGTTCTATGTGTAAGGCTAATAAAATCTTGTCTTGCCTTTTGAAAAGCTTTGTAGGATTTAGATACATTCTCAGGCATAAGTCACCTCTATTTTGATTGATACGAACATCATAGATTTTTATCGATGTGTGTCAAGTAATAATAGCACTCGATAAACCATATTTTTACCATTTTTCCGCACAACTATACCCACTCCGAGTAATAATACAGACACATGTTTTTGTTTAAATAGCGACCGAACGGTAGATCTTTATACCATGTAACAAATTTTTGCACATATAAGTAAGTAGGGGAGATGAAAACCTACTTGAAATGATCCTCCCGTCAGTGGCCCTTCAGGCCATTGCAGACTCTCCTCCAAGGTTACTTGGCCTGCCCCGGTGGCAGGCATTTTTTTTACATCTCACCGTTGAATCAATTCCATGGTTGTACCCGTGCGTTTCATTTCCAGTTTACTTAGAAATGACATGCCAAGCAGGATAGCAGGTGGCCCTGGATCCTGAATAATAGCCGCTTGCACATTATCAAGCTCAATTTCTCCAACACTCACTTTATCAAGTACTACACTGTACATTCTGGTGAGACCATTCGCGGTACTGGCCAGAGACTTCTTTCCTGATTCATAGTCAATATCAAGCCACCGAGCAGTGCTTACATTCATGGCAACCGAATTCGCACCCGTATCAACAAGAAAGATAACTGATTTTCCATTAATTTCACCCTTAGCGTGAAAAAAACCACCTGCCCCCATACTCAACGTAACCGTTGTAACATAGTCCGGTACGACACTTCCAATGTGCATGGCCTCATTCGTGGCATTAACATTGAGTCCTATACGTTCCTCTTTACCATCAATAGAGATAACTGCAGCCACGGTTGTAGATGAAATCAGCTTTAATCCTTCAGGGCTTATTTCACCTGCACGTAGCATATAACGCTTACCGTCTATGCTTAATATTGCTTTCCCATTAAATAAAGCATAGGCAGATACGGATTTAATAGCCAGCGCCTGTGAAGAAAAAAATAGACTCATTACCACGAGCAGTGCTGTTTTGATTTGATTTGATTGTGGCTTTAATATATTCATAAGATAAGAAGTAGCTTATATCACGAAAAGAGTCAAAACATGAATCGTATCGGCATTGATCTCGGTGGAACAAAAATAGAAGGTATTGTCCTGTCAGAGAATAACAAAATTCTAAAACGAACTAGAGTCCCAACACCTAAGCTTACTGATGAGAATTCAACGTATCGCGCCATACTTGAAACTATCAGAGATCTTATCGAACGGTTTGAACAACAGACGGGCTCAATGTGCTCGATAGGTATAGGCACACCTGGAACACAATCCTCTCTCACGGGTTTGATGAAAAACAGTAATACCGCCTGTCTGAATAACCGGCCATTATTGAAAGACCTGGAACATCATCTTGCAAGAGAAATACGCCTGGCAAATGACGCAAACTGCTTCGCTCTCTCTGAAGCAAAAGATGGTGCTGGGGCAAACTACGCTTCCGTATTTGGAATTATTATGGGGACCGGAGTGGGGGGTGGAATAGTTATAAATAATCGTGTTCATACCGGTAGTATGGGCATCGGCGGGGAATGGGGACACAATCAATTATTAGAAGATGGTCCTGTTTGTTACTGCGGACGGAAAGGCTGTGTGGAGACATTGATTTCAGGCCCGGGCCTGAGCGCTGACTATAAAAGGTCTGCAGGCACAGACGCCAACCCCTCTGAAATAATCAAGCGGGTCGAGCAAGGTGACGCCATCGCCATTGAAACCATCGAGCGCTTTCTCACCTATTTCGGTCGTGCCGTGGCCACTGTAATCAACATCCTGGATCCACACAGCGTGGTACTGGGTGGCGGGCTGTCAAACCTTGATATCCTCTATGACCGGGGTCGTCAGGCCATAGAACCGTATATTTTTAGTGATAGTTTTACTACCCCTATTTTAAAGAATCAGCACGGCGATAGTTCGGGAGTGTTGGGGGCGGCGTATTTGTGGGAGTAAGGCAGTTTAAAGTTCAAAACTGAAAGTTTAAAGAAAAGGCCTTTGACTTTGAACGTTCAGCATTTAACTTTAAACTTTTAACTTTCAACTAACAACAAATGACTCCACCCCAATTTCCCAGTAAAATGCTGCAAACTAGAAATCACTAAACGAATCACCCATGCGCACATCACAATTCCTTTTATCGACCCTTAAAGAAACACCTGCCGACGCTGAAATTATCAGCCATCAATTGATGCTTCGAGCTGGCATGATTCGGCGAGTCGCTGCAGGGGTCTACAACTGGCTGCCTCTAGGTTTACGTGTATTGCGCAAGGTTGAGGCCATTATTCGTGAAGAAATGGAT
>JAADJE010000074.1:40879-44389 GCA_013150915.1 Gammaproteobacteria bacterium
GAACTACTGATGCCAGCAATTCAGCCTGCTGAATTCTGGCAGGAATCAGGGCGCTGGGATAAATACGGACCTGAATTACTTCGTCTGACGGACCGGCATCAACGGGAATTCTGTTTTGGCCCGACACATGAAGAGGTCATCACAGATCTGATTCGCCGGGAAATCAGAAGTTATCGTCAGCTGCCCGCCACATTCTACCAGATACAAACCAAATTCCGTGATGAAATCCGTCCACGCTTCGGTATTATGCGGGCACGTGAATTTCTGATGAAAGATGCCTATTCATTCCACAGTAACGAGCAATCGCTGGATGAAACCTATCAAGTCATGCATGCCGCTTACACACGTATTTTTTCGCGACTGGGACTGGAATTCAGACCGGTAGAAGCCGATTCCGGATCCATCGGAGGCAGTGCATCACATGAATTTCATGTGCTGGCTGATGCCGGCGAAGATGAACTGGTTATCTGCCCCGCATGCGATTATGCGGCCAATATCGAACAGGCCCCAGCACTGCCGCCAATTGGCAAGAGGCCCGCCCCCTCATTTGAGATAGAAACTATCGATACTCCCGGACAGCGCAGTATCGAGCAGGTTTCGTCTTTCCTGGGTATCAATCCCGAGAAAATAATCAAGACCTTACTGGTTCATGGTGGGGAAGGACCTGTCGCTCTGATTCTTCGTGGCGACCACCAACTAAATGAAATCAAAGCAGAAAAACTACCGATGGTATTGAAGCCACTTGCCTTGCTAAGTCCTGATGAGGTCAAACAAACAGCCGGTTGTACACCCGGTTCCGTCGGCCCTGTCGGCCTTGATATTCCTGTTATCGCCGATGAAAGTGCATTACGCCTGGCCGATTTTGTCTGCGGTGCAAATATCGAAGACAAACATTTAACCGGAGTAAACTGGGAACGGGATCTGCCTGAAGCTGAACTGGCCGACCTGAGAAATATCGAAGCAGGCGATCCCTGCCCCCATTGCGAGGCCCCCGTTTCAATTTGCCGTGGCATAGAAGTCGGCCATATTTTCAAGCTGGGAACTAAATACTCGGAAAGTATGAATGCCACCTGTCTGGATCAGCATGGCAAAGCAGTTGTCATGCCAATGGGCTGTTATGGTATTGGTGTATCACGTATTGTGGCAGCTGCCATTGAACAGTCCTATGATGAGAAAGGCATCATCTGGCCAGACAGTATTGCACCATTTGATGTGGCTATCATTCCTATCGGATACCACAAATCAGAAGAAGTTTCCAAAACCTGCGATGATGTCTATGACAAACTACTGCTTGCTGGCTTTAATGTCCTACTGGATGATCGCGATGAAAGACCGGGCGTAATGTTTGCCGATATGGAGTTGATAGGCATCCCACACCGTATCGTTATCGGTGATCGTGGTCTTAAAAACGGCGTTGTAGAGTATAAATCACGAACACAGACCGATACACAGGATATTGCCGTCAGCGAAATTGTTTCTCTGTTTGAGGAGCGTATGATTTAATACTTGTGCACATCTCAATCTCCGGCTCGGTTATGAATGTGAATACCGCCTCACTCCGTACACTTATCCTGTTCTGTTTGCTAGCCGTCTATGCGACTGCCGGCGCTGAGGAATTTATCCCCCCCGTTATTGATGATGAGATGCGTCAGGCCCTACGCCAGGTCATGTATGGCCCTGAAGGCTTTGAAGACCACATCGCTGCAGAAGTCTGGTTAACGGACATGTCGAACCGCTTAAAAAAAACAATCCCCAATGCCGACTACCGGCTACAATTGCTTAAAACCATCCATGCCGAGTCGGTTCGTGCCGGTCTGGAGCCGGAACTGGTGCTGTCCGTCATACAGGTTGAAAGTAACTTTGATCGCTTTGCCCTTTCTCCCACCGGAGCAAGAGGATTGATGCAGATTATGCCTTTCTGGATCAAGGAATTAGGCCATCCTGATGATAACCTCTTCATAGCACAGATTAACCTGCGCTACGGGACGACCATACTAAAGTATTATCTTGATAAAGAAAAAGGCCAGACAAGCAAGGCCCTGGCTCGGTATAACGGTAGCGTTGGGAAAACTAATTACCCTCGGCGGGTATATGCGGCGCAGCGGAAGAAATGGTTTAGGCAGTAAGACAGTATAAAGTTCCAAGTTCCAGGCAAATTCAAAGGCTCATACCCAGAGGCTCATGCTTTTGACTTGGAACCTGGAACTAAATCTTTCACCCATCCCGACGAACTTCAAAACCCTGCGATCCATCAATACCGGTACCAGACAGTATTTCTGATTTCACGTCCTCAACTTTGGCAAATTTTGGCCCCTGCCAAAGCCACTGCTTGAGTTTTTCGACATTTTGTTGATCGCCGCAGGCTACAAGCTCAACATGTCCAGTGCTCAGGTTTCTTACCCAACCATTTAATCCAAGTTGCCGTGCCTTATCCCGTGCTGAAACTCGAAAGAATACACCTTGCACCCGGCCGCTTACAGTAAACCGACAACACTGATGTGTCATTCGCGCTGACCGGACAGAAACTGTGTTCGAGTCAGGCCGGGAGATAAGTTTACAGCTAATTTAGCCCGTTTCACCCTTACGTGATAATGCACTTCTTCCTTTTGTAATGCCATGAGATGGGAGGAACCGTTACAGTTTAGTCATATTTAGAGATTTTGCCTTATTCTATCTATTCCCGCATATACTATTAGGTTATAGTGGGCAGAATAAATATATTTATATGAAATCAGGGTATTACAAGCATGAAGATCAACTTGTCCGTCCCAGCACTGTCGTCTGATCCTGTAGAATTCGTACAAATAAACCCCGGGACACTTGCCAGCGACCTGGCTACACTGCCACGCGATGACTTTCTTTATTCCGGCCATCGCATCCTGAATGACCTGGAACAGTTCAATCGTGCGTCAGTCGACGATGAGCTACGCTTAAAGCTGCTTGATCTCTATCGAATCAGTATTCTTAATCTGGCAAAGCAATTGCGTAAATCGATAGGGAAAAGCAATTTACCTCTCAGCAAAAAGCTGCTAACCCGACAAAAAATTACACTGGATCTTCACCAGCAACTTACAAACGGCTATAAACGAATACTGCTTAATCAGGATCTATCCGAGAATGTTAATCATCCCGATGATATTGTGATCGTCTCCAGTGAGCGCGCTGTATTTTCTCTACTCGAAATTCTTACCCTCTCCTACCTTTCTTACACCCCCGTGCCGAAAAATACCTGGAAAGAGATGCATGCCATTTTTCAGATGGCACATCAAAAAGGCTTCAGTAGTATCAGGATTCCTGATGTCGCCGACAGCAGCAACAGCCTGAAAATTCTCGATATTTACCTGTTCGCAATATTGCTTGGCCTTTCCGAGCCCTATGGCCTGCCAAATGGCAGTCTGTACATCTTACTCCCCTACTTCCATCTGTGGATAGGCTATCTAAGTCTCTTTGACAAGAATAATCTGGAAGGGCTAAGGTATTTTTATCGTATAGATCCTGATATAGACAAAC
>JAADJE010000035.1 GCA_013150915.1 Gammaproteobacteria bacterium
AAATACCAGTTCAATTCGCGCAGATCGTGGCGTTCGTTGTCAAGCTCCAGTGCCTCGATACGTTTGACCTTGCGGTAATTGCGCACCACCCTTTCAACATGTGAGGCAGTGCCATGGCGGGCTATCTGCAGTAGAAATTCTTCATTCATCTCAGTTGCGACCCGGGTCATGGCACGGACCTTCGAGTAGCTGACCTCGCCCAGGCGAAACTGATCACTGATCTTTGGCAAATCCTTGAGCGCGTGCGCCACACGAACTTTTTCACGGGCCGCACCCAGATTGATGCCGCATTTCCAGTTCAACCAGTGGGCGCAGGAGTTCAGGCCCGGGCCGGTCCAGCCATGCGAATCATCGTATTCACGGATCAGTTCCAGTAAACGATAGGTGGCCGCATGGATATGGGCAGACAGCTCGGTGATCTGGCTTTCGAGTTGCTCACAGCGTGCTTCGCTGCATGGGACGGGTGGTCCGAATTCGTTCTGGGAGGGCGAAAAAGCGGTCTGGTTCATTGTAAAATCCCCTTCATTAAAATACTATATTAATATACACCTATATGACTATTTAGTCAATCTAACTATTTGTTATATAACATTATATAGCCATATATAAACAGAGGTAGCGTACGCACACAATGCTCAGAAAATGGGCGGTTTATTGCACCCCTCCCGGCCGAAAATCTCCACCTGGTTATTATTATCTTTCTACAGGATGTAAACTTGCTACTGTTCCTGTCAGGCAAGCCCCTACAAGTTGAATCCTGGAAGTGCTTTAAAGGCGATAATGAATGAATCTCACAGCACATAAGACCGTCCACATCATCGCAGTACCTATGGATCTGGGTGCCAGCCGGCGCGGTACGGATATGGGGCCGTCTGCCCTGCGCATCGCGGGCCTGGGTGCAGCAATTCGCGGAATGGGCTATCAACTGGCGCGGGAGCAGGATATCAATGTGCCTGCAATGGAAACCCACTCCAGTGAAGACAGCGATGCACGTTTCAAGCCGCAAATCCTGAGTGTCTGCACCACGCTGGCCGGACGGGTCAAAGAAATCATGGGCAGTGGTGAGTTCCCGTTGGTGATCGGCGGCGACCATTCAATCGCCATGGGCACGGTAGCCGGTGCTGCAGCCCATTTCCGTGATGCGGGCGAAGAAATGGGGCTGATCTGGTTTGATGCCCACGGCGACATGAATGTGCCCGGCGTGTCACCGAGCGGCAATATCCACGGCATGCCGCTGGCGCACCTGCTGGGACGGGGTGACCCGGACCTGGCCGGTATTCTGGGCTTCAGCCCCAAGGTGAACCCGAAGAATGTGGCCTTAATCGGCATTCGCGACATCGACTCAGGTGAGAGAAAGATCATCCGGGAATCCGGCATCCATGTATTTACGATGCGCGATATTGACGAGATCGGCATGGCCAAAGTAGCGCGCCAGGCGATGGAAATTGTCACCGCAGGCACCGGCGGCTTTCATGTCAGTTTCGATGTTGACGGCTGCGACCCGTCGGTCATCCCCGGCTCAGGAACCCTGGTACACGGCGGCATACGCTTTCGCGAGGCCCACTTATTACTCGAATATTGCGCCGACAGCCATAAAATGACCTCGATGGAAGTGGTGGAACTCAACCCCTTCCTGGATCAGGGCAATGTCAGCGCGGAACGCACGCTACACCTGATCACCAGCGCGTTGGGGAAAAGTATCATCTAGCGATATTCACCCTTCCCTATCGCGGTAATGCAGGTACAATTCGCACTGTGCCCGGGTGGCGAAATTGGTAGACGCAAGGGACTTAAAATCCCTCGGTAGAAATACCGTGCCGGTTCGATTCCGGCCCCGGGCACCATTTAAAGCCTTTAATATCAATAGTATATATGGAAAAGACTATGTTTGTGACTTCACGCCTGAGTTGGTAGCTGGCGGCGATATGCTCTAATTGATTTGCCTAGTCGAAATCAGGCAGCTTCTTTCCAGCCTTCGTCAGTTTCCTGAAAGCACAGGCGCTTCTCGATGTGGTTAGTGAGTGCAGCATACTGCTTCAACAATTTACCAATGCGCCCACGACGTTTCAATAAACACTCACCCACAAAAACACGCATCAGCCTTTCTGCAGCCCCGTGTATCTTGTGTGTGCCTTTTTCCCAGTTTGCAAAAGTCTGTACATCAACACCCAACAGTTCCGCAAGCGCGGTTTGTGGCATATCAATTTCATTTCTCAGGAATCTGATTTCCTTGCCACTTAACTTGGGTGACTGACAAATCAGATGTGCAGCAATGGCTTTGTGTAGCCCCTTAACGTCCATGACGGACACGGCAACATCATCACCATAGTTAATTTCATCGTACCCGTTTGTCAGGTAAATATTATCTAACCCTGCTCCTTTATAATGATACGGCTTCATTTATATTCTCTCCTCGCTGACATATTCACTTTGTAAAGGCAGTAATCACCAGTATTCGATTATTGCCTTGCTCTATCAACTTCGCTGCAACGCCAACAGTGCGCCCCGCGCAAAATAACTCCATTGTTACTTTCCAACCGGCTTGCTGGTATGAGTCAAGCATCGGCCCTTCCACTACAATTCCACGTTGCAAAACCTCAATCACTTGCGTTTGAATGATCCCGCGTTTATTCATCTGGCCGGTAGCGTGAGGTACGAAAAAGACATTTGCTGAGTTTTCAGCCAGTGTCCGAATCTCATCCACCACGCTATCCAGTGGGATTGGCATCGCTGTCACTTTAGCCATAATGGTTAAAAGTATAGCCCAATCTACCTATAGAATCTATAGGTAGTAAATAAGACGTTCCGGGTGAGAAAAAGTTTCAATTTCAGACTAGTGCGGCTCACAGGGCCGGTTAAGCGATGGCAACAATTGAATCCGTCACGAAGCATAATGCAAAAAAATGGTCGCCAGTGATTGGCCGGCCAGGTGCATATTACAGGCCACCTCGCGAGTCGTATGGGGCTTGGCACTAATATGCGCCCTGTCTCGTGAAGCGTATGCTTAGACGGGAGTAATGAGGGAATAGCAAACCAAATCCAATACCCCGCCGGATTTCATGGGGGTATTCAGAATTCTTGTGCTTCGTAATAGCTCAACTGCCCGTATAAGAAAACTATTGGGCGCGGTATCTGAATGGATCGCTGTCTCAAGAATTGACCCGCCCTACCCCGCTTTTACCGAAGCTCTAGACCCGGAAAGAAGGGGCACGACAATGCGGTACTAGTCATCTATCAAGCTCCTTTAAAACATTTATAACCCCCGGATTTGAAGTATCTCTGTTAACGCTTACCTCGTAGTGATGCCCGACCCTCATGTCCTGCTTTGCTCTCATACCATGTTTTGAATATATGAAATCAACGTTACCTACGTAGGCACTTTTTTTGGAAAGAACTTCGTATTTATATTTTGTTACTTGCTGAACCCTTAAATACTCACTTGTAATGATTCGGATCGCTAATCGTTGACCCAGCATTTCCACATTGGAATCACTCAAGATGCTGTAGACGAGGAAATGCGGGCTTTCAGCCTTTGAAGGCGCTTAAATAATGCCGACTGTTACCTCAAATCTAAATCGGCTACAAACCGCGTGGTTACGGGGTTTCGGCTTGCCACCCAGTTACACAGTCCTACCAGAAACGGGAACTCAAGACAGAAGGTCCCGCCCTTGCTGGCGCACGCTGTGCAGGCAAGGGACTCTATCCATTACCAAACTGAAGCACGGTGGCGCATGCCGTGGCTAAGCGTGCAATCAATGGCCACTCGAAAAAGCCACAAAGTATATGGATAGGAAAGCGGATCCTCAACAGTCCGGAGTATGCGAGGCTTAGCCCCAAAGCAGTGAAAATGCTTCTGGATATCTGGGTGCAGTACACCGGGTTCAATAACGGGGATCTATCCGCGCCTTGGTCACTCATGCGGCCTCGTGGCTGGCAATCGAAAGGCACCATGCACGCCGCCATCAAGGAACTGGAGAAAGCTGGCTGGCTGGAACGTACCCGGCAAGGTGGTAAACACAAGTGCAATCTGTACGCTCTCAGTGGTTACCCAATTGATAAGTGCAATGGTAAGCATGACCGCCGGCCAACCAAAAAGGCCAGCCAACTATGGTTGGACCACAAACCAGCCACTGATAAATGATGCTGAAATTTAAAACCGTACCCGCATATTGGGCTAATGTGCCCGTATATCGGGCCAATCAGGTGTTTAACGGCTCGTTTTGTACCCGTATATCGGGCCAATCAGTCACTTTCTGGCACTTTTTGTACCCATATATCGGGCACCTTTATATATTTGCCATAAGTAGTGGCATTATCGGGGGCCGACCTGGGTGCGTTAGAGGTCTCCGGGGGAACAAAAGAGAGCGGGCCCTACACGTCAACCAGGACGGTAGGAGAATGGTATCCGTGCTGGCCTGCCCAGGGTGTCATCAATCACCTTGAAAGGCTGTAGGTAATCGCCCTGGCTGATTGTAGACAGGTAGGGAGGGTAGATCCTCAGAGATATCCATGATCACGATACGACATCCAAGCATGTTTTTATTTCTCCAAAACTCAATCGCTGAGTGCAGTCTGAATTAACTTTGGCAAACAACCCAGGAATAAGAGGGCTATGCGGACATCAACAAGCTCACTTCAGGATACCGAGTGTGCAGTGTTCTTTTTCATTTTGGGACGAATTTTTCATTACGGAAAGAAAAAAGATTGGTGGGAAAACATGCCTACCAGGACACCCCCACCCTTTTGGGTCCTACCTACATCGCCCCCTATGCGGGTAACAAAGTGCCCTATTTCACACTAATTACCAAGCTCTCAGAAAAGGTTGGTTGTTGTTTAGTTGTCAGTTAAAAAAGCAGGAGTCATGGGGGTTGCAGAGCACTGATACAGCCACTCAACGGGTCCTTCCTAGCAGCTGTCAACTTGCGGGGGACCAGTACCCTGGAATACTGCTAGATATTTTGTCGGTCGGTCAATGTCCGTCCTTCGTACAATTCTGAAACGCTGGAAGGCCCTGCCCTGTAAGGGTTTTGTGCAAATGTGGATAAAACCGACTAACCGACATTGGCCGGCACGAATCGTCAGGTTGTTGTTTCGATGCTGACAAGAGACAAGCCGCAAAGCTTTTATAAATTGAGAATGACAGTTCCGCACCACGTCAGTATAGTTGAGCCGCTTGATCTCTTTAACGGAGCCAATCTCGTTGACTGGCAGACAAGTGTTCAGCCATTCATGCAAGGTGAGCAAAGTAGTTGAAGTAGCCCCTGACATTACCGCTACCGGGCCGACCGACCATTGGGGGCTATGGTCACAGAAACTGGGTCGAACTATATAATCAAGGACACATAATGCACCTTAGCGCTATACGTATTCAAAACTTCAGACGTTTGCGGGACATCGTTATTGATCTTGACGTTGATATTTCAATTTTTGTCGGTGCAAATAACAGTGGCAAGACATCTGTTGTGCAAGCCTTGCAACTCTTCCTTTCCTCGTCGCGCGAAAAATTTACTCTTTACGATATCAGCGCTTCCAGTTGGGTTGATATTGAAGCATTTGCCACTGGCGAAAACGGTGTTGTACTCCCTAATATTTCTATTGATCTTTGGTTCGGCGTAGAGGCTGCAGATCTTCACCGTGTCATTGACCTATTGCCTAGCTTATCGTGGCAAGGAACCCATGTTGGGATCCGTATCACATTTTCTCCAGTAGACGCTGAAGCAACACTCGCTCGTTTTCGAGAGGCCGAGTCAACAGCATTAGCTGCTGTTGCGGCCACTACTGTGGCCTTAGAAGGGGGCGGGAGTGACGGTGTCGATGAAGAAAATGCAGATAGCGATTATTTGCCATGGCCGAAATCGCTGACCGATTTCCTAACAAAAGAACTAAAAAAAGAGTATGAGTTTCGATACTACGTGCTAGACAGCGCGAAGTTTGATAATGATCTTCAGGAACTCGTAGGCTATCAGCCCCTTCAAATATTGCCTGATAAAGGCCCCACTGGAAAATCCCGTTCTGGAAAAGACATCGTTAATTCCCTTATATGCGTAGATTTTCTCCAGGCTCAACGCCATCTGTCAGATACCTCTGGTGGAAGTCGAACTGAAGAGTTATCTCGACATTTGAGTCGGTTTTACAAGCGTAATCTTGAAAAATGTGCTGACGACCATAAAGTGATGCGGGCTTTGTCAGAATCTGAAAAACTCATGAATACGCATTTGGAAAATGTGTTCGCAGAGACTCTGGAACGGCTTGCCAGACTAAGTTATCCGGGCCTAACAAATCCAAGTCTCAAGATCATGTCGGACCTAAACCCCGCCACCTCAATGGGCAGTCAGGATGGGACGCAGGTTCATTACGCTCTAGATGATAATTTTACTCTACCGGACAAATATAATGGTCTCGGGTTTAAAAACCTGATCTACATGGTAGTCGAGTTGCTCGATTTACATAATCAGTGGATGGGTATTGCGGATAGGAGACCGCCTTTGCATCTCGTGTTTATTGAAGAGCCTGAAGCCCATCTTCACACCCAGTTGCAGCAAGTCTTCGTCAATAAAATACTCGACATACTGACTATTGACGGGGAAGATGCGCATTATTATTCCAGCCAAGTCGTTCTGACAACGCACTCTGCTCATATCTTATATGAACGTGGTTTTCGGCCCATACGCTACTTTCGCCGTGAACATCTTGGTGTGCTGCAATCAACCTCTGTTCTCAACATGTCGGAATTCTACGCCAACACTCAAAACCCGACCAGCGATTTTCTGGAACGTTATCTAAAACTCACTCATTGTGACCTCTTCTTTGCGGATGCTGCCATTCTGGTCGAAGGAAATGTTGAGCGTTTGTTGATGCCGCTAATGATAGAGAGTGCAGCACCTAGGCTCAAAGAAACCTATTTAAGTGCATTGGAAATAGGTGGTGCTTTTGGACATCGCTTCCAGACACTGATTGAGTTTTTGGGGATCACCACACTGATTATTACTGATCTAGATAGTGTTCAAGGCTTACCGCCAGCCCAAGCGGAAGAGGAAGAAGAGTCGGTAGAAGATGGGAGGGATGAGTACGAAGATATCGATGAGGAAGATGAGAATAGCCCAAAAATTGGGAGTACCTGTCGTGTGGAGACTATGGATGCAGTGACGTCGAATCAAACCCTCATCCAGTGGCTACCAGGTGAAACACGTATAGATAAATTGTTAGCGGCGCCAGCTCAAAACCTGACGCAGACTCGTGAGGGCAATAGATTTGCAGCAGTCCGAGTTTGTTATCAGACACAAGTCAAAGTTACACGAGGGGATGAAGAGCTCAACCTCACTGGACGCACTTTTGAAGAAGCGTTCGCTTTTGAAAATCTGGATTGGAGCCAAGACATCTCCAATAAGGATTTGAAAATTCGTGTCAAATCCAGCGATGCCCCTAGCCTCGCAATAACTACAGAACGGCTTCATAAGCGCATCCATGGCAAAAATTTCAAGAAAACAGATTTTGCTCTTGCTCTCCTCACGAAAAAACCTGAATCTTGGGTTGTCCCAAGTTATATTCGAGAGGGTCTAAAATGGCTGGAAACGGAAGTGACCCCGATTCCCGCTCCGACAAGCCAAGACAGTGATATTGATCAGCCTGACAATGAAGAGACGATCATATGACGAGCCGCCTCGGCAAACCGGACACTAAAGCGGATCTAACACTGAGGGTGCGATTAAGTGAGGAAGGTACCCGTCACTTCATAATGATTGCGGGTGCTGGATCGGGTAAGACTACATCGCTTATCAAGGCACTAAATTATCTCAAGCAATCACGCGGTCATCAAATGCAGCGGCAAGCACAACAAATCGCGTGCATTACCTATACAGATAAGGCAGTAAATGAAATTTCAGGCGATGTTGGTCAAGACCCATTGTTTCATGTCTCCACCATTCATAGTTTTTTGTGGTCAGTAATCAAGCCATTTCAAAGTGATCTTCATGCTTGGGTGCGTCAGCGGCTGGCTGAAAAAATCGACGAAGCACAAACTAAGATAGATAAACCTCGAGTACGCCCGGCAACGATAGAAAAAGAACGCGCCAAAATTGAGCGGTATAAACATCAATTAGAGGTGGTCGATACCGTCAAACAGTTTACCTATGGTACTGGGAGTGATTATGCCAAAGGTATTCTTGGTCATAGCGATATTTTAAGATTGGGGCCGTCTCTGATCACCAAACATGCACTTATGCGGAAGGTCGTGGCCCAGCGTTTCCCTGTAATCTTCGTAGATGAAAGCCAAGACACTGAGCCCGATTTTGTCAGTGCGTTAAAAGCCTTGGCCGAAAGTGCACTGCCGGAATTTTGTCTAGGCTTCTTTGGAGACCCAGTGCAGAAAATATATATGACTGGGGTTGGCCATATCAGACCTGAAGAAAATTGGATATCCATTGAAAAACCTGAAAATTTCAGGTGCCCGGTCAGCGTCCTTAATGTCATCAACAGAATACGTGCCGAAGCGGACGGGCTTGTGCAAACAGGGGGTCGCATGATCGATCAAGACGGCGTACTAGAAGCTGTACAAGCGGCAAGACTATTCATCCTTCCTGCTGATAATCGTCGAGCTGAGCGCTTGGTGCATGTACGAACTTGGTTGTCAGAGCATAACAACGACCCTCTTTGGCAGAGCGATGAGGAGGAGGGTGATGTTCGCATGCTTGTTATAGTGCATCGGATGGCGGCATCCCGACTTGGTTTCCAAAATATTTATTCGGCTTTAAATGACAAAGCCCCTGAAAACCTCAAATCAGGGCTCACTGATGGTACAGCATGGATAGTACGGCCCTTCATTCGCTATCTGTTGCCCCTTCTTAAAGCACATCGAAGTGGTGATGATTTTGAAGTCATGACATTGCTGAGACAATATTGTCCACGCCTTCAAGCCGAACGATTGACAGGACATGATATGGCTGCGGAGCTGGCATCACTCAAAACTGATCTCGTTTCTTTGGATGATCAATTGGTGGTTGGTAGCACCGTGGATATTGGAACTATTATCAGTTTTGCACAAACTCGCGAGCTCGTGGAACTCGATGAAAGATTTTTACCTGTCCTAACCGATTATGCTGAGGGTGATACTTTCGATAACAATGCACCAGAAAACTCGCCACTCCGGTTTATGCAATGTGAAGCAGGGGAGCTTTGGGGCTACCAAACCTATATCGAGGATCAATCCCCTTTTGCAACACAGCAGGGAATCAAGGGTGCTGAGTTTGATCGTGTGCTCGTGGTAGTGGATGATGAGGAAAACACAAATAATTCGTTTTCCTATGGGAAATATTTTGGACTAACCCCTTTATCTAAAAGGGATCAAGCTAACATTGACGCAGGTGGAGAGACTGTCGTCGACAGAACGCGGAGGCTTTTTTACGTATGTTGCTCTCGCGCTGTTAAGGATTTGGCCGTCGTAATCTTCACCGCAGATGTCGCAACAGTACATGCGGTTGTTGATGCAAAAGGATATTTCGCCACCGACGACATTCATCTTTTGGACCTCTAATATCACTCTGTGTGATCGTCTGGAACGTACCCCCCTCGGGGGGCGGGTCTAATACCTGGTGCGTATAAGCCCGGATACGTGCCCCCTCTTGAATTTTTGCACGTGCAATTTAACTTTTCCTGAAATTTAATTCGGTAGATGAGAAACATTCTCATTTTGAGAGCACGCAAGGCGCCATAAAAAACCAGACGGAAGGGCGCCAAGCTGTATGGCTGCCGGGTTGTTAATCAGTTTGATGTGGAGTAGCAATCAATATATTCTGGCGATTGATCGTGGCAAAAGAAAAACATACAGGGGGATTAGCAAGATGCAATTCAAATTTCAGAGCATCGAAAACGGCGAAATAGAAATTCCAATTGAAACAGGGCAGGTAGTTTTCGTCATTGGGTCAAACGGTTCTGGCAAGTCGAGTCTGATGCAAAAGCTGTTTGCTCAAAATACTGATCACGCCAAGAAAATCTCTTCGCAAAGACAAAACTGGTTTGAGACCGACTCTCTGGATCTGACACCAGCAGCAAAGACACAAATTGAACAAAATATGATCAACCATGATAGGCAAGATACGGCTCGATGGAAGGAGTATCAACCGGGTCAACGAGCTAGCATCGCTATTTTCGACTTGATTGAGTCAGAGAATACCAGAGCCAGAAAAATTACGGCGTCCGTTGATTCGGGTGATTTAAAACAGGCCGAAATGAAAGCGAAAACCCAGGCACCTCTCTCAATACTCAACGGTCTACTTGCAACCGCAAATCTTGGTATAGAAATACAAATTAAAAAAGATGCGAAGCTGGTCGCAGTAAAAAATGGTGGCACACCCTATAGTATTGCTGAGCTTTCTGATGGGGAAAGGAATGCACTATTGATTGGTGCCAGTATTCTTACAGCAGACCCAGGAACGCTTTTAATAATTGATGAGCCAGAGCGACATCTTCACAGGTCAATAATTTCACCTTTACTGCTGTCATTGTTTGAAACAAGACAAGACTGTGCGTTCGTTATTTCTACGCACAATGTTTCATTACCCATGGATAGTCTGCGATCAAGTACGGTTTTGGTGCGTAGTTGTGTATGGAATGAAAACAGTGTATCAGGATGGGATGTTGATTTGCTTGAGGCAGACGAATGCCTGACAGAAGAGATTAAGGAGGCGATACTCGGAGCACGAAGACAAATTCTATTTATTGAAGGTTCAGCGGATAGCTTGGATCGGCACATCTACACATTGTTATATCCGGACCTGTCCGTTGTGCCTCGTGGCAACTGCGTTAATGTGGAGAGAGCTGTCACCGGCATTCGGAGTTCCATAGACTTGCACTGGGTGTCTTCATTTGGGCTTATTGACAGAGATAACCGGGAACAAGACGAAATACAAAATTTACAAGATCGAGGTATCTTCGCACTGGATTGTTATTCAGTGGAATCACTTTACTACTGTAATGACATTATCAAGAAGGTTGCGGAGCGGCAACAAGCTGTTGCAGAGGAAGTCGCGGACGCGGACGCGGCCGTGAACTCGATAATTACCGAAGTGGCCAAACATAAAGATCGACTCTGTGGTCGCTTGATTGAAAAGAAAGTTCGGACCTTCATCGCTCGCGACCTGCCGACATCTGATGTCCTAATGGAAAATCCGATCTACTATAAAAGGTTTGATGTTGGAGCAACTATCAAAGAAGAGCAGGAAAGTTTTGAAAAGCTAATTGCCTCTTCGGACACAGAGGGGCTTGTAAATCGCTATCCTGTGCGGGAGACTGGTGCGTTGAAGAAAGTGGCGGAACATCTCGGTTTCCAGTCACGCGTAATGTATGAAAGTGCAGTACGAAAGCTAGTAGTAGAGGATAGTGATATAAAAGAGATGCTACGTCAGAAAGTTAAGAGCCTAACGGATGCTATAGAAGGATGACAAAATAGCAGAGCGAGGGGCTAGCCAAACACCTTGTTGTGGTTATTGCAATTCCTGAAAACTCAATTATATTTATGACTGCTTCATTAAAATTGAGGGTATTTATGGGGGTACATTTGATATTTCAATTTATTAAAACACATTGATTCAAAATGTTATATCACGAATATGGATGAGGCCCCGGGCACCATTTAAATACCTAATGACTTTACATGCTAAAAAATAAATGCACCGTCGCACTCGTTCTCGGCAGCGGAGCTGCCCGTGGCTGGGCACATATCGGTGTCCTGCGTGAGCTTGCCAGCATCGGTATCCAGCCGGATATCGTCGTTGGCTCATCGGTCGGCTCCATTGTTGCGGGCGCCTATGCCTCCGGCAACCTGGACAGATTCGAGCACTGGGTTTGCGGTCTCAGACGTGTGGATATCATTCGCCTGCTGGATGCCAGGATGACCGGTGGTGGCTTTTTGCAGGGCAGGAGCCTGATGAATGCCATCAGCAAGCAAATCGGTAACCCGAAGATTGCGAACCTCGATATTCCGTTTGCCTGCGTGGCAACGGAGTTGGGTAGCGGCCGCGAAGTCTGGCTGCGAGATGGTTACCTGCTGGATGCCTGCAGGGCGTCGATTGCACTGCCTGGGATGTTTGCACCTTCTCGAAACAGCGAAAACCGCCTGTTGGTTGACGGTGGGCTGGTTAACCCGGTTCCGGTGTCGCTGGCACGGGCGATGGGCGGTGATGTCGTGATTGCCGTAAACCTCAACAGTGAACTTATCGGACGTCATTTCTTTGTGCACAATGTTGATGACGAGACTAGCGATGAGGAAAGCGAGCGACTGCTAACGGCTGTTGAAGAACATGACTCGGTGGTGGCCAAGTGGGCTGTCAGGATGAAGACGGGATTCGGGGTACGCCTGGATTCCTACATCTCATCCCTGCGCAAGAAAGAGAGCCCGGACCCGGGTTTGTTCGATGTCATCGCCGGATCGCTCGACATTATGCAGGATCGCATTACCCGCTCACGCATGGCAGGCGAACCACCGGACGTTCTCATCACACCCCGTTTGAGCCATGTCGGCCTGTTGGATTTTGATCTTGCCGGCGAAAGCATCAAGGAAGGCCGTGCCGCGACGCTAAGGAAAATGGCAG
>JAADJE010000021.1 GCA_013150915.1 Gammaproteobacteria bacterium
GGCGCAGGCCGGAATCCAGCGGTTTCAACGACTTACTGGATACCGGGTCAAGCCCGGCATGACGATGTGGCGTTAACGGGACAGCCGTGTTCGTACGTAATTAAATACAGCTTGATCATGCCTTTATTCCCGGGCCGACCTGAAAGCAGCAAGGGATGGAAACATCCCAGCCTACGCTGTCGCTAACGAGGCCTGCAGATAAACAGATGCCACCCTCAAGCGTCTTAACCTTGTGCCATTCAGAGTTGTTGACCCGGGTTTTTTCGGCGGGGCTGCTTATCCCCTGCCGGTCGCTGGCGGCGAACCTTTTACCTTTATGCCGTTGGAGAACTTCGCCGGTATCTTTTTGACAACTTCATTTTTCCGGGTATCAATCACGAGTATATAATCGCCGAACCAACTGGTGGCATAGAGGTACCTGCCGCCGTCGACAAAGGCCAGGTTGTGCGTGCCACCTTTACCGATTGGGATCATCTTGATTATCTTGTTGGTTTTAGCATCTACCACCGGGATTTCATCGGCTTTATTGATAGAAAAGTAGATGCGCTTACCGTCTGGATGAAAATAGGCGATGTTTGCACCTTTACCGGTTGGTATCTGCGCGACAATCTTGTAGGTGGCTGTGTTGATTACCGTGTGGGTGCCATCTTTCATGTTGCCGACGTAGGCATATTTACCGTCTGGTGAGAAGCGGATGTTATGCGTTCCGGCCCCGGATTTTATGGTGGCGACGACCTTATTTTGAGCGGTATCGATGACGGACACTGTTCCGGCCGAGGTGTTACCCACCCAGATAAACTTGCCATCACTGGTCATGCGTACCCCATTTGCTTTTCCACCCGTGGGTATAGTTTTAATGACCTTATTTGTGGCCGTATCTATCACGGCTACGTGGCCAGGTTTCCTGGCGGTGACATAAACATACCTGCCGTCTGGTGTAATAGCGGGGTCGTGTGAGCCCCCCCCTGTAGTAATAGTGGCGACGACCTCAAGCTTGGCGAGATCGATTACCGACGTAGTGTTATCTTTGGTGTTGGCCACATAGGCATATTTTCCATCGGGCGTAAACACTATATGAGTGGGCGCGTTGCCTACAGTGATTGTCTTAATCATCTTGCCGGCATTTACATCCACTACCGATAGGGTGTTCTCACCTCGGTTATCCGTAAACACATATTTACCTCCCGGCACTAGCCAGGGATGGTGGGGGGTTTTACCCACCGGTATCGTTGCGATAACTTCCTGTTTTGATCCATCTATAATCGAAAGGGTGTTACTTCCCTCGTTAGTGATATACAGGATCGTTGCTTCGTCTGTCTTTTCAGCCGGTGCTGCCTGGAGGGGGCCAGTAAAAAACGCGCCTGCCATGAATATACCGAAGGTTAAAATCAGGTGCTTGTTTATCCTTTTCATGTTCATCAGTTTTGTCTTCATCATATCTCCTTCAATGTTATCGAAACCACGGTCGAACTGTGCGTGGATAGACCCTTATTTCCACGCTTCAGATTGAACGTATCCATGACTTTATGCTTAGGGAAGTACCAGAGATATAAAACATGTGTGTAAGGCACAGGTCAAGCGAATAGTTGCACTAGAAAAGGGGCCGTACCGAATGGCCTAAGTTATTCACATCCTACCGGTTCATTGGCACATCACAGCGAATCCACAGGACGAGAATTCGGGTGGCTTTAGTCTACTAAATAACTATACGCCGACAAACTGGCCTGCAACTCCTCCATCAGTTCCCCACGTTCATCATCAGCCAAATGGCAGTCCTGCGCCCTGTCCAGAATACGCTGCCGAATCTGATCAGGGTCATACTTCACCCGGTAAAGTAACTGACTGACATTCTCACCATGAAAAATATTTTCCAGAGAAATATTGCCGTCCTTATCATGCACGACATTGGCGCTTGCTGTGTCGCCGAACAGGTTGTGTATGTCGCCCAGTGTTTCCTGGTAGGCACCGAGCATGAAGAAGCCCAACAGGTATCTTTCGCCGGTTTTGATGTCGTGCAGAGGCAGGGTGTTTTCTATGCCGTACTGGTCGACATAGTGATCAATTCTTCCATCTGAATCACAGGTCAGATCGTGCAGGATGGCGCGATGGTCGGGTTCTTCATCGAGTCGTTGTAGCGGCACGATGGGGAAGACCTGGTCAATTCCCCATACATCGGGCATGGACTGGAAGATGGAGAAGTTGCAAAACACTTTGTCGGCAAGTATTTCCTCCAGTTCATTTCTGATAGCTTGCAGTGAATGATTGGCAGGGTCGATTTCTGCATGCAGGCGATAGCAGATTGCATTGTTCAGTTGTTCAGCCTTTACCCGTTCATCCAGGCTTAGTGTTCCCTGGTTAAAGCGGTCCTGTATGTCCTGCATGGCAGAACCAAGATCATGATGGATTTCACGTATTGGCTTACCCTGTTGCAGGGCATTAAGTTGATTGCGCAACGCCTGCAGAAAGTCGGCTTCATTGGTCCCTTCGGCAGGAATTTCGAAATCATGTTTTTCGACTTCTGTCACATTGGTAATCAGCACCGCGTGATGGGCGGTTAGTGCGCGGCCAGATTCACTGAAGATATCAGGCATTTTGATTTTGAACTGTGCGCAGGCACTGGCCAGTGTTTGCACCACTTTGTCAGCATATTCGGCTAGTCGATAATTGACCGAGCACTCACTGCGGGTACGTGTGCCCTCATAGTCAACACCAAGGCCGCCACCGACATCAATTGTCCGGATATTGATCCCCATTTTCGTCAGATGAACAAGAAACTGTGCAGTTTCACCCAGGCCTTTTTGTATGTCGCGGATATCGGATATCTGGGAGCCCAGGTGTACATGCAGTAATTCAAGACAGTCGAGCATCCCGGCATCACGTAATTGCTCAACGGCAGCAAGTAGCTGTGATGCCGTCAGGCCGAATTTAGAGCGTTCGCCTCCGGAACTTTGCCATTTCCCACTGGCGATGGAGGCCAGTTTCAGGCGTATCCCTATTAGGGGTTTTGTACCGCCATGTCGGCATTCATCGATAATGGGCTGCAATTCAGACAGTTTTTCAATGACCAGATAGGTACATAAGCCCATTCGTGTCCCCGCAAGCGCCAGGCGGATATAATCACGATCCTTGTAGCCGTTGCAGATGATCACGCCATTATCAGAGGACAGGGCCAGTACCGTGAGCAGTTCCGGTTTGCTGCCGGCTTCCAGACCCAGCCTGCTGCCTTTTGTTTTCAGCAATTCCTCAACCACGTTGCGGTTTTGATTGACCTTTATCGGGTATATTGGCCGGTAGTGGGCGGATTGTCCCGATTCTTTTAGTGCACCGTCAAAGGCCTGACAAAGCTCAGCTACCCGGTCGTGTAGAATGTCTGGAAAACGTGCCAGCAGGGGTAATGACAGACTCGATTGTCGAGCCAGTTCGGCGACCTGAAACAGGTCTATAGGCGGTTGCTTATTTGCTGCATTGACTATCAGGTGCCCCGCTGCGGAGACCTTAAAGTAGCCTTCACCCCATTTACCTATGTTGTAGGTTTGCAGTGATTTTTCTGTGTTCCAGTTTGACATTAATTCAGGCTCAATAAGAAGTTGTTAATATTAGCATGAGAAGGGATATAATCCGCTATTGGCCACGATGGCCTGAGTAACTGCGATGAAGTTGATGACGGAAAAATGGTTTACCGAAATTTATCCCGATGAGGGTTGCGCGCTGTCGCTTGAACTGTCGGAAAAACTGCATGAGGAACAGACAGACTGGCAGAAGCTGGAGGTTTATCAGACCACCGGCTTTGGCAGGCTGATGCTGCTGGATGGCTGTATCATGCTCACAAGCCGGGATAACTTCATCTACCATGAGATGATGACACACCCGGTACTGTGCATGCACCCGGCACCAGAGAATGTGCTAATTATTGGTGGTGGCGACTGCGGTTGCCTGCGCGAGGTACTGAAACATCGGGCCATCAAACATGTCCAGCAGGTAGAGCTGGACGGGCGCGTGACCTGGGCCTCAGAGAAATACTTCCCTGAATTGTGTGCGTCGAATAATGATCCTCGCGCCGAGCTGAGTTTTACCGACGGTGTCAGCTTTATTGAGCAGGCAGAAAGCGGCCGTTACGATATTATTATCGTGGATTCAGTCGATCCGGTGGGACAGGCCACACGTTTGTATGACAAAGAGTTCTACCGTGCCTGTTTTAACGGTTTGTCAAACCACGGCATCCTGGTCGCACAGAGTGAGTCACCATTATTTCACAAGAATCTGATCCAGAGTATGCAGTCTCGTATGGCAGATGCTGGATTTAAGGGTACAACGACCCTCTTTTTCCCTCAATGTACCTACCCTTCCGGCTGGTGGAGTGCCAGTATGGCATTTAAGGCTGACAGGCCGTCAAATCACAGGTCGGTCGACATTGAGACAAAATATTATAATAATGCCATTCATCTGGCCGCACAGGCCATGCCGCAATTTATGTTGAATACTGACAAATAAGCTATCCATTATGAAAAGGTTTTTTCTTTCACTGGTTCTTGTGTTTAGCCTGCAGAGTGCGCCGATGCCTGCCTATGCAGGCAATGGCATGACAGACATTATCAGCAGCATGATGCAGTTATTCCTGTGGATGATGAGTGGCGGCAGTGGTCTGTCCGGTTTCAACTCCTATGCAATGAATCCCTACGGTACGAACCCATACCGTTTTGCCGGCATAGGTGGGCAGGGCTTCCCATTTCAGGGCAATTATGGTGGCTGGGGAGGATCGCCGTATTCCCAATACGGTTATGGCGCACGCTCACCTTATTATGCACCCTACAGCAATTCATACAGCAATCCCTACAATAGCCAATACAGCTATAATGGATCCCGGTATGCTGACCCTTATTATTCCACATACTATCGCTATGGGGCAGATTACCCCAGGCGGGGAAAAACCTCGCCAGTTATTATCCAGCCGATTATCGTCAGCGCCGGCCAGGGATCGGATGGAACACAGGCACCAAAGGTAGAAATTTTACCTGCACAATCAGTAGTACCAGCAAAGCAGTCAGCAATAGCTGGCAAGGCCCCCTATGCAGCAGTTCCGCCGCCTGTAAATAATTACGACCCCTGGAACTACGACAATCCGCTGCTCGGTCGGTGGCAGGGTGTAAATGGAGAATTCCTGGAACTGGGTAGAAACCGCTTTCGCTTACGTTCCCGGAATGCTGATATGCGGGGAAGGTACCAGATAAAAAATGGCATTATGAAGGCAGTGATTATTCACCGCCCTGAACCCATTTATATGCAGTATCGTCTGGCTAGAGGGCAACTGGCTTTTCGTTCTGAAGATGGACAGATGATGTTGTTTCGTCGGTTGAATTGATAGGCGAAAGCTTAAAGTTGAAAGTTGAAAGTTGAAAGTTGAAAGTTGAAAATGACCAATGCAAAGAAAGGCCATAGGTGGTTTCTTTAAGCTTTCAACTTTCAACTTTATTCCAGTTTCACCTTAAAAAGTTTCTTGTTATAGCCGTAAACAGAGTCATGGGCACGAATAGAAACCGAGGGGGTTTTCTGTGGAATCTTCACCCCCGAGAGACTGCGCGTGAAGGGCTGCTCATCGACATGCGGGTGTGCCAGTATACGTTTGCCAAGAACATCACCAGAAGGTGAAAGCACTTCCCAGCCATCTGCATAGTGCTTCCAGCCGGTATCGGCATGCCTAATCGTGACATCGAAGCGATAACCGCTCTGGTTGTTGGTGACATTAACACCCACTATTTCAGCCGGGCTGGCGAAGCCTGGGCTGGAAAATAATATCAATATTGGGAGGAGAATTTTGGTGGGTATTATTTTCATGTGTAGACCTATATTAGTTTCAAGACTTTCAACTTTCAACTTTCAACTTTCAACTTTCAACTTTTAACTGTTACCTTTTCTCCGGGTTTTCACGGTGTCACTTCCATCTCTATTGTTCCTGAAACAGTTACTTTTAATATCGATTGACCGGATTCAAACGAGGGTGGCGTGATGTCTGCAGATACCGTTTTTGAGCGTGCCATCGCATAGATGGGACGTGGTGTGTTGCTGGAATTATTGATGTTGATATTGACCAGGCGATATTTTTTAAAGCCCATGTCTTTGCTGATCATCTTTGCCCGGATATTGAATTTTTTCAGGGCATCTTTGATCATGCCGGTCTCAATTTCTTCTTTGCGTTCAGCAGATACGTTATAGCGTGTTGATTTAACCAACAGTGTTTTCTGCAATATTTGCACCAGTGCCTCCATGTCTTTGATGCGCTGGCTTTTGAGCGTAATGGAGGATACACCGCGCCAGTGGTCGAGTTGTTGATCACGGGAATAGACCGGGCGAATCGAATAGTCGCTGGTGCTGCTTTTTATGCTGGGAAATTTTTTTATAGTTGCGTTGGCTGACGTTATCAGCTGATTGATTTCATTAGCCAGCTTCGGTGCATCCTGATTATTGCGCTCAACCCCCACAGTTACCGTGATTTCATCGTTGGTGACTTCCTGTTGTTCTGTGACCTGATATGAGACGCGGTTATAGCTGTTCGTCTCAGCGGCAATTAATGCGGGTGTAAACATGAAAACCAGCAGAATAAGCAGGGTCTGGATGAGTGCGGCCTGTTTAGTGTAATGCATTCTCGTTTCCCCAGAGGTCATTATACTGTTGCATAATTTCCTTTACATGGTCGGGGTATTCAACCATTTCCATCTGTTTCCGGCCCTCATTAAAAAACTGTCGCGCATCATCCGGTATATTTTTAACAAGATCCGAATAAGCCTGGTGCATTATTTCAGGGTCGTGACTACGGGTGGCGATAATTCCGCGATTCAGGTTCAGGATGCGCCAGGGTCGCCCGGGGTTGCTGCGATCTATCCTGTCTTCTTTTATCTGTGCGGGCACGGCTACCAGTATTTTACCTATAGCGGTAGAGAGCTCGGACAATGTATCGGTATCGTGTGGGTGATTGGCGAAATTGGCAAAGGCATCAACGACGGGTTCCAGCTCGATGAGTATTCCCTGTTGCTCCGCGATCCACAGTGAGAAAGGTATATAGAGTTGCTGAAAGCTGCTTTCCGCTTCCGTCAGCCGCATATTACTTGCCTGATTGATTAATCGTGTCAGCAAACTGAACAAAAAATCTCTGATTTGATTAACCTCGTTCTCATTCAGAGTATCCTCAATTTGAGCGGTGCGATCAATGACCAGTAATGCCTGTAGCATGGCCTGGCCAGTTTCGGCCAGCTCAGATTTATCAGAATCGCTGGATTGTTCCAGCAGTTGTTGAAACGCCGGCTCAAAGAGAGCCCGAATGGATGCAGCGGTTGTTTGCAGTAGTGGTGTTGTAGATGGCATCAGTGCAGTGTCCGAGGACTGGACAGTATGAATTCCGGGATATCTGCATCGAAGTTGCCACCATCATCTGTCTGCATCTGGTAACTGCCGCTCATCGTACCGACCGGTGTTTTTAGTACTGCACCACTGGTATATTGGAAGCCTTCGCCGGGCTTCAAGTGTGGCTGTTCCCCTACCACGCCATCGCCATGGACCTCTTCAATATGGCCATTGGCATCCGTAATCACCCAGTGGCGCGTCATCAGTCTGGCCGCCACGGTTCCAGTGTTAGTGATAGTAATCGTGTAGGCAAAAACGTATTGTGAATTCACCGGAGAGGATTCTGATTCGATATACAAGGTGTTGACATCAACATTAATATTTTGTGACATATTCATACTCGTGAGCGGGTCTGTAGCGTATTTTGATAATAGCAGAGATAGCCGGGTATTGGGTTATTTCTCAGAGATCTGCAAGTGAATTTCCGCTAAATATTTGTGTCCTTCAGCGACCGCTGTGCTAAAAGCTTTTTTGTCACTTCGCCAGGGGGGCAATATCGGCGAAACGGTCAATATGCAGATACCGTTCATCCGGGTCAGGATTAATTTTTGAATTGGGCTGCAGCACCGCGCGCAGGTATTTTATCCCGTATTTTTCTGCAGATTGCAAAACATTAACACTGTCGTCAATGAGTAGAGTATGTGCGGGTGAAAAGGGTAGTTTCTGTTGCAGCCTGTCCCAGAACGCTTCATGTTCCTTCGGCAGGCCGATGTCATGGGCGATAATAATTTCATCGAGATGGTTACCGATAGGTGTTTTACTCATCTTCAGCGACACACTTTTGCCGTGTGCATTAGTGACCAGGACACGGCGCTTGCCGGTATTTTCCAGTGACTCCAGAAAGCTGATGACGTCAGGGCGGACACTGATCAGGTGGTCAACCTCCTGTTTCAGGGTCTCGATATTGAGTTTAAGCTGGTCAGACCAGTAGTCGATGCAATACCATTCAAGCTTCCCTTCTGCCTGGCGATAGCGAATCATGAGCTGTTCGCGGGCCTGTTCAAGTGACAGGCTGTTCGCTTCAGCGTAACGGATGGGAACATGCTCAAGCCAGAAATGGGTATCGAAATGCAGATCCAGTAGTGTACCGTCCATGTCCAGTAAGACGGTGTCAATTTCGGTCCAGGGTGGAATAAACAGGTTTTTTGTCACGTCTTTGCACATAATGTTAGCTGTGGGCACTGGCTCACTTTTATTCTGATGTATTCTACGGCACTATAGCGCTTCAAAAAATTATTGCCACGAACAAGATGACATTAAAGCCTGAAATCCTCTCTGTTACCAGCATAGCCCAAAGTCGATTGTTTCATATCGAACGGGTCGATCTTCGATTCAGCAACGGTAAGGAAGTTCAGTACGAACGACTGCAAAGCGATTCGCCGGGCTCTGTTTTGATTGTACCTGTGGAGGGTGACGAGCTTGTCCTGATACGGGAATATGCCGTGGGCACAGAACGTTATGAACTGAGTTTTCCCAAAGGGAATATTGATACCGGCGAAGAACCACAGACCGCGGCCTGCCGTGAGTTGCAGGAAGAAATCGGCATGGCCAGCAGTAATATCCGTCTGTTGCGCCGCACCATTATTTCACCGGCTTATATTAATCGGTCCATCTGGATTATGCTGGCAACAGATTTAACACTGGATCCCTTGCCGGGTGACGAACCGGAGGCATTAGAGCAGCTACGCTGGCCAATAAACCGTATGTGGGAACTGCTGGAGCAGGAGGATTTTTGCGATGGCATTAATCAGCTGGCCCTGTACGCACTTGGTCATGAAATGAAAGTGTTGCCGTACTAATACGTATTTAAAGAAACAGAATGGTGCAAAATCCGTGCAAATATCTCGATAGCATCGCAGAAATCGCCATCAGTGCGGGTGCGGCTATCATGGACATCTACCGGGAGAATTTTGATGTTCAGCATAAAGGAGACGGTTCCCCACTGACCCGGGCTGACCTTGTAGCACATAATCTGATCAGGCAGGCATTGCAGAAATTAACACCAGAGCTGCCGTTATTATCGGAGGAATCCCGTGACATTTCCTGGCAGGAGCGTTCAGGCTGGCACACGTACTGGCTGGTTGACCCACTGGATGGGACGAAGGAGTTTGTTAATCGAAACGGTGAATTTACGGTGAATATTGCCCTGATTAGCAGTAAGCGGCCGGTGATGGGGGTCGTTTATGCCCCTGTGTACGATATCCTTTATACGGGTTGCGAAGGCGTTGCGGCGACGCGCACAGAAAAAAGCGGTCCTGTTGAAAAAATAGGGGTTCGCCACTACACCGGGAGCAGGCCAACCGTTGTTACCAGCCGTTCACATCACAGCGAAGCACTGGATCATGTGATAGAACGTATCAATGAAAGCCAGGGTGAAGCAGAAATACTCAGTATGGGAAGTTCGTTCAAGCTTTGCCTGGTGGCTGAAGGAAAGGCCGATATTTATCCGCGCATGGGCCCCACCTCAGAGTGGGATACCGCCGCGGCTCATGCGGTGGTCAATGCAGCCGGTGGCCGGGTCACTAACCTGAAGGGTAAAGAGCTTCAGTACAATAAAAAGGATTTACTTAACCCCTGGTTTGTCGTGAGTAATTCCGATTATGACTGGCTGCCCCTTATCAACGATACTCGGTAGAATGATGTTCTTCAGTAAAAAATGCTATCAATATTTTATCTTCAGCCTGGTTTCGATGCTGGTCTTTTTGCCGGCACTGGCAGACAAATCGGGCAAACAGGCAGACCTGCTGCTGGCAGACAGGCCAATACTGAACCGGGTGGTCATCCCTGCGTGGTTCAAAAAGAGTTTTCTTAATCTGAAAGATGACCTGGAAGAAGCGAAACAGGCAAAGAAGATCGGTATTGCAGTTTATTTTGGCCAGAAGGATTGTGCTTACTGCAAAGCCCTGATGGAGATAAATCTAAAAATTCCAGATATCAAGAGCACTATGCGAAAAAAACTTTGATGTCGTACCGATTGACATCCAGGAGAGCCGGCAGGTAACAGACCTACAGGGTGTGAACCTGACTGAACGGGCGTACTCAATCCGTGAAAAAACCAATTTTACACCCTCATTCATCTTTTATGATATCGATGGTGCTGTGGCCTTACGCCTGCGTGGTTATTATCCGCCCTATTCATTTCGTGCCGCGCTGAAGTATGTCGTTGAGGGTTTTTACAAAGAAGAGGCGCTGCGGGCCTATATGGAAAGAGCAGATCCGCCGGGAAAATTCGAACTGGAAGATTTAAATAGCCAGTTATTCTTTGATAAGCCGCCCTATGCTCTTGATCGCAGTCGTTTCAAGGCCGAGAAGCCCTTAATCGTGTTCTTCGAGCAGAAGAGCTGCCACGCCTGCGATATTCTACATACTGAACCACTGGGAGACCCCGGTGTACTGGATTTGATAGAAAAATTTCAGGTAGTACAGTTAGATATCGAGGCGGATGATCCTGTGCTGACGCCGAAAGGTGAAAATCTGACAGCACGAAAATGGTCCAAAAAATTGGGAATCTCCTACGCCCCCGTGCTGGTATTTTTCGATCAGTCCGGCAGGGAAATTATTCGTCTTGATTCGGTGACCGGCCTGCATCGCCTGCAGGGTGTGATGAGGTATGTATTGTCAGGAACCTACAAAAAGTATCCGACGTATCTGGAGTATCGGTTCGGGCGGATAGATGCTTATTAACTGCAGTTTGAAGTTTAAAGCTAAAAGTTTAAAGCTAAAAGCTAAAAGCGGATAACCTGGTTCTTTCAACTTTCAACTTTCAACTTTTAGCTTTTAGCTTACCGCTTACATCTTATCAATATACTGAGCGAACTCGCTAGTTTCTACGGGTGTGTCGGGGTCTGCCATATCATCGGCCTCAAGGTCATCGAAAGGGCCTGACCAGTCTTCGGGTGCGGCGGCTGAGGTGAGTTCCATTTCATCCCATAATTCCATATCAATTTCCTCGATTGCTCCGTCAAAGTACTGGATATCGATTGTTCCGTCACTTTCGTCTATTGCTACGATCTCGAATAATTGACCATCTGCATTATCAAGAAACCATTTGCCGATAGTTGGTGTAGGATGATTTTTCATTGTACCTCCCGGTTAGAGTCGTAACGTTTCAAACTTGGTGTCCAGGTATCGGGTTGCTTCTTTATCTGTATTTCTACTCCTCTCAATCAGCAGTTTCAACTACTATATGGGCAAGCAATTTATATGCCGTAGACAGAATATTTCTTTTTCTTTCTGCTAAAACAGAAGCATACAGAGTGATATCAATATTTCTCATTAATTTAGGCGTTTCTGACTAATTGGAGGTTCCTTGCGCCTGTCCTCTTTCCTGGATGGGCCGAGCAGGGTAGAGTAATCGTATGAATGTCACGTTCACAAAAATGCATGGTCTGGGGAATGATTTTATTGTTATAGAGGCTCTGGATCATGCTTTCAGCGCAACACCCGAGCAGATCAGCCGGCTGGCCGATCGCCATTTCGGTATCGGTTTTGATCAGATGCTACTGGTCGAGCCACCTACCTCGCAGGAAATGGATTTCAGTTACCGAATTTTTAATGCAGATGGCAATGAAGTTGAGCAATGTGGGAATGGTGCGCGTTGTTTTGCACGCTTTGTCTACGACCGTGGCCTGACAGAAAAAACAGAAATACGTGTAGGTACCCTGTCCGGTATCATTGTGCCGCACCTGCTTGATGATGGCCGAGTCTGTGTCGATATGGGGGCTCCGGAGTTTGAACCGGAGAAAATCCCCTTTATTACCGAAGGCAGGCAACGACTCTACCGGTTGTCGCTGGGGGAAGAAGAAGTAAGTATCGCCGCCGTCTCTATGGGCAATCCTCATGCGGTGCAGATCGTCAATAATGTTGATGAAATCAGTGTCAGTGAAACCGGCGCCAGGATTGAGAACCACCCGCGTTTCCCGCAGCGTGCTAATGTCGGTTTTATGACGGTATTAGATCGCCAGGCTATTCGCTTACGTGTCTGGGAGCGTGGGTCAGGGGAAACCCTTGCCTGTGGGACAGGCGCCTGCGCGGCGGTTGCTGCCGGGATTGACCAGGGACTGCTGGATAGCCCTGTTACGGTATTTTTACGGGGAGGCTCACTGATCATAGAATGGGCAGGAGATAGCGAGCCTGTTTTGATGACTGGGCCGGCAGAATACGTTTATGAAGGTATGTTTGACATGGAGAAATTATGAGTAAACAAAGCGGAGATAGCGACAGCGAGAAAGCAGTGTCAGAAATAAGCGAAGAAGAGATTCTCTCCTATCTTGAAAAACACCCCGATTTGCTGATGAGACATCCTGATTTACTTGAAAGGCTCCAGATTCCACACAACACAGGCAAGGGCATGGTCTCGTTGATAGAGCGGCAGGTAGAGGTTTTACGTGACAAGAACCGGCAGCAGGAGGAGCAGTTATTCGTCTTGATCAGTAACGCGCAGCAGAATGAAGAAATTACAGAAAAGTTGCATCGCTACAGCCTGCAGCTGTCCAGTGCGTCCGGCGTAAAAGAACTGTTACAGAATGCGGTTGCAGAGTTGCAGCAGTTGTTTGATCTTGCCGCCGTTAGCATACATATTAAACCGGAGTATCAGGGTACCGGCCTGCAGACATCCACACTCACTGAGAAGACATTTGCAGCACTTTTTGACACATTGGGTAAAGACACCAGCAGTTGCCACGATGCACTCGATGATGCGCTTTTAACAGCGTTGTTTGGCAATAATGCATCCGCTGTTAAGTCCTGTGCCCTGCTGGCACTGGACACGCCGCATCGGGTGGGCTTGATCGCTCTTGGCGCCAGTGAGCGGGAGCGTTTTTCGCCACAGATGGGAACGCTAATTCTGTCACGTCTGGGCGAGCAGTTTTCCACAGCGCTGAAGCGTAACCATGATTTTTGATTGTACTCACTCGAATTAGTATCACAGCTTGAAATGCTTGCCGCGGCACAACATCAACTGGACGGTTTTATTGATTATCTGCGTTACGAGCGTCGACACTCCCCCCGTACCCTTACCGCCTATCAACACGATTTGACACGACTGAGCCGTTACTGCGAGGCACAGGATATCGCCAGTTGGTCTGGGATGGACAGCGCACGTAGCCGAAGATGGCTGGGAAGTCTGCACCAGCATGGACTTTCAAGTGCCAGTATTCAGCGGATCTTATCGGCCAGCCGGGGCTTTTACCGCTGGTTGATCAGGGAGGCGCATATTTCGATAAACCCGTTTGAACACCTCAGGGCACCACGCGGGCCACGCAGGCTGCCAAATACGCTGGACATCGATGCTGTACAGCAGCTGGTGGCGTTAAAAGGCAGTGATCCTTTGACCATTAGAGACAGGGCAATTCTGGAGCTATTCTACTCCTCCGGTTTGCGTTTGTCTGAACTGGTATCACTGGACATGGGCGGAGTGGATTTATCCACAGGTGAAGCAAGGGTGACCGGCAAGGGCAATAAAACACGCATCGTTCCCGTTGGCCGGTATGCTCGCGAGGCAATTAAGGGCTGGTTGTCTATACGCCAGACAATGGCAAATGAGGCAGAGTTGGCAATGTTTGTCAGCAAGCGTGGAGGAAGACTCGCGGCACGCAGTGTCGAAAAACGAATCAAGGACTGGGCTATACGCCAGGGACTCGGTAGGAATGTTTATCCGCACATGTTAAGACACTCCTTTGCCAGTCATATCCTTGAATCCAGTGGCGACCTGCGTGCGGTACAGGAATTACTCGGCCACCAAAACATCTCTACCACACAAATCTATACCCATCTGGATTTTCAGCACCTGGCGAAGGTGTTTGATAAAGCACACCCCAGGGCAAAACGGAAAAAATAAGTTCAATGTTTAAAGTGAAGCTAATTAATTGGTAGGAGCGCCGCCCCTACTTTTTCTTCTTCTCCCACCTGTCCCACTTCTTAAATTTCTTTTTACAGTACCTGCGCAGAGCCGCATAATCTTTGAAATAGAGTTTAAAATCATCTTTGCCGGCCAGGCCGTCTTTTTCGCAGTTTTCACTGGAGTGATCGCGGCATATTTTGGGCCGGATAGCGTAAATGTCACAATCGCCATTGGGGAGTAAATGGGTGCAGGGGCTGGTCATTAAAAGAAACCAGCCATCTTCGTCCTTGTAGGCTTCGGTGTGTTCATGTGATATTTGCCACAGGATGACATCGAAGTCTTCACGTGAGCGGGGGGTGTCAATCTGTTGGGTAAAATAGGTGCAGCACCAGGAGTGGGTGCATTTTATGCAGGGGCTGGGGCTTTCAACGGTAATTTTTTTTGACATGGCGTGAAATCTATATGAAAAGTGCTTAAGGAACCTCTGATTAATTATGCCATATCTCTGGCTTACAGACTGATTCACAATCGGCTATGAAATTATTATCTAAATTATCACTGACCATACTGAGCTTTTTGTTCCTGTTCGGGCTGCTCTGGTTAAGTCTACCGCGCCTCTTGGCTGGGCTGGCAGAATATCAACTCGAGCAGTCCGGATTTTCAGATGTTGAGGTAAAGATCAGTGATATAGGCCTGGAGTCTGTCACTGTTGACCGCTTGAAAATGTCTATTACCGATCTGGATATTGTTATCGAAGGGCTGCAGGCAAGATACCATCTGTCCCAACTGATTTCAGGGAAACTGATTTCGATAGAGGTTAAAGCTATTGTATTGAACAGGCTGCAGACTGCTGACAGTGCTACAGTGCTGCCCGGCCCTGCCTTGCTATCAGGCTTGCTGACACTACGCTGGCAGCAGTATATCCCGGAAGATTTTTTATCAGTGGATACCCTTTCTCTCTATGGCATAAACGGAAAATTATCACTGTCGGCATCCATTGATGTGAGCAGACAGGGAGATAACACTCAGGCAGAGATCAGGCTGGTAGACAGTAAGGGTAAAAATCATCAATTGGAATTGCAGGCTTCACCTGACAGCGGTGTCGATTTGCAATGGCAGATTCCTGATAGCGTGAGTGAAACCCCTGTTTCCGTACGAATTTATCCGGTAAATAATGGCTCAGGGCTGGCAGGGCAGATCCGCGTCGATTTATCCGCAGTTAAAGGTCTTGTGGCCGAACTGAATGGTCTATCCGGCCAGATGCAGGCAAACTTCAGCTATATCAGGCAAGCGGGCAGTGCGAAAAAAGACATCAGCCTTAGCGCAAAAATAACCGATGCAGGTTTTGCCGGTAGCCGAGCCAAGGCAGTCACAGCGGATGTGCAGGCAGTTATTAAGGAGAAAGACGGTGGCTTCAACCTGCAGTTCGCACCCTCGTCGAGGGTAGAAATGGATGCCCTGCAGGAGGGAAATAACCGTATTGAAAAGGTAATTTTCAAGCTTCCCCAGGCCTTGCTTTTTGTAGAGGGAAGGCCGTTGATTAACCGCAAAAACGGCGCTGAGATCACGTTCAGAAATGCCGTACTGGATAACATCCAGATCGCTGACATGCAGATAAAAGAGATTGCCCTTGCTACTGGTCCAGTAAAAGGAGGCCCGGATAATTGCAGTTTTAATATGAAGCTAATTGTTCCTGCCATACAAATAAACGATGTACAGTTCCAGTCCTCACCGTTTAAGGTGGAGACGGTCTGTCCGAGTGCAGACAGTCCGCAGTGGTCAGTTGTCGCTGAGGTCCGCAGCGTGGGCATTGAAAATGATGATTTTCGGTTGCCGCTGACAGAATGCCGTATGACAGCAAAGAGTCCGAATGATAGCCAATTATCTAAAATAACAGGCAATGTGACATGCCAGAGTGAAAATCAAAAGGCTAAGCTCAGCACCCACTTTCGTTTCAATACGGCTTCAGAGTCAGGCTATGCGGACTATTCATTTGATGGGATCAAACCGGACAACGATAAACCCCTGTTCGGGAGTCTGCTGAAAAACTGGCAGCAGGCGTTTGACATAGTTTCCGGCACACACTCGGTTAAGGGGAGATACCGTTGGTGGAAAAAGAGTAAGGGTCAGGACGCTGAGACACTCACCCTGGCGCTGACCGTTGATAATGCGGGCGGATATTATGACGACATATTATTTTCCGGGCTAAATTACAAAGACCGTATCGAACTCTTGCCGGCTATTAAATCATCGGAATTTGCAGCGGTCACAGTGAGAAATATTGATATTGGCATACCGATTACTTCAGTAAGGGCCAAGATTCTACTGGGTGTATCCGACAATGGGCCACTGCCATTGATCAAGGTAAACGGGCTGAGTCTGTCGCTGCTCGATGGCAAGGTGGAGGGGAACGGTCTGAAAATTGATCTCAATAACGACAAACATGAACTGGTGCTCGTCGTCGTTGGCCTGGATTTGGCTCGAGTTGTCGCGCTGCAGCAACTTGACGGATTGTCTGCGACGGGACGATTAGATGGCTATATTCCAGTTACCATCACCAATAAGGGAATCAAAATAACTAAAGGTAAAATTGTTGCACAGCCACAAGGTGGGTATATTCATTACAGACCGAAAGGCGGTACGAGTGAGATTGAGAAATCAGCAATGGGTTCTGAATTTGTGTTTAGAATTATCGAGGACCTGAACTATAATTCACTTAACGTTGACGTCGATTATGATGAAGATGGAGAGATGGAGATGAAGCTTGGTATCAAGGGAATAAGCCCAAAAGTGGATGCGAACAGGCCAATCCATTTTAATCTTAATTTACAGCAGAATGTACTGAAGTTGTTACAGAGCTTGCGCTATTCGGAGGGCCTCAGTAAGGATATCGATAAAAATGTACAGAAGCACTTCAGAAAATAGAAAAATCCGGTAAACTGTGCAGGGTCGATGTGGCCCAAAGGCTTGTCGTCTATCATTCAGCTTATATTCATAATGCAGACAGTACACTCACTGTACTTGCCGTAGATAAGCAGCACGTTGCTTACGGGGAAGGAAAATGTATCAATATTTGATTAGGATTTTTAGCGCTACAGTATTACTGCTTGCAGTGACGGCCTGCACACCAACGGTTAAGGTTACGGTTCCGGATAAACCGATTACGATTAACCTGAATGTAAAGATTCAACAGGAGATTCGAGTCAAAATTGATAATGATCTCGATAAATTAATGACAAAAGACAGTGGTCTGTTCTGATTGAAGAGGGGAATGATATGTTTGGTGAATTAAGCATGAAGAGACTTAGACTGCTACCGCTGTTGTTTGCACTCACTTTGTTTGCATTGCCTGCATCGGCACTGGATTTAAGTCAGGCAAAGGCCCAGGGGCTGGTGAAAGAAACAGTAAGCGGCTACCTCGTGGCCGTGAAACCCTCTGATGATGTCAATGCACTGGTGAGTAAAATCAATGCAGGGCGAAAAGCAGAATACAAAAGAATCGCCAATAAAAGAGGCACTCCATTAAGTGTTGTCGAACAGCTTGCAGGTCAAAAATTGACGAAATGAAGTTTCAAAATCAAATTTATTCACCACGGAGGGCACAGAGGTTTTCATGTGTTCAAAGCGTTTAAGTCTTTTTGCCACGTGCCTGCGATTAATTTTTTGGTGCCCATTAAATATAGTGCTTGAACATTGATTGTAGAACTTTTACTCTGTGCACCCCAAAATATGGATAGTGTTATGAATCAGGAACAAGCGCGTGAAAATATGGTTAAACAGCAGGTTCGTACCTGGGAAGTGACTGATCCCCGGGTAATGGAGCTGATGTACAAATACCCGCGCGAGGAATTTGTTCCCGAATCGTGGCGCGAGCTGGCTTACGCCGATACGAACATCGTACTGGGTGACAGTAGTTGTATGCTGTTTCCCGGTATGGAGGCAAGAATACTGCAGGCGCTGAACGTGCAGCCGGGCGAGGCCGTGCTTGAGATTGGGACGGGATGTGCCTACCTGACGGCGATGTTGGCGGATCTATCGGGCAATGTTACGACGCTTGATACCGAGGATCACGTGCAGCCGGGAATTCGGAAAAATCTTCGTGATGTTCGTTTCGAAACGGGAAGCATCAGCGAAGGCTGGCAGGATAAAGGGAATTTTGATGTGATTGTGTTGAATGGTTCAGTACAGTCGATTCCTGAAGGCTTACTCGAAAAGCTGAACGCAGGTGGAAGATTGTTTGCTGTGATTGGTGAGCAACCGGCTATGTCAGCAACACTGATTAGCCGTAATGCCGAGGGTGGTCTGTTTAAAGAGATCCTGTTTGAGACCTCACTGCCTCGTCTTGCCAACGCAGAGCAAAAGGAAATCTTTATTTTCTGATCGGTTTAACCTGTCCGCGTGAGCCGGTGCAGGTCGTTTCAGCAAGAGAGAATATAAGTTCGGAAGTGCGTTCCAGTGCACCACGATTTTGTTGCACCAGTTTTTTCCCCTTTTCCCCCGTTTCAAATCGCAGATTGGCATCGTTAAGATAGGTGGCAACCGCTGCAGCGAGCTCGGTTTCTGAGTCAACTTGTTTGCCTGCCAGACGTGACAGAGTTAACAGGCTGATCTCATCAAAGTTGAACATATGGGGGCCGAAGATAACCGGCAGGCCGACCGCGCAGGCCTCGAGCACATTATGGCCCCCGACGGGTACCAGTGACCCCCCGACAAAGGCAACGTCCGAGGCAGCATAGAGTTTAAGTAGTTCACCCATACTGTCTGCTACGATCACTTCCACGTCGTCATCAACAGGGCCACGCAATTCACTTCGGAGATAGGTATTGAAACCATCTCGGCGACTGATTTTTGCCACGGTTACGAAACGTTCCGGGTGACGTGGGACAATCAATAGTAGCAGATCCGGGTAGCTGCGCTTTAATTCCCGAAATGCGACGAGGATTTTCTTTTCTTCATCATCATGCGTGCTGGCGGCAATCCAGATAGGTCGCATGCTACCGAAATCTCGTCGCAGAGATTCCGCTGCCTCACGTAGACTGGCCGGGAGTTTGATTTCAAACTTGATGCTGCCAGTGATAAATATTTTGTCATTTGATGCCCCCATACGCCTTAAACGGCGTGCATCGGCACGTGACTGGGTAGCGATCAGGGAAACCTGACTCAGCGTGGCACGGGTCAATTTTTCGAAGCGCAGATAGCCTCGCATGGATGATTCCGACATACGTGCATTGGCGACCACAACGGGTATATTCCTCTCTTTGCAGCCATGGTAAATATTTGGCCATAATTCGGTTTCCATAATGATCGCCAGACAGGGCTGGATCTGATTCAGAAAACGACTGACAGAGCTGGAGAGGTCATAAGGGACATAACAATGCAGCACACGGTCTCCCAGTTGTCGTACGACTTCGGCAGATCCTGTTGGTGTCATTGTCGTGACAAGTATTGGCGTATCGGGAAAACGCTCGAACAATGCGTTGATGAGAGGAACTGAAGCACGTGCTTCACCGACAGATACCGCATGTATCCAGATTACCGGCGAGCCAGGGGTAATGTCGTTAAAACCAAAGCGCTCTCCCCAGCGCCGAAAATAGTCGGGGTTCTTTAATCCGCGCAGTAGCAGATGTAGAATAACTGCAGGCACGAGCAGTGGCAATAACAGTGAGTAAAGCTTTAGCATACGGTATATGATTAGAGTAAGTGATTGATCCCTTCGAGAACAGATAAATGAATACACGCCTGTCGGCCGTTATTATTACATACAATGCCGCCGGGCAGCTTGCAGACTGTTTGCGCTCTTTATCATTTGCCAGTGAAATTCTTATTCTTGATTCTGGCAGTGATGATAAAACCAAAAATATTGCCCAGCAGTACCGTGCAAGGTTCATTCATCAGGACTGGCTGGGCTACGGGCAGCAGAAACAGAAAGCGGTAGAACTGGCAGAGCATGACTGGGTATTGTGTCTGGATGCGGATGAGCGTATCTCTGAGACACTCGCTGTTTCAATTCAGGCAGTGATGGAGAGGCCACAAGATCAGGCGTACCAATTTCCGCGCTGCAATCGCTTCATGGGCAGATGGCTAAAACACGGTGAAGGCTACCCGGATATGAGTCTGAGACTTTTCAATCGCCAGCATGCCCATTGGAGTAATGATGCAGTCCATGAATTTGTGCAGACGGATGTATCGGCAGGTACGTTGCAAGGTGATCTCCTGCATGATTCGGCCGCATCCCTGGTTTGCTATCTGGAAAAGCAGAACCGGTATACCAGTCTGCAGGCAGAGAAAATGTACCAGGCAGGTAAAAGAGCAGGTGCGGGCAAGCTATTATTAAATCCACTATTCCGATTTTTTAAATTTTACCTGTTCCGGCTTGGTTTTCTTGATGGTTTACCGGGACTGATTCATATCTACATCGGTTGCCAGAATACTTTTATTAAGTATGCCAAGCTCAGAGAAATAGCAAACGGGAAGTAGTGGCCTGAGAACATTCAAGTCACTATGCGCCTGTCCAAAATAAAACACTATGGGGTACGTACGGCTTCATCAATGAAGCCAGCGAACAGAAAGATCTCATATAGATATTATCCTGACACAACAGTGTACCGTCTTCCGTCGTTGTAGCGCATTTGTCTTTTTCACATAAAGCCATAACGAGGTCTATTAATAAGAAATCCTGAAATAAAAAAAATATCTACACCGGTAAAACCACCCTTAATCCAGCCAGGAAAATAATGAAAGCCGATGACTGATGGTATTGCGATAGCACGTAACCCATCTATATCAGGACGGTACTTTGGGTGAGCTAAATGTCTTACTGGTTGTGACGTTTCGGCACCAGTGGGCATGTTAACTATTCAGCTCTCCCGTACGTTTTTCCTAACCAGAGTCCAATTACTATCATGCTTAAAAGGGCATTTTCATGATGCAGGGTTGTATTGAAAAGACCAATAATAAGGTTCAGGAATAACATACCAAAAGCAGCGGACCAAAGCATAATGTAATTTCCATTGTCAGTTGAATCTGGTCTGTATTTATAAATGAGAAATATCAGCATGGAGATATTTATGAAAACTACAAAGAAACCAAACAGTCCCCGTTCTGTAAGGGTGTTTATATATAAGCTGTGCCCATGAGCATAAGGTAGATAATCATCAGGATTACAAACATCGCTGCCTTTATCACACCAGGCTAGAAGATTATCAAGACTTACCTGATCATAGTTTTTAATGCCAACACCAAAAACGGGGTGCTGCTGCCAGGCTAAAATTGCACTGCGCCATATTTTTATCCTCGCCTGAAAAAATATATCTCGTTCTACCTGGTCGATTTGTTTTTCGATAATCCCTCCACCGGTTATAAAATAATTACCACCGGTAAAAAATAGAAGGATAGAGATTAATATCAGAGACAGGGATAATTGTTTCCTAAATAGATATAAGAAGAAAACTAATAGTAATACGCTGGCAAGTATGGCTGCACGACTGTCAGTTAAAACCAGGGTAATTGCAATCGAAGCATAAATACTGAGAAGAAATATTCGGCTGGCAATTCTTGATGTTTTCCACTTTGTATAGAGTATGGCGATAATAACGGCAAGAGACAGGCTTAGATAAATAGCTGAATGGTTTACGTGGCCCACTGAATGAAGTTCAATGAATTCTTTGTTATTAAGATAAACCAATTGCCAGATTGCAAGGAGTGATGCAACTAGAGTGGATAATAATATGATGTAGAAAATAATATTTATATTGTCATATGAGGTATCACTTTTTTTAAGAATTAATAATATTGAAGTGAAAATAATCAAATCGGTGCTTCCACTCCATTCTTTGTGCTGTATCCCAGAAAAAAAGGCGACGATTAATCCAGAGAGCATCCAGATGACTATCAAGGTATCAAGCAGATCCCATTTTCTCTTTTGTGAACTTGTTATCAGTAAAAAAAGAGAACTTATTACATAAAGCGACCAAAATATTAACTTTGGTGTTTCCTGGGTTGGTATTGAGAGAATCAACAAAAGTAGAAAAATAAAATTAAATTTTTCCAGACCGAGTTTATGAATGTTGATAAAATTAATCATGGTTTTGTAGATTGCCCGGCTGACAGGGTTTTGCATTGACGCGTAGCAGAAAAATATCAGTACCCAGGGAATTCAGATCTTGATCTCGAATTGCCTCCTTCCAGTCAGAAAGTGTTGTTCCCTCTTTTGTGAAACGTGCCCAGGAACCTCTCGATGAAAGTATCTTATATCTTTTTAACTCTTCGTGATCTAGAGAAAGGTCACCCATTTGTTTTTTTGCCATGCGTAGCTTGTTCTCTGGTAAAAAAAGTAAGAATCCTTTACAGCTTGTAAGTACTTCTGGTGGAAGTGTCCATAACCTTGATGTCGCGCGCAGGCCCCGTTTGACTAAAACAGGCAACATTGCTGGCTGAGGGCCGGCATATAGTACGGTATATTCATTCTTGATCAAGCTTTCTACCCCGGCAGGAATGGCGTTTATGCCAAGTCGGGGGTAGATAATCACCGTTACACTAAACCAGTAAAGTACGGAAGTAAGCGCAAGCGCCATTGGGTTTCTAGCCTGCCACCAGACATAGATAAAAATCGCAATCATTAAGAAGGAGAAAAATAGGGCCAGGTCAAATTCCCTGAACCAGAGAACAAGTGTAAAAAGAAATAAGCCAATTAGTGAACTAAGGCTGGCACTTACGCGGAACCAGTTTTTGAAAACCCTGATATCAGAATGATGGCTAAGTAATGCAGTAATCAGAATTGAAAGAGGGATCAGGCAACCATACAGGTAGCGGCCAAACGTTTTAAAAAAGAAAAAGGGCAGTATAGACAGTAATAACCATAATGATAAAAATGAAATATTTGAATGAGTACGCCTTGTGCCAGAATCATTTGTACGAAAATAATTTAGTAACAGTGCAAAGAGAACAATAGTCCATGGAAGTCCCAAGACCGTTAGGTTTAATAGGGGGGAGACTGAAAAGTTTAAAATATTCCTGTCATTGGCTTCCTGCAGTAGTGTCCTGGACAACTCTTCCGGATATTGTTGGTAAATGTATATATACCAGGGCAGGACAATGATGAATGCAATTGCAAAGGAAGCAATCCATTTTTGCCAGTACCATGATCTCAGAGACACTTCTCCTGACCGTGTTAGCCACCATGAAACAACAGCTGTTAGATAAAAAATAAGGGTGACGGGACCTTTGGTCAGGAATGCAAGGCCCAGAAAAATCATTGATATACCTAAATAGATGTATGAGAATTTCCTGTCCCACAAAAGAAAAAATAACACCGATAGACCAGAAAAAGCAGCCACTGGAATATCCAGCAAGTACCGGCGGCCATCGATCATTACACCGGCCATGCCGAGAATAACCAGCCCGGTAAGGATGGCCATGCCTTTATCTTTATTTAAAAGCCATGAGATGGCTGCGGTCGTAACGACGAGAATAGCTGCAAAAAAAACCCCAATCATTCTTGCTGATAACAACGATATACCGAAGATTTCGAAACTGATTTTACCCAGCCAGTACATTAACGGTGGCTTTTGTAGCCTGGGCAGTCCATCTAGCCAGGGTAGCCAGCCGTGGCCACCTTCAATCATATGCATCGGCGTTCGTATCGTCAGGTAATACTCATCTTTTCCTGTGATGCCAGTTAGCTCACCGATACCTGGAAACAGTGCCAGTAGCGCCACAAAAAAGAGTAGCGTGAATATCATCAGAAGTGTACGGGAACGCATCAATCGTTTTTATTTGGAGCGAAGCCAGTACCGGCAAACATAATTCCCAGAACCAGCATCGCTAGCATGGCGTGTTCCTGATAAAAAGGCGTATTGAACAGCCCGGCGATAAGTGGAATTGAGAAGCCACCCATGCCGCCATACCATGCCCAGACAGGGACGGCGTGGGGCGGCGTTCGCCAGATAGAAATAATTTTTTGAAAGATGATATAGAAGAAACCAAGCATGGAAAGTAGACCAACGATACCTTGCTCTATGAGTTGTGTCAGAAACATATTGTGGGCGTGACCAAACTTTTTTACATTCGCCAATTTGTCATCTTTGGTGACAAATTCCATATCATTGATGGCCTTATAATTCCTGGGCCCAACCCCCCATACCAGGTCTTTTCCCTCGGCGAGTTTAGCAAAGGCAATCTCCCAGGCTTCTATACGTTGGCTATCCGAGCTCTTTATACGGTCAATAGAGTATTGTCTCGTTATGTCCTTACTGAAAATGTTATCAGGAAACATCTGGACTAAAATAGAGATCACCAGGATTGACAGGCCAGCGCCAGCGAGCCAGGCCATCGCCGTTCTTAACCGAAAAGTCAGGATAGCAAGCAGGACAAAGGTCAGGCTAATGGCAAGCATACTGCCGCGACTGCCCATATAGACCAGAGAGATAAGTTGAATCAATAGTGAAGCACGAAGGAAGTTTGTCAGTTTTCGGGACATAGGCTGTTTATCCAGCAACAATCCTGCATTCACTAAAATTGAAATCCCCAGGTATATCGATGATTGAGTTAGTATTCCAGCTGAATGGAACTGAAAATCCGTCCTGAAGTGGAACAAAAACTCCACCAGCCCATAAACCAGTCCACCGAGTACACCGACCACGATTAACAGCGCAATTCGACGGTGCTCCTCTGCAGTATAACCGGCGCTATAGAGGCAGAGAAATAAAGTTAAAAAACGTAATTCATCAAAGAATCCTTTAAAGCCATTGTCAAACGGCCAGTTGACCAGGGTACTGATGAGGGTAGCGGAAAGATAGAGTGTGACAGCGATATTGGCGGGCTTCTTCGGGATCAATGTAAGGCTGCCATTCTGAAAACGTCTGATGAGGAAAATACAGAGATAGGAAAACCAGAAAAAGGTTTTTAGTGCCTCCAGGCTTGGCAACACCAGCACCAATAGTGAAAGCAGGCCCAGTTCGTATTTATAGAGTTTTTCTGACGTCATTTAGCGGCGTTTACTTCAATGGCAGCCGTGAATACAGCATCCATTTTCTCAATCATTTGTTGACTGGAAAAATTCTTTTGTGCATTCAGATGGGCGGCTTCAGACATAGTAGAAATCATTTTATTATCTTTAACCATCTTTTCGAGGGCAGCAAGTACAGCATTACTGTCCCGAGCCCCAATTATAAGGGCAGTTTCACCCGGAATTACGGCTTCATTGATACTGCCGTTGAGTGTTGTGATCGCAGGAATACCACAGGCTTGTGACTGCATCAGTGCCTGGGGTACCCCTTCATTGGCATAGGACGGCAGGCAAAATACATCCAGGGTACCCATCCACTCCGCAATGTTTTGCTGACGATTGGTGAAAATAACGCGATCACGTAAATTGAGCTTATCGACCAGGGTGTGCAGGGTCTCCCATTGTGGGCCGTCGCCCACAATTAACAGGCGGCTGTTTTTGTCACTAAAACGACTGAATGCCCTGATCAGATAGCGATGACCTTTCCAGCTGCGCAGCGTTGCCACGATCCCGATGATAAAAATATCTTTATCCAGTCCCAGTTTATCGCGCATTGCGGATTTATCTGTGGGGCTGAAATAATCGAGATCGATGCCGGTGCGAACTGAGGTGATTTGCTCAGCAGGAAAATGATTGATCTTAATCAGAGTCTGTCGCAGTTTTTCTCCCGTGGTAACAACGTGGTCGCAGGATTTTGTGTAAAGCCATCGGGATGGCAGATTATCGGGTATCGGTGACGAGACGTGCCGGGTACGTACGATCGCAGGACGATTCGCCATCATTCTTGTGGCCAGGGCAACTAGCCAGCTGTCAGTAGAGCTATGGGTATTGATGAGATCCTGAGGGTTTTCTTTAAGCCAACGGCGCAGGCTAAGAACCGCGCTGATTTTTTTTCTGCCTATCGGTAACAGCTGTACGTTCAGGCCATGTTTTTTGGCCAGGGGGCCTATCTCGGCTTCGGCCGGGCACAGCAATGAGAGTTCGTGCCCAAGTTCCGCCATACCCTGTGCTTCTTTGACGATGCGCATTTCCTGGCCACCATAGCCGAGTGAGGCTTCTGTATGGAGGATTTTCATGGTTTTTTGATGTCTGAGCGGCAGAGCATTTAGTGATCCAAAAAGAAGACGTTAGCGCATTTTACGCTTGTATGTGGCATAAACAACCACCCGGGTAGATTTGGTACCTTTGTGGTTCAAACTGTTATAATCGGCGGCTGAATAATTCATCTCAGCACCCAATTCTGGATATTTTATGAATTCGAAAACGACCACTATCGCAGTTATTGGACTCGGCTATGTCGGCCTGCCATTGGCCGTAGAATTCGGCAAGCATATAAATACCATTGGTTTTGATATTGAGGGCAGCAGGATAAAGCAGCTGGTTGAGGGATATGACAAGACGATGGAAGTCGATGGGGATGAGTTAAAAGCAGCCACAAAACTTCGATACACGTCAAACACTGACGATCTCGCTGAAGCCAATGTCTATATTGTTACGGTACCAACCCCGATAGACAGGCACAAGAACCCGGATTTGAGACCTCTGCGAAAGGCCAGCGAGATGGTTGGCTGTTATCTTTCAGCAGATGATATTGTGATCTATGAATCGACCGTCTACCCTGGGGCAACAGAAGAAGTCTGCGTCCCCATATTGGCCGCGCAATCGGGTCTTGAATTTAACCGGGACTTTTTTGTTGGCTACAGTCCAGAACGTATTAACCCGGGGGACAAAGAGCACGGTGTAACCAGCATACAAAAAGTTACTTCCGGTTCTACCCCGGCGACGGCAGACTTTGTTGATGATCTGTATAAAACTATCATTACGGCAGGAACCTACCAGGCCAGCAGCGTAAAAGTAGCCGAAGCGGCGAAGGTGATTGAAAATACTCAGCGAGACGTCAATATCGCATTGGTTAATGAGCTGGCGATGATCTTCGACAGAATGGACATAGATACCGAAGAGGTGCTCAAAGCGGCAGGAACCAAATGGAATTTCCTGCCCTTTCGACCGGGGCTGGTCGGCGGGCATTGCATCGGCGTGGACCCCTATTACCTGACGCACAAGGCAACGGAACTTGGCTATCACCCCGAAATGATTCTGGCCGGACGCCGCATAAATGACGACATGGGCAGCTATGTCGTTGATCAGGTCACGCGTATCATGACCCAGAACAGAATACACATCGTTGATTCAAATATACTCTTGCTGGGCCTGACATTTAAGGAAAACTGCCCAGATTTTCGCAATACACGGGTCATCGATATTGTTGAAAAATTTACTGACCAGCATGCCAACGTTGACGTTTACGATCCTTGGGTCGATGCGGATGAGGTGTATGAGGAATATGGTTTCAGGCCATTGGCCGAGCCCGATGCAGGGGCTTACGATGCCATTATCATGGTCGTTGCCCATCAGCAGTTTATCGATATGGGCGCAGACGCTATTCGAAAATTTGGTAAAGCTGATCATGTCTTATTTGATGTTAAGTATATGTTCCCGGCCGAGAAAACTGACGGCAGGTTATAGGGCACCTCGAATAATTCATGAACATGCATCTTGAGTCCAAAATGTGCCATCTCTGCGTTGTAAACCTTCGCAATAGCCAGCTATTGCGTTCGATTTCCGCCTTAATATGACTCATTTTGAATCTCAATCTGACATGCACAGAACTATTAGAGGTACCCAATGACCCGATACCAGGAACTTAAACAGGAATTGCAGGCTCGGCCACAGCTCGGCCACAGCGCTGGCTAATCACCGGTGTGGCGGGTTTTATTGGCTCCAACCTGTTGGAGACATTATTAAAACTGGATCAAAAAGTTGTTGGTATTGATAATTTCTCTACCGGCCACCCGTATAATCTTGATGCAGTACAATCCCGGGTAAGTACAGAACAGTGGCAGGGTTTTAGTTTTTCCAATCAAGATATTCGTGATGCGGATGCCTGCCTGCAGGTGTGCAAGGGAGTTGAGTACGTGTTACATCAGGCGGCGCTGGGTTCAGTTCCACGTTCTATCGAAGAGCCGTTGATGACCAATGCAAACAATATCACCGGCTTTCTTAACATGCTGGTTGCAGCGAAAGATTCCGGCGTAAAACGATTCGTTTATGCCGCATCAAGTTCAACTTATGGAGACCACCCTGGCCTGCCCAAGCAGGAAGATATCACTGGCAATCCACTCTCACCTTATGCCGTCACCAAACTGGTTAATGAACTGTATGCGAGTGTTTTTATGAAGACCTATGGGTTCAAATCGATAGGCCTGCGCTATTTTAATATTTTCGGTCGGCGCCAGGACCCCGAGGGGGCCTACGCGGCGGTTATACCAAAATGGTTTGACGCATTAATAAAGGGTGAGGATACTTTTATTAATGGTGATGGCGAGACCTCCCGTGACTTTTGCTATATCGACAATTGTGTGCAGGCGAACTTACTTGCCGCGACCGTTACTGATGAGCTGGCCACTGACCAGGTTTATAACGTGGCTTTTGGACAAAGAACAACACTGAATGAACTTTATCGAATGATTCGAGAGCGTGTGGCAGTAGAGCATCCTGGGTGTGCCAACGTGGAGCCGGTATATCGGGACTTCCGTGCCGGAGATGTACGCCATTCACTGGCGGATATCAGTAAATCTGAAAAATTACTGGGTTATGCCCCAGAATATTCAGTGAGTGCCGGGCTTGATGAAGCAGCCAAGTGGTATCTTGAGAATAGGTGAAGTAAGGTCAAAACAATGTTTTCTCGCGGGGTTCGCAGAGAACGCAGGGAGATCAAAACCTTATTTTCTGCAACAGCACTACGCTACATTTTTATTTCGTTGACTTCCCTGCGTTCTCTGCGGACTCAGCGAGAGAAAAGTGGCGTCTTTATGACTTTACGACAGGATCAGTGCCTGGATGAGTGATGTTAAACCAGAGATTTGTTTCGTTCGCCGAAATCGTACGCCATTTGGTGGTGCGGAGAAATATCTGGAACGTCTGTCAAATCAATTATCTGAACTGGGCTATACACATCGCATAATAAATTCAAGGCTTCCCCGTTTTATTCCTTCATTTTTACGTGTTTTATTTTTTAACGTTAGTGTTTGTAGTTCCAAAGGTAATAAATTTTATTTTTCACTAGAAAGAATAAGCTGCCCGGATATCTATCGGGCAGGTGACGGTGTTCACCGGCAGTTTCTACTTACCCGGAAAAAGAGTTTTAATCTACTCAACCCCGTCTATCTATACCTTGAACGGCGTTGTTTCAATAATGCTCACCGGATAATTGCAAATTCATTGATGGTCAGGAACGAAATTATCAAACACTACAGCATTGACAGTCGAAAAATTAGTGTGATCTATTCGGGGGTAGAACTCGATATCGATAATTCACTTGCCGGTTCTGTTAGACAGGAATTATCTATTGATCCATCAACCCGGATAATTCTATTTGTAGGCTCAGGTTTTGCACGCAAAGGGGTGTCAGAGATGTTGCGCTTAATGGCGAAACTTGAACGTAACTTTTTTGTGATTATTGTGGGCAAAGATAAACACATTTCGCATTATATTGCATTGAGCGAGCAACTGGGTCTGGCTGATAAAGTGAAGTTCACAGGGCCTGTAAGAGATGTTGATCGCTATTATGTAGATAGCGATATTCTGATGCTGCCTGCGCGTTATGAACCGTTCAGTAATGTGGCCTTAGAGGCCATGCGAGGTGGAAATGCAGTTATTACCACGAGACAGAACGGTGCTGCCGAGATACTGCAGGATGAGTTTGTGATGAAAGAGAGTGCCGATGAAAATATTTTACCGGTACTGCAGCGTTTGTTGGATGAGGCAGATTATCTGGCAAAGACCAAGCAACAGAATCTGGATACCGTTAGAGAATTTTCGATAGAAAATAATGCCCGCAAAACACTGGCCCTGATTGAAGCGACAATGAAAGACTTATCGTAGGAGCGCCGAGGGCGGCGCTCCTACAACTTATCTTTGCTGTTTAACTAATTGTTTTAACGTTACAAATCAGGAAAGTATTTCCCCTACAGCAGAAACAACTTCTTCAGCATTAATCGCCATTAAACAATCACTAATTTTTCCATTACCACAACCGTCCAGACCGCAGGGGCGGCAGGAATATTCCTTTGTCAATACCGTATGCTTAACTTGCCACGGCCCCCATATTTTTTCATTACTGGGCCCGAATAAAACCACACAGGGAGTGTTCATGGCGGCTGCGATGTGCATGGGGACGGAATCGAGACCAATAAAGCATCGGGCACGGCCAATCAATGCTGAAAGCTCTTTCAGGTTCAGTTCACCGGCAAGGTTTACAACAGGAAGCCCGTCGACATCCGATATAATTTGATTAATGGTTTCCATTTCAGATGAATCCGATGCTGAAGTTAATACCAGCTTATAGCCATTGTCATGGAGTTGCTGCAGTACTTCAACGACCCCCTGACGTGACCAGCCTTTGAACATCCAGCGAGAGGTAGGCTGTACTAACAGGTAAGCGCCCTCCTTGAGTTTGTGCTGTTGCAGTATTTTATCAATTTTATTCTCTGCCTGATCACCGGGTACCAGCGCCAGTCGCCTGTTTTCACTGTTGGGATAAATACCCAAACGGCGTAATGCATCGAGATGCACCTCAACGGTGTGGCGGGGGTTTGCCGGGATTTGATAGACATGAGTGAAGCTGTTACGCCACCAGCGCCCACGCTTGCCGGGATAAGACTGAGCGACTGAAAAGGCCGGCCTGAGCCGCCTAACCAGGCGGGCACCACGGGCATGTTCAGTGAGGTGTATGATCAGATCATATTGTCGACTACGCAGTACCTGCATCAGTTGTCGTTCCTGTTTCCACTGCGTTTTAATGCCCTGCTTTTTCCAGTTTCGATCAATAGAATGAATCCGGCTGATGGCAGGATGACCGGTTAGCATGGGTGCCGTTTCAGCATAAACCAGTGCATCGATTTCAACATCGGGAATAGCGCTTGCCACAACGGTAAAGACTGGCGAGGCCAACAACACATCCCCAAAATGCCGTAACTTGATAATCAAGACACGGCGAACAAGCGTCAGGTCAATCGCATCGGGCAGGTAGGATTCTTTCATGTAAAAAAGTACCAATATGTTATTCAGTTTTCGGTTTTCGGTCTTTAGCCTTCGTAGGAGCGCCGCCCTCGGCGCGATTTCTTTCCCCTTTTACCTGGATTTGTTCCGTACCCTCGCCCACTTCTCTTCCCAGTCATAGGCAGTTTGACATATAACTTCCAGATCCTGGTACTGTATTTTCCAGTCCAGTGTTTGATGTATCAGTCTATTGTCAGCGATCAGTTCTGGCGGGTCACCGGCACGCCGGGGGGTTTCGATAATTTTGAAATCGACACCACTGACCTTCCTTACCGTCTGCATGACGTCACGAACAGAGTACCCTTGTCCATAGCCACAGTTCATAATTGTGGAGTCACCCCCCTGGCGCAGATAATTCAGTGCAGACAAATGGGCCGAAGCGAGATCCTCAACATGGATATAGTCACGGACGCCTGTCCCATCCGGTGTTGGGTAATCAGTACCAAATATACTGACAGAATTCCGCAGGCCAAGCGCGGTCTGACAGGCCACTTTTATCAGGTGTGTTGCTTCCGGTGTTGCCTGGCCGATGCTCAGATCGGCCCGTGCACCGGCGACATTAAAGTAGCGTAGCGCGATAAAGCGAAAGTTGTCTTCGATATTCGGTCGATTGGCCAGATCCTGCATCATCCACTCTGTCATCAGCTTTGATCGACCATAGGCGTTGATGGGTACTGTGTTTGTCTGCTCTGTAGCCGGTTGCTGTTCAGGGATACCGTAGACCGCAGCAGTCGACGAGAAGACAAATTGATCGACCCCGCTATTGATGCAGGCCTGTAGAAGATTACGGGAGTTTTGTGTGTTGTTGCGGTAATACTTTAGTGGGTCGGTGACCGATTCGGGAACCACGATATGACCGGCAAAATGAATGACCGTATCGACGCCATGTTCCCGCATGAGCTGTGATGTCAGCTCGATATCCCCGGCATCGCCTTCAACCAGCGTAGCCTCATCCGGTACCGCCCAGCGATGGCCGGAGTAAAAATTGTCAATCACAACGACTTTTTCGTTAGCCTCTATTAGCTGATGGCAGGTATGTGATCCAATATAGCCGGCACCACCTGTAAGCAGTACAGATTTAGTCATTCACGGTTTCCTTTTCATTAATGAGTTGCTGCAGTTTATGCCAAACCTGTGGGGCTTGCAGGGTCTGGTAACAGGCCGGGCTGACAGCTGAATCCCCGGTGAACTGACATTGCCGTTTCAGGCAGGGGGCACATTCAAACTCGACGGTTAACTGGCCCTGGTAGTTGCCGCAGGTACCGGTTAGGGATGGATCGGTTGAACCATAAATAGAGACGGTCGGTAATGACAGGGCGGCGGCAAGGTGACCGAGTCCGGTATCGACGGCTACAGCACCCATTGAACTGGAGAGTAGAGAGACCAGGCCGTTTAAATCCATTGAAGGCGAGACCTGTACCCGATCATTATTTTGAGCGAGCCGTTCCGCACGGGCTCTCTCCTCATCGTTACCCCAGGGTAGCTGTACCTGATAATTATCCTTCGTTGTGAATTCCAGCAACTCCTGCCAGTAGCGTTCCGGCCAATGCTTGCTCTGCCATGTCGTGCCGTGCAGGAAAACCAGTTGTCGTGGGGGGCTGCCACCACCGCCGGTATAGATGCCGTAATCGGGTGGACTTTCGGGTAGTGGGTAATTCAGGGCCTTGGCAAACAACTCCCGCAGCCTTTTAATAGCATGCTGGCCCCTGTCTACCGGGTGCACCACATCATAGCTGAAGGACACCAGGCCCTCACGTGCTGAGCGGCGGTTTAGCCCATGCGATGTGCCTGTTGCCATGCGAGTTAGCCATGCGCTCTTGATCAGTCCCTGGGCATCGATGATCAGGTCGTAATCGGTCGTGTTTATTTTGTGCCTGAACTCAAACCACTGTTGCCGTGTCTGTTTTGAAAAAAGTGACTTACGCCATCGGCGTAGGGCCACCGGGATGACCTCGTTAACAGCATTATGCCATGAGGGTATCGGTACGAAGGCCTCTTCTACTATCCAGTCAAAACTGATATCAGGATTTGCAGCCCGTGCATCAGTAAGCGCGGGCAAGGTATGCACGACATCGCCGAGAGAAGAGGTTTTGATGATCAGTACGCGCATGGGTAACGTTCAGGGTGCTTATATAAATTCGTGAACAGTCATATTAAATCCAGGATACTGCAATCTGTTATATGGTGCCTACATATAGTTCTTGACTGACAGCAGTGTCCTAACGTATTTATCAGCAGCATCAATCTCATGTTCGCTGAAAACAGTTATCCCATTCTGACGCAACAGAGTGGCAGTGACACCCTGCCCTGCGACCAGTTTACCATTGAAACGTCCATCATAAACCTGTGTCGAGCCACAGGATGGACTGTTTTCTTTTAGAATCGCCAGTCCTATCTTTTGTTGACGGCAAAGAATCAACGCGTGTTGAGCCCCGCAAAGAAAATAGCGACTGACATCTTCTTCATCTTCAGTCAGGATATACCCCCTGCCATCAATAACATCCGAGGCAGAACCGTTTATGATTTCTGCTGCAGGTCTCGGGACAGGCAGCCCGCCACTGACTTCAGGGCAGAGTGGTACCAGTCGATCTTCTTCCTGCCAGTGCTGAAATATAGTGTGCTTTATCTCTTTAGCCTGCCCGTCGAAGCGGACGGGCAGACCGAGCAGGCAGGCACTAACAAGAATTTTATTCTTTTGCTTGGGCACCGAGCCATTCAAACCATTGCTGATACAGATCAGTATTTGATGCCGCCACTGCTGAGCGTGGCTCGAGCACGGCCTGGAAGCTGCTAACACCTTCCAGCGTCGATGAAATGCCACCCGCTTCAGCAAGGATTAACCAGCCGGCGGCATAGTCCCATAATTTTTGTTTGCCGTGCAGGTATATCTGACCCCGCCCCGCTGCGAGCCATACCCAGTCCAGTGCGACAGAACCAAAACTGCGTTGCGAAGAGTAGGGAGGATTACAGGCAAGTCGTGCTGCCAGGTTGTCGGACAGTCGTTTGAAATCAATGATGGCCGTGCAGTGCGAGAGGTCTTCATGTGGGGCGTCGTCAGCCCTTAATGGTTTGCCGTTAAGGCTTGCTCCCTGACCGCACCCGGCGGTAAAACATTCATCCCGTATCGGATCGTAGATGATGGCGATGACAGGCTGGCCATTCTCAATCAATGCCAGGGAGATGCAGAAAAAGGGGATGCCGAAAGCAAAATTACGGGTACCGTCGAGTGGGTCAAGACACCAAAAGCTCGCCTTCCCGTCGCCTACGATAGAAACCTGTTCCTGCTCAGTCATTTCTTCAGATAGCAGGGGTATTTGTGGCGAAAGATTCAGCAGTGCCTGTTGCAATCGAGTTTGCACACTTAAATCGGCCTGCGTGATCACGCTACCGTCCTGCTTATAGGAGAAGCCGGTATGCCGAAAGCGAGGAAGCAACTCCTCTTTGCCGGTATCAACCACCAGTTGCTTCAGTAGTGAAAGATTGCTGTGTGGAAAATCAGGCATACGCTGTTGATTCCATTATTTTACGATCTCGGCCCAAAGGTCATGCGCGTTATGGCCAGTGATCTTAGCACGGACGATATCCCCTGCCATTAGGTCTTTATCAGCATCAACAAAGACCGTGCCGTCAATTTCGGGCGCATCACTTTTACTGCGGCCGATATAAGCTTCCTCATCCCTGCCATCGATGATGATGTCTTCTATGCGGCCAACACGTGTGGCCAGTCCTTGTGCTGATATTTCCTCCTGTAGTGCCATAAAACGCTGCAGGCGATCCTGTTTAAGCTCCTCTGGGACAGGGTTTTCAAGGTTATTGGCGGTTGCGCCGTCAACCGGTGAATAGGCAAAGGCACCGACACGGTCAAGCTGAGCCTGTCGTAGGAAATCCAGCAATTCCTCAAACTGTTCTTCAGTCTCGCCCGGAAAGCCGACAATGAAGGTACTACGGAGAGTAATATCGGGGCAAGCCTGCCGCCAGTTCTCAATGCGGCGCAAAATATTCTCGGCATTGGCAGGTCGTTTCATGGCCTTGAGGATGTCGTGATTGGCATGTTGCAGGGGGACATCAAGATACGGCAGGATGATGCCTTCAGCCATCAGGGGTATAACCTTGTCCACATGTGGATAAGGGTAGACATAATGCAGGCGCACCCAGCTGCCCAGCTCACCCAGTGCTTTACACAGTTCAAGAAAGCGGGTTTTCAGCGGTTTACCGTGCCAGAAGTCATTGCGGTAGCGGGTGTCCAGCCCATAGGCACTGGTATCCTGCGAGACCACTAACAATTCTTTTACCCCGGCACTGATCAGCCCTTCTGCTTCGTCCATAACCTCTGATACCGGGCGGGAGACCAGGTCACCGCGCAGTGAAGGGATAATGCAAAAAGTGCAACGGTGATTGCAGCCTTCCGAGATCTTTAAATAGGCATAATGCCGAGGGGTTAGCTTGATGCCACCGGGCGGTATCAGGCTGAGTTTCGGGTCGCTATCCGGCGGCAGATGTAGGTGTATTGCGGCCATCACTTCATCGGCTGCATGCGGGCCGGTGACGGCCAGCAAATCAGGAAAGGCCTGCTCGACGACCCCCTGTTTGGCACCGAGGCAGCCTGTGACGATGACCTTGCCGTTTTCATTCATGGCCTCAGAGATGGCCTGCATGGATTCCTCTACCGCATCATCGATAAAGGCACAGGTATTGATGACCACCACATCCGAGCTTTCATAGTCCGGCTGGATAGCATAGCCTTCAGCACGCAGACGGGTGATGATCTGTTCAGAATCAACCAGCGCTTTGGGGCAGCCGAGGCTGATAAAACCGATAGAAGGAATGTGATGGGTCATGGGGTTTCCGGTGGATACGGTGCAGTGTAGATGCAGCCTATTTTATGTTAAAACAGCATAACTATAAATACACAGCCATCGCGCCGAGCGACGTTCCTACAATCCAGTTAATAATTCATATTTTTCATGAATTAAATGAGGTTCATTTGAAACGTAATATACAAACTATACTGCTTGCAGTGCTATTAATACTAGCACCCATAGCAAGCAGCTCTAACCCCAGCAACACAAAATCGAAATCGTCTTTTGTCATTGGTCAGCGAATTCCCGACTATGAAACTGCACGCATGGTTTTCTGGAAAGAGCTCTATAATGGGGGTGGCAAAACCCTCTATTGTGGAAAGAAGTTAAAATCCTCTTACAACAAAGGGGTCAATATCGAGCATGTTTTCCCGGCCTCATGGGTGGCTTACAGCCTGCGTTGCGGGAAACGTAAACAGTGCCGGTTAAATAGCCCGCAATTTAATCTAATCGAGGCCGATCTGCACAACCTCTACCCTGCACGCAGTGACATCAACAAGGCACGCAGTAACTATCGATATGCCATTATTCGAGGTGAGCAGCGAGTGTTTGGAAAGTGCGATTTTGAGTTTGATGAGTACCAGCGAATAGCTGAACCTGCCCCTGAAGCACGAGGGCGTATCGCACGTGCCATGCTGTATATGGCTGACGAATATGATCTCTACCTGAAGAAAAAGCTAAAGCAATTATTGCTGGCCTGGGATAAAAAATATCCGCCGGAGCCGGTCGAATATAAAAGAAATAACCGAATAGAGAAATTA
>JAADJE010000023.1 GCA_013150915.1 Gammaproteobacteria bacterium
GTGTGCAAGCACAAAAAAAGCCGACCAATCGGTCGGCTCTTAAAAAATCCTTGATATTTCGATCAAACCCTCAAACCATTGCCTTAATACGCGCATTCATGCGACTCTTCAGCCGAGCCGACTTGTTCTTATGTTGTAATCCACGTTTGGCATTGCGATCAATAATTGATACGGCAGAACGGTAAGTGGATAGCGCTTTATCCTTATCATTGCTTTCGATTGCGGCGTACACGCTCTTGATGTAGGTCCGCATCATGCTACGCATACTGTGATTCTGCGAACGTCGTGTGGTGTTTTGACGGGCACGTTTACGCGCCTGCGGTGAATTTGCCAATGTCTAATCCTCTGGGAACAGGGCTGAGTCTGAGAAAACGGCGCAATATCCTTGTTTTTGGGTGATTTGTCAAGTTTAAAGCGGATTTTAGCCGCGGATAAATGCTTCTCGATGACCCAATTATCCCCCCTCTTTTGCTATGTTCTGGTGACTGAGCAACAGTAATTTCTGTTCTGATCGATTCTTTCCTTCCCTTGCATACTGACATCAGGTAGCGTTACGCCATCATATCAAATGGACACACATAATCGTGACTGCCGGGCTTCTTAGATCAACGCTGAATACGGGTTCGATGACCTTGATATCCCGTATTTCAGGGCTGATACGCGACGTTGTGCTGGCAACCTCATTCGGTGCAGGTCTGGCGGCCGATGCTTTTTACGTGGCCTTTCGTATCCCCAATTTTTTTCGCAGAATTTTTGCTGAAGGGGCGTTTTCCCAGGCCTTTGTGCCGGTATTGAGTGAATACCGGAATCGAAGTGATGAGGCGTCGATTCGTGTTTTCATCAGTCATATGTCTGCATCGCTGGGCCTGATTCTATTGTTAGTTGTTGTGGGCGGGGTGCTGGCATCCTCGGCGATAGTGACCGTGCTTGCACCGGGTTTTCTGGACGAACCCGAGAAGTTTGCGACCACGGTGAGCATGTTGCGGATAACCTTTCCCTATCTACTTTTTATCTCGCTGGTCGCGATGTCGGGCGGCATTATGAATGCCTGTCATCATTTTACAATACCTGCATTTACACCTGTATTATTGAACCTGAGCATGATCGCTGCCGCATTGTTACTCGCACCGCTAATGGATGGTTCTGCGATTGCTCTCGCGTGGGGGGTGTTGCTTGCCGGTTTTGTGCAGTTAGTCTTTCAGTTCCCTAAATTGCGTCAGATGAATCTACTGGTACTGCCTCGTATCAACTGGCAGGATGAGGGGGTACGCAAGGTCGGTAAATTGATGGTTCCGGCCATCATCGGTAGCTCTGCGGCGCAGATTAATCTACTTATAAACACTATCCTGGCATCCTTTCTGGTGACGGGCAGTGTTACCTGGCTGTACTATTCAGACCGATTGATGGAATTCCCATTAGGGATTTTCGGTATCGCCCTGGCTACGGTCATCCTGCCCGTGTTGTCCGATACCCATCATGCCAGAAGTAAAGAAGAATTTTCGGCATTACTGGACTGGGCTTTACGCTGGGCTGTGTTGATTGGTCTGCCTGCTTCCGTCGCCCTGGTTCTGTTATCAGAGGCACTGCTTGCGACTCTATTCCAGTATCGGGCATTCACCGCCTGGGATGTCGGCATGGCGAGCAAAAGCCTGATTGCCTTCTCTCTGGGACTGCCGGGCCTGATTTTTATTAAGGTGCTGGCTCCAGGTTTTTTTGCCCGCCAGGATACCCGAACGCCAGCCAGGATTGCGGTGATTTCGGTCGCTGTGAATATTGTTTTTAGTCTGCTACTGATAAAGCCGTTCGCCCACACAGGGCTGGCACTGGCATTGACAATTTCTGCCTACGTCAATTCCGGGCTGCTTTATTACACATTACGCCGACAGGGTGTGTTAGATCTACAGCCTGGGTGGCTGCTTTTTCTGACTAAGGTATTTATTGCAAGCATTGGTATGGGGGCGGTTTTGTATTATGGAGCAGGGGATCTTCAGCTATGGACAAACGCCGGGATGCTTGAACGTATCAGCAGATTGACTATCCTTATTGTGACAGGCGCAGTGATTTATTTTTCACTGGCATTCATTTTTAAGATACCGATAAAAGAAATGGTAAAGTCAGGCTAATAAGAGTCTCCATAAATGTACGAACTGGACAGCCCTTTTGTGGCGCAAATTTTTCCACTTAATGAGAGGAGAGTGTTCACACTTTCTGAAGCCAGAGCACTGATGCCCCTGATCGTAAAAATAACCGCGGCGGCGCATAAAAAGCTGGAGCCATTACGATCACAATTGCAAATGGCCATTACTGAAAATGATAAATCAGCCAGCGCTGTAGAACAGGCCTATCGCAAAGTCGTGCAAGGATGGATAGACAAACTGCAACGCCTGGGTGTTACCGCCAGCAATCTCTGGGTGGTACATTTTGACACCGGCGATGGACATTTGTGCTGGCGCTTCCCGGAATTACGTCTGGCGAATTTTCATCTGTATGAGGATTGCGAGAAGGGGCGTCGTTCAGTGGAAGAGTATGTAGAATTGTTTCAGCCGGATTGGGGTTGAAGCAGTTTAAAGTTGAAAGTTTAAAGTAAAAAAACTAAAAGTTTTAACCACAAAGGACGCAGAGGTGCGCAGAGGTTTTTGGTGCCCCAAAATCTTTTCACTTTCAGCTTTCAACTTTTCACTTAATCCCTATACAAATCCCGACTGTAATGATGATCCAGTGGATTCGCTCTGTATCCCTTGATGTCAGGTTTCACCAGATGCCGTGAGACATAGTGGTAGATCGGTATGATGACCTGGTCGTCGAGTAGCCGTTGTTCAGCCTGCCGGATCAGTTTTTCTCTTTTTGTTTTATCCATTGTTGATTCGATCTGTTTTATTAAATCGTCATACACTGGATTGGTATAGCCGGTATCGTTCCTGGCGTTGTTGCTGGTGAACAGGGTCAGGAAGCTGCTGGCATCGTTGTAGTCGGCTATCCATGACGCACGGTAGAGCTGTGTTTCTGTTTTACTTTTTCTTCTATTGAGGAATACTTTCCATTCTTCATTGATCAGTTCTACTTTTATACCGAGGTTTTTCTTCCACATGGCAGCGATGGCGATGGCGATGCGTTTGTTCTGATCGCTGGAGTTATAGTACAGAGTGGTGTGAAGCGGGTTGTCGCGACTGTAGCCGGCCCTGTTGTAGAGCTGCTTGGCCCGTTTCAGGTTTTGACCCATGTTGCTGGTAGATTGTTCGGGCGCGGACATGATCCCGGGTGGCAGCCATCGGTCTGCGGGATGCTCACCATTCCCCAGTATCTTCTCTGTAATAAGCGTTCTGTCCATGGCCAGCGACAGGGCGCGACGCAGGTCGGTATTTCCCTTGAAGGGCTGGCGAGTCAGGTTGAAGCCGTAATAGTAGGTGCCGAGGTAAGGGCTGATAAAGGCCTCGCCGGGCAGGTTTTTTTTGATCCAGCCAAGCTTGTTCGGTGGGACGGTATCGGTCCAGTCTAATTCACCGGCGCGATAACGGCTGAATTCGCTGTTGCTGCTTTCAATCGGATAATAGACCACCTGTTTAAAAAATAGTTTTTTCTGATTGTAGTAATGCGTGTTTCGCTTAAGCACCAGCTTTTCGTATGGAATCCATTGTTGTAGCGTCCAGGCACCATTTGATATCAGTTTTCCGGCACTGAAGGCTTTATCCTTGTCCTTTATCAGGGACGCTGCATAGACAGGGAAGGCAATCGGCTGGCTTAATATTTGGAGAAACCAGGGGGTAGGATGTGCCAATTTTATGATAAGGCTGTGGGCATCCGGCATTTCGACACCCAGTTTTTCTACTGCCATGTCGCCATTCATGACCTCACGTGCATTCTTTATCGGTAGAAGCAGGCTTGCCATCGGTGCCGCAGTATCTGGATCCAGTGCGTGCCGCAGGGAGAAGATAAAGTCGGCGGCCGATAGTGCCATACCGTTTGACCAGGTCAGGCAGGATCGCATCTTGAACGTATATGTTAGGCCATCTTCGCTGATAGACCATTTCTCTGATGCACCGGGGATAAGTTCGCCAGTCGCGTCTTCGGTCACCAGCCCCTCAAACAGGTCACGCAGAATATTCCCGCTGGAGACATCTTCAGATTGGTGCGGGTCGAGTGTAACGGGCTCGGTGCTGTTGCCTCTATGGAGAATGTTTAATGCTTTCGTTTCTGTCGCCAGGCCAGGTGAAGCGAAAAAAAATAGCAGTAAAGAAAATAGCAGAAAAGTATGACGTTTTATTTGATATTTCATTTTTTAGTCGCTCCTGACCAATAACAATTCATAGCCATACCGACCCTGGTTAGGCACTGTGTAAAAACTGAAAAACACAATCTTGCAGAGTTCGCAGAGAACGCAGGGAAAGCAGAAAAACTCAATAATGTTTTAGTTAAAAAAAAGATTTTGATCTCCCCGCGTTCTCTGCGAACCCCGCGAGAGAGAATAGACTTTAGGTTCTTTCATTTTTGGGCTTGTTCGGTAATGCAGGCGAGATAATCTTTCTCCAGATCGGCAGAATCATATTTCTGTGCTTTCCATATTGCTTCAGCCAGGCATTCAAGCAGGAGATGCAGCGCATCATGTTTGTCGTGGCTTTGCTGCAGGGTCTGGAAGTGTTGGTGGATACCTGCCGGGTTATCCATTGACAGTTGTTCTTCAATGGTTACGTGCAGACTCATGTGAAGGAACGGGTTTCCCTGGCCCTGCTCGGGCGGGAAATCAAAATCCAGGTATTTATCCTGATTTTCAAGTATGGAGTGATATTCGGGGTGTAGCAGGATAACGTCAATCAACAATGACTCAACCCCCTGTAGAGCCTGGGATTGTTTGTACTTCTGCCAGGTATTAAAAAATACCTGCCGCATTCCGCTGCGGTCTTTTCCATAGAGACTCAATGTATGTCTACTTTTTTCGGTTGATTTTGAACAGCCCCAGACTTGTCGAATACTGATAGGTGTAATTTCCATTTTTTAATGGTCCGATTTCGCCGTTGCCATAGAAGCCGATAAACGGCATGCCGGGGTTCGTTTCTCTGAGTATTTCTATATCTCTGTCGCTGCCGCCATAGAATGAAGGGCCACGTCCCAGACAGGGGAACATAAAGCCGAAATCTGCTTTGCCATGAAGTTTCCTTGTTGCGGTGTCGATAGCCTGTTTCATACCAAGCTCGGCCGCATAGGTATCGCAGATAGCCAGGAACAGGTGCTCGCCAGGCTGAAGCTCCGAGGTCAGAGTGATTGAATGTCTTTCAGGGTTGGTCGAGATGATGTGGTCGAGGTGAAAGCGCCCTTCATTAATGGCATTATCAGTTTGGCCAAAGGTGACGCCGCCCAGCAGCAGGTGCAGCGGTAGCTCGCTTTTTTTCATCGATGGCGGCAGGGCATTTAGCAGGACATCCAGTGCCGGTGAGTCTTCAATACTGACCACATCCAGACCCTCGGCAGCGGCAATAACGCGTGGTTTAGTCAGTGTTTTAAAGCTTTGCGCGACAGCAAAGCCTGCCTCGACATTGTTGATGGCCAGTTCTACACAATTATCCGCCTTTATCCGGGCCCCCTGCCAGTGTTTGTAATTTCCCTGTCCCAGTGGGTCTGATGCAATGGCACCAATATGCGGTATTTCATCATGTAGCCAGTTCGGATCGAAACCCTGTGGTGTGCCAAAGGACAGAAAGGCTTTCGGCGTGTCAGGGCTGCGCGGAGAGATCGCTGTGCCTTTGCCAAAAACCATGGCGGCGATGCCTGGGCTGTCCAGTATCCAGTCATGATCCGTCAATATGCCATAACCGATGCAGCCGGAAACTTGTAGACAGCGCGCCGTGCGGGCGGCCAGGCGAACGGCGGCCTCAGCCTCATCGGAAAATTCCGGTGTCATAAACAACAGTACACTCTCAGCCTGAGTGATATCGGCCTTTTCTAAAGCGATTCTAACGGCTCTGGCAGCATGATCAATAATGGGATGCGTGCCGTAACTGAGGCCGGTTGCTATGGGGATGTTCATGTTTCTGTTTTTGCTCTGTATTCACATAGATCATAGATTATACAGCTGTTACAGCGCGGTTTGCGTGCAATACAGGTATACCGTCCATGCAGGATCAACCAGTGGTGGGCATCCCGTTTGTATCGTTTAGGCACCCATCGCAGGAGTTTGTCCTCAACTTCACGGACAGTCTTACCCTTTGCAATCCCGGTACGGTTGGCTACCCGATATATGTGAGTATCAACCGCTATGGTCGGTTCGCCAAAGGCTGTATTCAGGACGACATTGGCCGTTTTTCGACCTACCCCGGGCAATGCCTCGAGCCCCGCTCTTGTTGCAGGGATCTGCCCCCCGTACTCATTGACAAGAATAGCACAGGTTTTGATGATATTTTCTGCCTTGGTGTTATATAAGCCTATTGTCCGTATGTATTCTTTCAGACCATCAACACCCAGATCAAGAATAGCCTGGGCTGTTCTGGCGACAGGATAGAGCCTTGCAGTGGCCTTATTGACACTGATATCGGTGGCCTGGGCGGAGAGGATGACTGAGATCAATAACTCAAAATGTGAGCCGTGTCTGAGCTCAGTTTGTGGCCGGGGATTCTCCTTTTTCAGCAACTCGAAGATCTGACTACGTTTGTCCCGGTTCATGGTGTCTTTGGATTTTCAGAAAGGGTAGCTACCGGAATACCGCTGGTTTTATGTGTACGTATTTTTGCTTTTTTTGCTTTTACCCGGGCTACGGCGGCCCGGATTTCTTTTTTTCTGTCAGAACTTGTCATTGTCATCTTTGCCCTGGCGGCGTATTGCGCTTTTTTCTCTGCTCGTATCCGTTCAAGTCTTTCTATTCTTGCTTCGGTACGTAGGCGGGCACGATCCGCCTTGCGGATAGCCTGCTCTTTTTGCCATATTTCTGGTTTGCCAATGATCGGTTTTACAGGACGTATATCAATACAATCCACCGGGCAGGGGGGCAGGCAAAGTTCACACCCTGTGCATTCTTCCCCGATCACCGTATGCATCTGTTTCGCTGCACCAACAATGGCGTCAACCGGGCAGGCCTGAATGCATTTTGTACACCCAATGCAATGCTCTTCAATGATCACTACCAGGCCTGTTACATACATGGGCATACTCAATAGGATAAGGGCAGAAGCACATCCTGTGCCTTCAGCGGAATGAGAATATGTTGATTGATCAAAGGGTTCAGCACGGTTGAGCGTATCGTGACAAAAGCCATTGCCAGGACAGTGCCCGATAAAATAGGTGCGTATTCTTTCATGTCCTTTTATTTCTTTGCTGTAATTCCCCAAGGCTTATTGTGATTGATATTTATTTATTTTACCCGCATTCCCGGTTCTGCTCCTTCGTCAGGTTCAAGGATGAACAATTCGTTACCACCGGGTCCGGCAGCCAGTACCATGCCTTCCGACAGACCAAAACGCATCTTACGTGGAGCAAGATTGGCAACCATCACCGTTAGTCGGCCTTCAAGATCTTCCGGCCTGTAGGCGGACTTAATGCCGGCAAAAACCTCGCGTGTTTCACCACCAAGATCCAGCGTCAGCTGCAGCAGCTTGTCAGCACCTTCTACATGTTGGGCCCTGACAATTTTTGCAATGCGAAGATCCAGTTTAACGAAGTCATCGAAGCTGATTTCATCACTGATCGGGTCTGTTGACAGAGGATTCTTCGTAATCGTTTCGGTTTCAGTCATCATTTCCTCTTCTGACATATTGTCTGTTTCAAGTGTGGCGGTTGATTCTTCGATAATGGCCTCGATGGCAGCAGTCTCGATACGTGTCATTAACGGTTTGAATCGATTGATACTGTGTGATGTCAGGGCGTGCTGACTGTCCTGCCATGTTAAGGCTGAGATATTCAGGAAGCCCTCAGCCGATGTGGCCATAGTGGGCAATACAGGTTTTAGATAAATGATCAGTATGCGGAATAAATTCAACCCCATGCTACAGATATCCTGCACATCCTGTTCGTGACCTTGCTCCCTGGCCAGTACCCAGGGTTTATTTTCATCGATGTACTGATTAGCTAAATCTGCCAATGCCATGATCTCTCGGATGGCCCGGCTAAATTCACGCGCCTCGTATAACGAGGCAATTTTGTTACTGGCTTCAGCAAATTGCTGCAGCAATTCGGGCTGATGGATTACAGCAGACAGCTCACCGGCAAATTTCTTACTGATAAAGCCGGCACAGCGACTGGCGATATTGACCACCTTGCCAACCAGATCGGAATTGACGCGTGCCTGAAAATCTTTCAGGTTTAAGTCTATGTCCTCCACTCCAGAACCCAATTTTGCTGCATAGTAGTAGCGTAGATATTCGGGACGAAGGTGATTCAGATAGGTGCGAGCCATAATAAATGTGCCGCGCGATTTCGACATCTTGTTGCCATTAACGGTCAGGAAGCCATGGACAAAGACATTGGTAGGTTTGCGGTAGCCTGCACCTTCCAGTATGGCCGGCCAGAATAGACAGTGGAAGTTGATAATGTCCTTACCGATAAAATGGTATAGCTCAGTAGTCGAATCGGCTTGCCAGAAATGATCGAAATCCAGTTCCGTTCTGTCACACAGGTTTTTGAAGCTGGCCATATAACCGACTGGGGCATCCAGCCAGACATAAAAATACTTACCGGGCTCATCCGGGATTTCAAAACCGAAATAAGGGGCATCGCGCGAAATATCCCAATCCTGTAAGCCCTGTTCCAGCCATTCATTAAGCTTGTTGGCAACGGATTCCTGCAGATGACCGGCATGGGTCCAGTCTTTCAAAAATCCACTAAACTCACTGAGCTTGAAGAATAGATGTTCAGATTCTCTCTCAATGGGTGAGGCACCGGAGATCGTGGAGACTGGGTCGATCAGCTCAGTCGGTGAATAGGTTGCACCACAGACCTCACAATTGTCACCGTACTGATCTTTTGCCCCGCAACGCGGACATTCACCCCTGATAAAACGGTCCGGTAAAAACATCTCCTTTTCTGGATCATAAGCCTGGGTAATCGTACGTCGGTCGATGTAACCGCTTTCGTTCAGTTTGCTGTAAATGGCAGTGGATAATTCACGGTTTTCATCGGAGTGAGTAGTATAAAAATTATCAAATTTAACCAGGAAATCAGCGAAGTCACGGTCATGCTCTTTATGCACTTGAGCGATCAGTTTTTCCGGTGATAGTCCATCGGCCCGGGCACGCAGCATGATTGGTGTACCGTGGGCATCATTGGCACAGACATAGATACATTCATGTCCACGCATCTTCTGGAAACGTACCCATATGTCGGTTTGTAGATATTCAACCAGATGGCCAAGATGGATGGGTCCATTGGCATAGGGCAGAGCGCTGGTAACTAAAATTTGACGCTGTGATGAAGGCATAATTTATTTTCTAGTCGGGAGATAAAGAAAAGAGGCGGAAAGGTAACAATTTTGGGCGTTTGATGCCAGTTTTTGAAGTTTCAGGTTCAAAGTTCCAGGTTGAAAAGATAAGGACCTAAAACAAAAATATTTTCCCACAGGGGACACGGAGGATACGGAGGTTTTTCTGAACCCAAAATCTTTCTTCTTTCCTCTGTGCTCTCTGTGGTGAAAAGTTTTTAGTGTTTTGACCCGGAACCTGGAACTTTCTAACTTAAAACCAACAAAATAACCCCATACCTTGCTGCTTTACCAACCGCGATAAAAAACAGGGCAGGCCAGAAATGAACCCTTAGCCAGCCTGCTGCCAGGCATAACGGGTCACCCACGACAGGCAACCATGATAGCAAAAGTATCGGACTGCCGTGTTTCTCCAGCCAGACAGCTGCCCTCAGATTTTCTGGTTTTTTTAACAGTTTCTCTGTCGGCCAGTAGTGAGCGATAAATAGACCAATCAGCCATGAGGACATGCCACCCAGTGTATTGCCAGCGGTGGCAGCTAGCAACAGGGGCAGTGGACCATGGGTGTTATTCAGAATCAGTGCAGCCAGAATAGCTTCAGAGCCGCCGGGTAGCAGGGTGGAAGAAATGAAGGCGCTGATAAACAGGCCCCACAGTCCCCATTCATTAATGATATCTGTCATATAGCAACGTTATTCTGGTAGCAAGCGAATACCTGACATAGATAATCGGGTATTCGCCTCACAATTGATGGTGGAATAAAGGCACCTCCAAGTGATTATCTCATGTTTCTGGTTCACAGGCTGGGCCACGATCAAGGCGCAACGTTGAAGGCATATCAAGTTATGGTAAAAAGTTACAACGCAGCGTGTGGCCCAGCCTGTGAACCCCGTAGGGCGTGACTGAAGCGCACATCTACGGCGTTATGCTTCTTGCAAAGGAACCGAGCCATTTGCTGTGAAGCATGCCTTCTAGATGCACGCTTCAGCCGTCGTAGAAACATGAGATAATTACATAAAGGGACCTAAATTTTAGCACTGTATGAAATGACTTTTCAGCTTTCTCAGCGTATGATTGGCGCCCTTTCGCAGACGTATGTAACATTTGAGGTCAGGGTATGAGTGAAGTAACAAAAGAACAGATTGAAGAGGCACTGAAACGGGTTGTTGATCCCTATACTGAAGAGGACCCGGTCAGTGGCAAAACACTCAAAAAGATCGACATCAATGACGGTAAGGTCGAGGTGAGTATCGTTGCCGGTTATCCTAACAAGGGTTTTGCCGATGAGTTTGCTGCCAGCCTGAAAGAAAAAATCATGGCGGTTGATGGGGTCACCGACGCTAATGTTAAGGTTTCATTCAAAATTGCTACACACGGCGTGCAGAAAGGCGTCACCATGCTGGATGAGGTCAAGAACATTATCGCCGTTGCCTCAGGTAAAGGAGGGGTTGGTAAGTCCACCGTTGCAGTCAATCTGGCATTGGCACTGTCCGCTGAAGGGGCGACAGTGGGTATTCTCGATGCTGATATCTATGGTCCTTCACAGCCTCGTATGCTGGGTGTTTCTGCACAGCCAGAATCAAAAGACGGCAGTTCACTGGAGCCGATGACGTCCTACCATCTGCAGGCAATGTCGATTGGTTTTCTGATTGATGAAGAAACACCCATGATCTGGCGTGGCCCGATGGTGACTCAGGCACTGGAACAACTGCTTAAAGATACTCGCTGGAAAAAGCTTGATTATCTGATCATCGATTTACCGCCGGGGACCGGTGACACACAACTGACATTGGCACAGAAAGTGCCCGTGAGTGGTTCTATTATTGTTACTACGCCTCAGGATATTGCCCTGCTGGATGCTCGAAAAGCACTGAAAATGTTCGAGAAAGTTGAAATCCCGGTTCTGGGTGTGGTTGAGAACATGAGTACACATATCTGTTCAAAATGCGGTCATGAAGAACACATCTTCGGTGAAGGAGGGGGGTTGAGTATGGCAGAACAATATGATGTCGATTACCTGGGATCGATCCCTCTGGATATCGCTATTCGTGAGCACGTTGATGAAGGTAAGCCAACAGTTGTGGCTGATCCTGAAGGGCGTATTGCAATGAACTATCGCGAAATCGCACGTCGTACTGCGGCCAAGTTATCGAAGAAGAAAAAGGATTTTACCGCAGCATTCCCGAATATTGTGATTGATAACAGTTAAGTTCATAAGGTACGAAGTTACTAAAAGACCGGTATGGGAGATTCTCATGCCGGTCTTTTTCGGCAATAATATGCGGCATTATAGAAATAATTTCTCAGGAGCAGTGTAGATGGGCGTAAAGTCCGACAAATGGATTCGAAAAATGGCGCGGGAAGCAGGCATGATTGAGCCATTTGAAGCGGATCAGGTGCGCAAAAACGCAGCAGGCCACAAGCTGGTCTCCTATGGGACGTCCAGCTATGGTTATGACATCCGCTGTTCTGATGAATTCAAGATTTTTACCAATATCAACTCAGCACTGGTGGATCCAAAGAACTTCGATGAGAACAGCTTCGTTGATTTCAAGGGCGATGTCTGCATCATTCCACCCAACTCTTTTGCACTGGCAAGCACAGTTGAATACTTGCGCATTCCACGAAATGTGTTGACGATCTGCCTGGGTAAATCGACCTACGCGCGCTGTGGCATCATCGTTAATGTCACCCCTTTTGAACCGGAGTGGGAAGGGCATGTCACACTGGAGTTTTCCAATACCACACCATTACCTGCCAAGATCTATGCCAACGAGGGTGTGGCACAGGTGATATTCTTTGAAGGCGATGAAGAGTGTGAAACCTCTTACAAGGATCGCGGCGGGAAATATCAGGGACAGACTGGCGTCACCCTGCCGAAAACCTGAAAGTAATAATGATACATAGCTATGTATAAACCAACGAATCTGAACGAATTTCTTCGCTTAATCGACGATGCAGTCTTTGAAATGGAAGAGCTAATCTATTGTGCTGAGGAAGAATTTGATCATGACATGGATGGCATGACCGAGTCTTTTCAGGCAATTCTGGCTGAATTAAAAAAGTTTCTGTCAGCGGTTAAAGCCGGTGATATCGTCCCGGGTGAGTTCAAAGGCGAAGGTTTTTTACCGCTGGTGGGAAAAATGCGGTCTGGCAGGCTCCCTATTCAGCATCTGTTGAAAGAACTTGATAGAATTGCTCGACAGGGTCTCGATGAGGACTGATGGTAAGATAAACTTATGTCCGGCAATTCAATAGGCAAGCTTTTCACGGTCACCAGTTTTGGTGAAAGCCATGGTGCGGCCATTGGCTGTGTCATTGATGGTTGCCCTCCGGGTGTAGCGTTAAACGAAGCGGATATCCAGCACGATCTTGACCGGCGCAAACCCGGTACCTCGCGGCATACCACGCAACGTCGTGAGCCTGACAAGGTTGAAATTCTTTCAGGTGTATTTGAAGGCATGACTACCGGTACACCCATCGGCCTGTTAATCCGTAATACCGATCAGCGTTCCAAAGACTATTCTGGTATTAAAGATGTTTTCAGACCGGGTCATGCTGATTTGACCTATGAGAGAAAATACGGGTTTCGTGACTATCGCGGTGGTGGACGGTCCTCTGCGCGTGAAACGGCCATGCGTGTTGCGGCCGGTGCGGTAGCAAAAAAATACCTGAACACCCGATATGACATCCGTATCCGTGCTTATCTGGCCCAGCTGGGACCGATCAAAATCGACAGACTGGACTGGGATGTTGTGGAACAAAATCCTTTCTTTTGCCCCGATGCGGGAAAAGTTGCTGAACTGGAGTCCTATATGGATACCCTGCGTAAGGAGGGTAATTCGGTCGGTGCAAGGATCGATGTGGTTGCCACGGGTGTTCCTGTGGGTTTAGGTGAGCCGGTTTTTGATCGACTGGATGCCGATATCGCGCATGCACTAATGTGTATTAATGCTGCAAAGGGTGTCGAAATCGGTGCGGGTTTTGACTGCATTGAGCAGAAAGGTACTGAGCATCGTGACTTGATTACACCTGACGGTTTCAAGTCCAATAATGCGGGCGGTATTCTCGGTGGTATATCCAGTGGCCAGGAGATTCTCGCCAGTGTTGCTTTCAAACCAACCTCATCGCTGCGTCTTCCCGGACAGACTATCAACAAAAAAGGTGAATCTACTGAGGTTATTACCACCGGGCGGCACGACCCTTGTGTAGGAATTCGAGCGACACCGATCGTTGAGGCGATGTTGGCAATCGTGCTGATGGATCATGTTTTGCGGAATCGCGGCCAGAATGCCGATGTCATTGCGGAGCCGTCATCGTAGTTCCCGAGTAGTCTATGCCTTATTGGCGCCTGTCATCCTTTTATTTCGTTTATTTTGCTACCCTGGGCGTGCTGCTACCGTACTGGTCGCCGTATCTGGCATCGCTGGGCTTTTCTTTATCTGAAATTGGCAATTTGATGGCCATTATCATGGCCACCAAAATGATTGCCCCGAATATATGGGCCTGGCTGGCTGACCATAGTCGATCCAGTATGCGACTGGTGCGACTGGCGGCATTGCTGTCTGTCATCTTTTACATTGGTGTATTTTTCGGCAAGGGGTTCTGGTGGCTGGCGGGTGTGATGATGTTATTCACCTTCTTCTGGAACGCTGCACTGCCGCAGATGGAAGTCACGACCTTGAATCATCTGGGTGATGATGACCAGCGCTATGGCAAGGTGCGCCTTTGGGGATCGATAGGCTTTATTGTCACATCCATGCTTTTAGGTTATGCGCTTGATAGTCACCCGGCTTCACTGGTGTTACCGGTAGTTTTGATACTCCTGACGGGTATTTTTATTTCTACATTGTTCATTCCCGAAGCGGGAAAGCCGGCCCACCCTGAGCAGGGTGGGATACTGAAGTATATACGTCAGTATCCCGAACTGATGAGTTTCCTTACAGTCTCCTTTTTACTGCAGGCCAGTCACGCACCGTATTACACCTTCTACACACTTTACCTGTCTGATTTCGGCTACAGTAAAACGGTGATCGGGATATTGTGGGCACTGGGGGTACTGTTTGAAGTCCTTCTGTTTCTCAATTTACACAAATTTCTCAGACCTGTTCGTTTCCGGGCGTTGCTTATCTGGAGTAGTCTGATTACGGCGCTACGCTGGCTGATAATTGGAATGTTCCCTCAGTCGATTGTTCTGCTGATAGCTGCTCAAATACTGCATGCAGTGAGTTTTGGTTTATTTCACGGTGTGGCTGTATCGATGGTGTATCGTTATTTCACGGGCAGGCATCAGCATCGGGGAATGGCGCTATACGGCAGCATCAGCTTTGGAGCGGGAGGTGCCGTGGGCAGTCTGGCCAGTGGCTATATGATGGGCTGGTTCGGTGCAAGTTTCACATTCGCGATTGCCAGTCTGACGGCACTCATTGCCGCAGCGCTGGTTTGGTTTAGAATTAAGGGGAATTTTGAAAAGGTAGCATGAATGCGAAGTAGCAATTGCTGCAGTAGGTCGTGGAAGTTAATTAAAGAGCGAGAAAATGCCACAAACTGAACGAAAAGTGGAACTGTTATCACCAGCAGGTACGCTGAAGAGTCAACATTATGCGATAGCCTTTGGTGCTGATGCCGTGTATGCCGGCCTGCCTCGCTACTCGCTGCGGGTGCGCAATAATGATTTTGATATCGAGAACCTGTCTGTCGGCATTGAGGCGGCGCATACCCAGGGAAAACGTTTTTTTGTAGCCGTCAACATCATGCCGCATGGCAGTAAGTTGAAGACCTTTCTGGCTGACATGGCCATAATTGTTGCGCTGAAACCGGATGCGCTGATTATGTCAGATCCGGGGCTGATTATGCTGATGAGGGAAAAATGGCCGGATATGCCGATCCATCTATCTGTACAGATGAACACAGTCAATGCGGCAGCAGTAAAGTTCTGGCAAGGTGTCGGTATTGAGCGAATTATCCTCTCGCGTGAGCTTTCATTGGGTGAGGTGGAAGATGTTCGTCAGCAGTGTCCAGATATCGAACTCGAAGTCTTTGTCCATGGTTCACTCTGTATCGCCTACTCTGGCCGTTGTCTCCTGTCCGGCTACTTCAATCATCGTGATCCCAACCAGGGTAGCTGTACGAATTCCTGTCGCTGGGATTATAGGGTGACTGGAAAGGAGACCGAGGCTGGCATTGGGTGGGGCAGTCAAGATTTTCAGGCAGATAACCGGCATGAAAATGCGCGGCATGTGATGCTGCTGGAAGAATTTAATCGTCCCGGCGAGTTAATGCCTATCGAGGAAGATGAACACGGTACTTACATCATGAATTCCAAGGATCTGCGCGCCGTTGAACATGTTACACAGCTGGTGGAAATGGGCATTGATTGCCTGAAAATAGAAGGGCGCACAAAGTCCCATTATTATGCGGCCAGAACCAGCCAGATCTACCGCCAGGCGATAGACGATGCATTATCTGGCAGGGCATTCGACCCATCACTGATGGGGAAGCTGGAGTCGCTGGCCAATAGAGGATATACCGACGGATTTTTCGTTCGCCACCACAGCCAGGAGTTGCAGCGCTATCATGACAATGCGTCGACCTCACAACGGCAGATGTTTGTGGGTGAAGTGATCGAGCAGAATAATGATGGAATGTCACTGATTGATGTCAAAAACAAGTTCCTGGTGGGCGATTCACTGGAGTTATTGACACCACTTGGGAACACCTCTTTCAAACTCAACACAATGCAGGACCAGGACGGCAAACCATTGGAGGTGGCACCGGGAAGTGGGTGGAAGGTTAGGATTCCATTGCCGACTGAGGCGGGAGAGTTTGGGTTATTGGTTAGGAATTTGTAAAATCAGTTTTCAGTGTTCGGTTTTCAGTTTTCAGTAAAAAACTATTGATGTCCCATTTGACTTAGGCAAAAGTACTCGATGAATTATTCATTTGTAGGGGGTGCTGAAGAATGAAGCCCAACGAAGGTTTGTGCAAATAGACTGCTGTTGGGTTTCGAGCCTCAGCAGCAACCTACGACAGTAACAGTATTTGCTGAAAACTGAAAACTGAAAACCGAACACTGAAAACTGATCCTCAATCCAACAACGCTTTAAGCACCGCCGTCCAGGCCTTCGCAATATTCCTACGGTTATACCCTCCTCCTCCGGTTACGAGCAGTCTTCCCCGGCAGTGTTCATCGGCAATCTGGCATAATTGTCGAGTTGCGTGCGCATGGGCATCCGGGGTCAATGCCATGTGTGTGATGGGGTCTCCAAGTACACTGTCTGCACCGGTCTGCAGGATAATGAACTCAGGTTTTACAGTGGCCAGGAAATCTTCAATTTTCCCCCACGCATTATAAAAATCCTTATCCTGCACATTGGGAGGGGAGAGTGGAAGGTTCAGTTTGCTTCCTTTTGCGGCGCCGGTGCCAGTTTCTGAGCTGAAGCCGGTTCCAGGGTAAAGATAATGGCCATCTTCATGGATGTCCGCGATGTAAATATTCGGGTCACTCTCATATTCATAGAACACACCGTCGCCATGATGGGCATCGATATCGATATAGGCAATGCGTAGAATTTTATGATTTCTGCGTAATTCCTCAATCAATATTCCGATATCGTTTATGGCACAGAAACCGGCGGCAGTGTCACGACGTGCGTGATGCAGTCCGGCTATCGGTACGAATACCCTTTTTGTCCTGCCAGACATGATTCGTCGCGCGCCATCAAGTACGCTGCCAGCAACGACAGAGGCTGATTGATAGATACCCGGAAAGGCAGGGGTGTCACCACAATCCAGCGTACCTGATCCCCTGGCAGATAGCCTGATTAGTTTTTCAATGTAGGTATGGGTATGAAAGTATTCCAGTTCATCTTTACTGGCGCTTACAGGCTTAGCAACAGTGACCTGCTTATTGAGATTTTGTTTGCAAGCATGTTTCCAGAAGGCATCCAGTCGATCCGGGCCAAATGGGTGGCCCTCTCCAAAGCCATAGGCGGCCAGTTCTTCTCCATAGTAGACTGTTATCATATCAATGTCAGAGGCTCCCTGATTATGAAAGCTGGCATGTATCGGATATTGTCATGATTTACGGGAAGATTGTAATATGCAGGGATATAATTATTTAAAAATATGAAAAGCATAAATAAAAGAAAACCGCCAGACAACAGGCTACCCAGGAAAGTTAACGTTCTACTCCAGGGAGCCCTCGTGCTGATAATGATATTCGGTGTCACGTATAAAGCTTTTGCGTGGACATGTGTCTATGTCTCTTCCTATCACAAAGGTTACGCGTGGTCTGATGGTATTGAACGTGCTTTACGTGACGAACTGGAAGGGCACTGTGATCTGATTCAGTTCAATATGGATACCAAACGGAATAAGGACGAGCTTTATAAAATAAAAAAATCGAGAGAAATAGCGCACAAAATTAAGCAAATAAAACCGGACGTGTTGATCGTTTCGGATGATAATGCAGCAAAGTATCTTATCGTTCCCTATTTTAGAGGAGGGAAAATACCGGTAGTCTTTTCCGGTATAAACTGGACGGTTAAAGAATACGGCTTTCCAGCCAGTAATGTAACAGGGATGATAGAGGTAGCCCCGGTCAGTCCAATGTTGGAGTGGGCGCGTAAATTGACACAACAGGGAAAAAAGGGATTATATATTGGCGCAAATACGCTTACCGAAACAAAGTTCCTGAAACAGGTAGTGAAAGTATCGGCTGGTATCGGCTGGTATGGATATGATCGTAGACGGTATGCTGGTCGATACAATGGAAGCCTGGCAAAAAGCCTTCCGACAGGCAACAGATGTTGATTTCATTATTTTAGGCAGTCCATCAGGTATTGTGGACTGGGACATAAGTTTGGCTGAAGAAATCGTAAGAAAGTCAGCCGGTAAACTTACGCTGACAAACTATGACTGGATGATGTCTATTGCAATGCTTGGTTTCGTCGAAATTCCTGAGGAACATGGAAGATGGTCTGCAAAAGTATCGATTGCTATCCAGGGAGGGCTGCCGATACAGCGGATACCGATAATTCCCAGTCGAAGATGGGAGGTATATGAGAACCCACAGTTGTTAAAGCTTTCAGGTATCGAGGTTTCAGAGGCTTTGCGTGCCAGGGCAAAAAAATTCAGTCAGGGTGTGAGATGGCAGTAAGTAAAAAGCTGTTGAAGCACTCCCGTCTACAAGGTCTTTTCTTTGCCGCACTTGTTCTTCTTGGTGGCGTGATTGTCATGCTTGCTGATTTACAAACAGAGAAAAAGAAGTTTCTGAATTATTCTGATCTCATCTATCAAGGACTTGCTCAGCGCTTACTGACAGCAGAAGGGGTCATTACTGCCCTGGTCACATTCGGTCAGGATGATGATATTGATGGCAATAGTGCAGACAGTGCGCTTCAAGAATTGGTGCAAACTTATCCATATATTTACGCACTGACAAAACTCGACTGGGTCCGCTATCACGAACGCAGAGCCTATGAAAAAACCATGCAGGAAAATGGCATGGCGGGCATGTTGATTCGCGAACATGATCAGGATAAGGATATTTTTATTAAGGCCAGAAGGAGAAATGCCTACCTGGTAACCAGTCTGGTGGTTCCTATGGAGCCCGTGACATCTCAATTGCTTGGCCTGGATCTGCTGGTGAATAATGAGGTTGAAGAAGCTGTTTATCTTGCGATGAAAAATAGTACGGTTTCTTTGATCAATAGTCCTAAATTTCTCAATGGCCGACCGGGCCTGGTCATGCTAAAAAATACCTACTTTGGCCGTTTACACCCTGAATCCCTGCTGGAAAGTAAGCGCCAGATTAATGGTGCCGTTATGCTCTATATCGATCAGAAGAATATGCTCTCTTCTATAATAAAGAATTTTCCTAATATTGATATCGGGGTGACATTATTGGATATAAATTTGTCTGAATCAGATAAAAAAGTAGTGGCTGAAAATCAGGAGAATGTTCAAAAAATCTTACCGACTATGGTTACATTTACTCAGCAACGAGTAATTAGGGTAGCAAACCGTGATGTCCTGTTAAATGTGACCGGAAAGTATTCTCCCGGTTTAATGCAGATGATCATTGCAGTCGCTGTTATGCTGTTGATTGCCATTGCATTAAGAATGTGGAGTTCATCCCGTAAACAACAGATGATTGCATCAGTCAATCAGGAAAAAGCCTTTCAGGACTTGTTCAGTGAGCGTGAAAGGGCTGAAGTGACTTTAAGTTCTATCACAGATGCCGTGATTACCACAGATGACCATGACAAAATCACATTTCTGAACCCGGTTGCCGAAAAATTTATGGGCGTCTCCAATGATGATGCCTTTGGTAAGCCAATTAATGATGTACTCCAGTTGGTTGATGAGCAGAGCAAGGAAGGTCTTGGTAACCCGCTGGAGTATTGCTTGGAAAAAATCGCAGCCAGCCCGGGTGGGAAGTCTACCCATATTCTCGCTATGCCTGATGAGCAGTCTCCTTTATCCGTTGATCTTTCATGTTCAAAATTAAAAGACATTCATGGAAATGAGATGGGTTCGGTTATCGTAATGCGAGACGTTACCCATGAAAGAGAGCTGAAAAATCAATTATCATACCAGGCCAGCCATGATTCCCTGACCGGTTTGGTGAACAGGGCAAAGTTTGAAGATGAGTTGAAAAAAGCGATTCTCACCTGTAATGAAGATGCCCCCGGCCATGTTCTGTGCTACATGGATCTTGATCAGTTTAAAGTAGTCAATGATACATGTGGGCATATAGCAGGAGATGCCCTGCTGAAGCAGTTGAGTCAGTTGCTGTGTAAACGAACTCGTGACAGCGATGTGCTGGCACGGCTCGGGGGTGATGAGTTTGGTTTGTTGTTGAGTAACTGTAATCTTGAGAACGCCATGCCAATCGCCAACGCCCTACGGCTTTCTGTAAGGCAATTTATTTTTCGCTGGGATGGGCGTGCGTTTGAAGTGCGTATCAGCATTGGTGTTGTGGCTATCAATGACCCAAACAGTACACATGCCGAATTGATGAGCGCCGCCGACGTTGCCTGCTACATTGCAAAAGAATCGGGCAGGGACTTTGTGCATGCCTACAAGCCGGAGGAAGAGTCTGTTACACAACACCATGAGCTTATGCAATGGTCACAAAAGATCCAGGATGCTCTGCGTACCGACAAGTTCCATTTAATGTTACAGACCATGGCGCCGCTACTTTCTGCGCAAGCCGACATCCAGGTACAGGAATTCCTGTTACGCATACGTATGGATGATGGCAGTATTGCTACACCCGCAACATTTATTCCCGCTGCAGAACGCTATGGGTTGATGCGTGATGTAGACATGTGGGTGATAGAACATTGCTTTGATATTATTCATGATATCAGGAATGACACAGATTCATCCGTCACATATCTTTATAGTATTAATCTTTCTGGACAGTCGGTGGGTGATCCTGAAATCAGCGAATTCATTACCAGGAAGATCAAAGAGTATGATATTGATCCAAGCCAGATTATGCTGGAAATTACAGAGACGGCCGCCATTACAAATTTTCAGACAGCACTGGATTTTATTGACAGGCTCAGTGACATTGGCTGCCGTTTTGCGCTGGATGATTTTGGGGCGGGCCTGAGTTCGTTTGGTTACCTGAAACGAATGAAGGTTGACTTTTTGAAAATTGACGGACAGTTCGTCAAAGGTATGGCAGAAGACCCGATTGATCGTATGATGGTTAATAATATTACCCACCTGGCCTATGGGCTGGGTCTCTTTGTCATTGCGGAATCAGTCGAAGATGCAATATTGCTTGAAATGCTTCGTGATATAGGCGTTCATTTTGCCCAGGGTTATCATATTCAACGCCCTACCAGTATAGAAGAATGGAAGAAGGAAAATATGTTGAAGACAATTTTTATGCGGACAGTACATTGATTATTTTTGTTTGTGCTGGCGCACAGCGGGGTCTCGGTGCGCCTACATGTGTCTCAGATTTTCGCTTTCTTCTTTCCCATTTTAAAACTCTTCAGGGGTATAAGCCCTAATACTCAAGGCATGAATTTCAGATTTCATGGCATCGCCGAGGGCCGCATAAATAGCCCGATGACGTTGTACGGTATTCATACCGTTAAAGGCTTCCGTGACAATGATTACATCAAAATGACCACCCCCCGCTTTGGCTCCTTCATGCCCGACATGTTCGTGCGAGCGGTCAATTATTTCCAGATTTTCCGGTGACAGGGATACGGTTAATTTTTCACGAATCATCTCTATGCGGTTCATTGTGGGAAGACCTTTTTGTAGGGTTTTACAGAAACAGCTGAATAAACACCTGCTTTGATGTAGGGGTCGCTCTCGGCCCATTGCTGAGCTGCAGATAATGAACTGAACTCGGCAACAATCAGACTACCGATAAACCCTGCCGGGCCAGGGTCTTCCGAATCAATACCCGGAAAGGGGCCAGCAGTGAGCAGGCGCCCTTCATCTTGTAACTGTTCAAGTCGTGACAGGTGTTCCTGCCTTACTGATAAGCGCCTGTCAAGGCTCTCAGGGACATCGGTTCCAATTATGACGTAATACATTTGTTCGCTCTGAAAAAAATGGCCCTTGTATTGTCGCATCGTCTCTGAGTATTTTCCAATCCATGAAGGCATCTGAAGGGAGGAGACCAAAATTGTCTCTCAGTCGGTTTTCAGGGCCTGTATTCGGGCCATTCCATATCAGCTATAATGTGCGGCTTGATGATATTTTTATCTGCTACAGCACACACATATGGCCCAATATTTCGAAATCCACCCTGAAAATCCTCAGCAACGTTTGATTTATCAGGCTGTAGAAATTTTGAACCAGGGTGGCGTCATCGCCTATCCAACCGATTCCAGTTATGCGCTGGGTTGTCACATTGGTGACAAACAGGCGCTGGATAGAATTCGCACCATCCGGCGAGTAGATGCCACGCATAATTTCACTCTGGTCTGCCGTGACTTATCCGAGTTGTCGACCTATGCAAAAGTTGAAAATAACGTTTATCGATTATTAAAGCACTACACCCCCGGACCCTATACCTTCATTCTAAAAGCAACGGGCGAGGTGCCGCGCCGTCTGCAGAATCCTAAACGCAAGACCATCGGCCTCCGGGTACCGGATAACAATATTACCCTGGCCCTACTGGAACAGTTACAACAGCCCATAATGAGCAGTACACTCATTCTGCCGCATGAAAATCTGCCTCTGAGTAACCCGGATGACATCCGCGAGCAGCTGGAGCATCAAGTTGATCTGGTTATCGATGGTGGGTTCTGTGGGCTGGAAGCCACGACAGTGGTCGATATGGTCAATGGCGTGCCAGAGATTATCAGACGGGGGAAGGGGGATCCGGAGCCTTTTGAATAACAACAGAAGTTTTACGTGTTACGTTTTACGTAAACCATAAACTGTAATAGGTTCATTTCAACTGAAACCAGTTATAATCTACCCATGCAAGAGCTCTCATTAATTCAAAAATTAGTCACCTGGGCTGTTCCCGTGTTGTTTGCTATCACGGTGCATGAGGTGGCACATGGTTGGGTGGCGCTTCGTTTCGGGGACAGTACGGCCAAGATGGCCGGTCGCCTTACTCTAAATCCTCTCAAACATGTGGACCTTGTTGGAACAGTGTTGGTTCCTGGTCTGCTCTTATTATTGGGCGGTTTTCTCTTCGGCTGGGCAAAGCCTGTGCCGGTCAATTTTTCCGCTCTTAACAATCCGAAGCGGGACATGATTTTTGTTGCACTTGCCGGACCCGGAGCGAATCTGGTGATGGCTTTTTTCTGGGGATTGGTTGGCCTGATCGCGCAGTACCTGCCGGGCTATGCTGCTTTACCGCTACTGTTTATGTCTGTCGCGGGGCTTTACATCAACGCCATTCTGATGCTGCTCAACCTGATACCTGTGCCGCCGCTGGATGGCGGCAGGGTGGCGGTTGGATTACTGCCAATATCTTTGGCAAGACCCTATAGCAAGTTGGAGCCCTATGGTCTGTTTATCATCCTGGGTCTTCTGGCAACGGGCATGCTGGGAAAGATTCTGATTTTACCCCTTATTACGTTCCTTTTATTTATGGCATCATTGTTCTCTATTGATGTATTTGAATTATATAAATATATAACCTGACACGGAGTCTAGATTGATAACAACCTCTGGCAGACCGGAAAGAGTGGTTTCCGGCATGCGTCCCACAGGTCGTCTACACCTTGGGCATTATCATGGCGTGTTGAAAAACTGGGTGAGTCTGCAGCATGAATATGACTGTTTTTTCTTTGTCGCAGACTGGCATGCCCTGACGACCCATTATGAAGAGCCAAATGTCATCTCCGAGAGTATTCAGGATATGGTGATTGACTGGTTGGCGGCGGGTATCGATCCCGGAAATGCGACGTTGTTTATTCAGTCTCGAGTGCCGGAACATGCTGAGTTATCACTGTTATTATCCATGTTTATGCCGTTGGGCCGGCTGGAACGGGTGCCAAGTTTCAAAGATCAACAGGCGAAACTGCGTGAACGTGATCTGGCCACGCTGGGTTTTCTCGGCTATCCCTTACTGCAGGCCGCTGATATTCTGATCTACCACGCGGGTCTGGTTCCGGTCGGCGAAGACCAGGTGCCGCATATCGAGTTAACCCGAGAAATCGCTCGTCGCTTTAACCATTTATATGGACGGGAACCCGGTTTTGAAGAAAAAGCCGAAGCCGCAGTTGACAAAATGGGTAAGAAGCCAGCGAAAATGTACAGAAGTTTGCGCACGGCCTACACAGAACGGGGTGATCATGAGGCACTGGCACGAGCACATGCCCTGCTGGATGATCAGAAGAACCTTACGCTAGGTGATAAGGAGCGCCTTTTTGGTTACCTGGAAGGGGGCGGTCGCGTGATTCTTGTCGAGCCTGAAGCCAGACTGACCAAGGCCTCCAGGGTACCCGGTCTTGATGGCCAGAAGATGTCAAAATCCTACAACAACACTATCAAACTGCGCGAGGATCCTGTGAAGCTGGAAAAAACCCTGCGGGCAATGCCAACAGACCCGGCACGCGTACGTCGCACCGACCCCGGCGAACCCGGTAAATGCCCGGTCTGGCAGTTCCACCTGATCTACTCCAGTGATGAAGTTCGTCGTTGGGTAGAAGAAGGCTGTACCACTGCAGGCATAGGTTGTCTGGATTGTAAAAAGCCACTCATCGATGCTTTGTTGGAAGAACAAGGCAAGTTAAGCGAACGTGCCAAGCCGTATATTAATGACCCCAGTCTGGTGCGGAATATTATTTCGGACGGTTGTGAGCGGGCACGAGAAGTTGCAGAAGAGACTATGCGCGAAGTGCGTGAGAATATGGGCCTGGACTGGAATTAGCTGGAGATATTCAATGACACAGGAAAGTATCCAGAAGGAAATGCCCTTCGCAATGGTGCGCGGTGAAATTGTGACTGAACTACCGAAAGATCTTTATATCCCCCCTGAAGCGATGGAGGTCTTTCTGGATACTTTTGAAGGACCGCTGGACTTATTGCTGTATCTAATTCGCAAGCAGAACCTGGATATTCTGGATATTCCTGTTGCTGAAATTACCCGCCAGTATATGGGCTATATTGACCTTATGCAGATGATGAACCTGGATCTTGCCTCCGAGTATATGGTCATGGCAGCCATGCTGGCCGAGATAAAATCCCGCATGTTATTACCCCGCCTGGAACCTGAAGCTGAGGATGAGGAAGACCCTCGTGCTTTACTGGTTTGTCGGCTACAGGAATATGAGCGTTATCGGCAGGCGGCACTGGACATTGAAAAGTTACCGCGGGTGGGGCGGGATATCTATCTGTCAAATCCTGTGCGAGACCATATAAAAATGAAGAGGAATGACCCACATGTTGAGATTCATGATTTACTGATGGCATTTTCACAAGTAATGAAACGGGTTGATGAGATGAAAAGTTTTAATATCAATCGTGAGATCCTGTCGATCAGGGAGCGTATGAGTATAGTTCTTGATCAGGTCAATAACAGGGACTTCATTGCTTTCGAGTCTTTATTCGAAAAGGAGGAAGGAAAAATGGGCATGGTGGTTACCTTCATGGCTATTCTCGAACTATTGAAAGAGAACCTGATACTGATCATTCAGAATGAACAGTTTGCATCGATCCATGTGAAAGCGGTGGCGTAGTGGTGAATACCAATATTGATATGAGCAGACATAACGAATCGAGGTTTAGCTCGGATCAACCAGATGAACTGAAGAATATTATCGAAGCGGCAATCATGGTCAGTGAGGAACCGATTACTGTTGAGCGCATACTTGGAATGTTTACCGATGCAACAAAACCGGAACGTGCAACAGTAAAAGAACTATTGCTTGAGTTAGAGCAGGATTATGCAAAGCGTGGTTTTGAACTCAGGTGTATCGATAAGGCTTATCGACTACAGACCCGTGAAGAATACTCTCCCTGGCTGGCCCGTTTAAGTGTCGGCAGACCACAGCGCTACTCGCGTGCCATGCTCGAAACCCTGGCCATCATCGCCTACAGGCAACCGGTTACACGTGGTGAAATCGAGGAAATACGGGGTGTTGCTGTCAGTACCGACATTATACGAACCCTACAGGAAAGGGAGTGGATACGTCAGCTTGGAGTCCGCGATGTACCGGGGAAACCTGCCCTGTTTGGGACCACAAAAGGCTTTCTTGAATACTTTAGTCTTGAGGGGCTGGCTCAGTTGCCAACGCTACAGGATATTCGTGATATGGATACTATCGCTGCCGAACTTAACATGAACTTGCCGCTTGAGGATAAGGCAATAGATAGACCCGATGACGAAAATGATAATGACGATGAAAGCACGGCTGAAAACGATACGGAGACTAATCCACAAGCCGACAGGCCGGAAAATACGCAGGCGACTGACAGCAATACAGAAAAGCCCGGGTTGAAGTCAAGGCTTCATGAAACCTGAGCGTATCCAGAAGCTTATGGCACAGGCCGGTGTCGGCTCACGCCGGCAGATAGAATCATGGATCAGGGAAGGCAGAATTACCGTCGATGGCAAGCCGGCCGAGATTGGCCAGTTGATTACCCGCGAACAGCATTTCACTCTCAATAGAAAGCCACTGAGATTAAGGCAGAAAGCACCAACGCGCGTTCTTATCCTAAACAAACCGGAAGGCACGATCTGTTCAAGAAACGATCCAGAAGACAGAAAGACTGTTTTTGAATTATTACCACGCACCAAACACGAGCGCTGGGTACTGGTGGGTCGATTAGACATAAATACCGCCGGCTTGCTGTTGGTAACCAATAACGGTGAACTGGCCAATCGCCTGATGCACCCTTCATCTGAGATAGAGCGCGAATACGCCGTGCGCGTACTGGGTGAGGCGACACCCGAACAATTACAGCAATTGCTGGACGGTATAGAACTTGAGGATGGGCCTGCATCCTTCCTCAGCATCGGTGAAAGTGAAGGGTCTGGTAGCAATCACTGGTACCACGTGGTTTTGAAAGAAGGCAGGAACCGTGAAGTCCGTCGTCTGTGGGAGGCAGTAGGTTTGAAAGTCAGCCGCTTGATTCGTATCCGTTATGGCATGATAGCTCTGCCGCGATTGTTGCGAGGCCAGCACAAAGATCTCCCCGAAAAACAGGTGACCGCACTGATGCAGTCAGTGGGTATGCGGAATAAGCCTGAAAAAAAGATACCAGAAAAAAACAGACCGGGAAAAAAGGCAGGGGTCGGTCAGAAAAAAAGACAAAAGAAGGATGCCCATAAAGAAGCAAGCAGAGATGACTCCCGGGATTCTCTTTACGGAAAGCATAGAAGAAGTAAAAAGACCGATCGCCAACCGGTACGACGTCGTACTCGTCGATGAGTAAAGAGAACCGATTAGTACACATATACGAACTACTCGATACACACTATGGCCCACAAAACTGGTGGCCGGCCGATACGCCCTTTGAGGTGATGGTCGGTGCGGTACTGGTACAAAATACAACATGGAGAAACGCTAGTGCAGCAATCACCTGTCTGAAAAAGGCCAGATTAATGTCTCCATCTGCCATCAGAAATACACCCATTAATGACCTTGCTGACTTTATCGTCAGTAGCGGCTATTTCAATATTAAAGCACAGCGATTAATGGCACTGTGTGAATGGCTGGAAGAAAGTGGCGGTATTGATCAAATTCAACGACAATCATTAAAGCCATTACGCAGGAACCTTCTTAGTGTGCATGGCATTGGACCAGAAACGGCGGATGATATTTTACTCTATGCATTGGGAAAGCCGGTTTTTGTAATCGATGCTTATACGCGTCGCTTGTTTTCCCGTCTGGGTTTGCTTCGGGCAAATGAAACCTACGAAAATTTACGCTTGAGTTTTGAGTCGGTATTGCGCCCAAATGTGGGAATGTTTAATCAATACCATGCCTTGATCGTGGTACACGGCAAGAATATTTGTAAGAGGCAAGCTGAGTGTGCTGAGTGCTGTTTAGCCGAGTTGTGTGACGGGGTCTAGAAAAATATTTTATACTGTTGCCAAGATTGAACTTAACCAGAGGCTCCCTGAAAACAAAATGGGGCAGTCGAAACGTGGAATTATAAATGGATACATTAGTAAATACTAAAAACTGGCTAATTAACTTTTTTGGTACTGAGACCTGGGTGATACAGGTCTTCGTCGTGGTTCTTGCAGTCCTGATCTTTGATTTCATTCAAAAAAGAATGGTAAAAAAACTGCTTACCAGAACAGAGAAAACAAAAAATCCCTGGGATGACGCCTTAGTAATCTCAATCCGTAAACCTTTGAGCCTGTTAATCTGGGTTCTGGGAATTACCTTCGCTGCAGATATTATCCAGGGTCATACGGATGCAACGATCTTTGATGCCGTCCCTCTCGTACGTAATGTCGGTATTATTTCATCCATTATCTGGTTTATGCTTCGACTTGTTCGCCAGATCGAGCAGAACAGCATTTGTGGCCGTAGCGATGAAGATGATGCCATCGATGCTACAACAGTTATTGCAATAGCCAAGTTGGTACGACTGTCTGTGATTATTACCGGTGCTCTGGTGATTTTGCAGACACTGGGCATTAGCATCTCGGGGGCACTGGCTTTTGGCGGTATTGGCGGGATCGCCATAGGGTTTGCTGCAAAGGATCTGCTTGCCAATTTCTTTGGGGGTTTGATGATCTATCTGGACAGGCCCTTTAGTGTGGGTGACTGGATCAGGTCATCCGATAAAGAAATTGAAGGAACGGTGGAATATATAGGCTGGCGCCTGACACGAATACGTACCTTTGACAAACGTCCTCTGTATGTGCCGAATTCTGTGTTTGCCAACATTGCCGTTGAAAACCCGACACGTATGACTAATCGCAGAATTAAGGAAACGATTGGTATCCGATATGACGATGCAGATAAGATGGATGCCATTGTCAGTGATGTAAAAGAGATGCTCAATAATCATCAGGAAATTGATGCGTCTATGACGCTGATAGTAAATTTCGATACCTTTGCTGCTTCGTCGCTGAATTTTTTTATCTATACGTTTACAAAAACAACAGAGTGGGTGCGCTTCCACGAAATAAAACAGGATGTTCTGTTGAGAGTTTTGAAAATTATTGAATCACATGGGGCAGAGTGTGCATTTCCCACGACAACACTGCATGTTGCTAGCATTGAGAATGCAGCTGAAAATCAATGAAAATCAGCCTGTTAAATTTATGGTGAATGAAATGAATCAAGTTTTAAAAAATACAAATCTACTGATAGTATTTATAGCGATATTGATTGCAGTAAGCCCAGCAACAGCAACGGTAGCCGATGAAATTGTGGTGTACAGCGCACGCAAGGAGCACCTTGTGAAACCACTATTTGATGCCTATACGACGAAAACCGGTATCAAGATAAAATATATCACGGATAAGGCCGCCCCTCTATTGGCTCGTTTGCAGGCTGAAGGAAAGAATTCCCCGGCGGATATGCTGATCACGGTTGATGCCGGTAATTTATGGCAGGCTGCAGAGAAAGGTGTGCTGTCACCGGTGAAGTCAAAAATACTGGAGAAGAATATTCCAGCACGTCTACGTGATCCTGAAGGGCGCTGGTTTGGTTTATCCGTCAGAGCACGCACCATTGTTTATGCTACGGACCGTGTCAAATCAAATGAACTGAGTACCTATGAAGACCTGGCTGACCCCCGATGGAAAGGCCGCCTGTGTTTGCGTACGTCGAAGAAAGTCTATAATCAATCGCTGGTTGCAATGATGATAGCGCAGAAAGGTGAGGAAGAAGTCGAAGCCCTGGTCAAGGGTTGGGTAAAAAATCTGGCTACGGCACCTTTTTCAAATGACACCAGGGTGATGAAGGCGATTGCTGCAGGTCAGTGTGATGTTGGCATTGTAAATACTTACTATTATGGTCGGTTATTAAAAAAAGAACCCGATATCAAACTGGCTCTTTTCTGGCCCAATCAGAATGATCGTGGCGTACATGTAAATATATCGGGGGCAGGGATTACCAGGAATGCAAAAAATCGTGAACAGGCCATTAAACTACTTGAATGGTTGTCCGGCAGAGAGGCACAAAATATCTTTGCCAGCCTGAATATGGAATATCCCGCTAACCCGGCAGTAAAACCCGATGCCATTGTATCGGCCTGGGGAGAGTTCAAACAGGATATGTTGAATGTAACAAAGGCCGGGGAGCTACAGGCCAGATCGGTGATGCTAATGGATCGGGCTGGATACAGGTAAGTCTGAATTCTCTCTGAAATATTATGGCGTTAAAATCCTGACGGAAAGTTTTTCATGCACCGTTGCGTCATCACACAAGCTTTGATTCAACTTTCAAACAATGGCCAGAGTTAATCTCCCGATCCTTAAAATTACGACGGTCATGCTTGCAATGGTTGTGGTGCTCCCATTACTGGTCGTGTTCTCCGGCTGGATGCAGAGTGAGAATCTGGTCTGGGAACATCTATTACGGACGGTTCTGGGTGATCTACTGAAAAACACGGCGTGGCTATTATTGGGCGTCGGTATTGGTGTAACGATTCTTGGCGTGGGCCTGGCCTGGTTGACAACCCGCTGTGAATTTCCCTGTCGCCGGATTTTTGACTGGGCCTTGATGCTTCCATTAGCGGTACCCGCTTATGTCATGGCATTCGTGGCACTTGGTTTACTGGATTATACCGGGCCGGTACAAACCGGCTTACGTGAGACACTGGGCAGTAATAATTTCTGGTTTCCTGAAGTACGTTCTACGGGTGGCGTGATCACCGTAATGACTCTTGTGCTTTATCCTTATGTTTATATGTTGGCACGTTCATCATTTATAACTCAGGGAAACAGTACGGTAGAAGCCGCTCGTAGTCTCGGTCTGAGTGCCTGGGGCGCTTTTTTTCGTGTCAGTATCCCCACCGCGCGTCCGGCCATTGTTGCGGGCGTATCGCTGGCCTTAATGGAAGCACTGGCAGACTTTGGTGCCGTCGCTATCTTTAACTATGACACATTTACCACTGCAATTTATAAGGCCTGGTTCGGCCTGTTTAACCTTCAGGCGGCATCACAGCTGGCCTCTTTTCTGTTGATACTTGCGGTTATAGCATTAACAGCAGAAAGGCAGTTGCGCGGAAAGGCGAAATATCATGAGGCGACGCGCAGCACAAATGTATACCGTTATCATCTGGCTGGCTGGCATCGTTGGGGCGCGCTGTTCATTGTAAGCCTGATATCTCTGCTGGCATTTATTGTACCGATTATACAGTTGAGTATATGGGCGTGGGGAGTCCTGTCTGAAGATATGGATGGACGCTATATCGGCCTATTGCTGCATACACTGATGCTTGGTGGAATGGCGGCCGGTTTAACGGTTATCAGTGCCATGGTATTGGCCTTTACCCGCCGCACACACAGTGACTTTCTGGTACGGGGTTCAGTTAACATTGCAACACTAGGGTATGCGCTGCCCGGATCGGTGTTGGCGGTTGGCGTCATGCTGACTTTCACCAGCATAGATAATGTACTGACAACCATGGCCACATTGATTGGCTGGCAGTCACCGGGGCAGATACTAACCGGCAGCGTTTTCGCCCTGGTAATGGCCTATATGGTGCGTTTCCTGGCCGTTGCCTACGGGCCGATAGAAAGTGGCCTGTGTCGCATACGTGTCGGTATTGCTGAAGCGGCACGTGGTCTGGGTGATAGCCCACTTTTCACCCTGTGGCGTGTCTATCTTCCCTTGTTACGCCCGGGCTTGTTCACGGCCGGCTTGCTGGTACTTGTTGATGTAATGAAAGAAATGCCCGCGACCATGTTGCTACGCCCCTTTGGCTGGGACACACTGGCGGTACGGATTTATGAGATGACGTCAGAAGGCGAATGGGAACGCGCGGCCTTACCCGCGATCACCTTGATACTCGTTGGTCTCATTCCTGTTATTGTACTGGTCAGGCGTTCGGCAATATACCAGGGCAGGAACTAGTGCCCCTTCAAGGTGATAATTCGGGGGGTCAGCGTTCATGGCTGCGTTGCACCTCTTGCAACGGACTGTGGCCATTCGCTGCGAGGTGCGCCTTACCGTGAATGCTGACAGACCAACTGAACCCTGAATTATCACCCTGAAGGAGCACCAGCATGTCAGAAATACTGGAAATTAAATCGATACGGTGTGGTTATGAAGGGACCATTGTCGTCAATGATTTCACCTTAAGCCTTGCTGATACCACACAGAGTTGCTTACTGGGACCCAGCGGTTGTGGCAAAACAACGGTACTTCGGGCCATTGCGGGATTCGAGCGGATTACCCGCGGTGAAATCATTCTCAATGGCAGGGTAATTTCATCAAAAGATACCCAGATTCCCCCTGAACATAGGGGCATCGGAATGGTCTTTCAGGACTATGCTTTATTTCCCCATCTGAGCGTGGCAGATAATGTGGCTTTCGGTCTGCGTAAACAGGGAAAGATGAAGCAGCGAAAAGTGGCCGAGGAGATGCTGGAGCTGGTGGGTCTGGAAGACCACGCGGGACACTATCCACATGAATTATCCGGTGGTCAACAGCAACGTGTCGCTGTGGCACGCGCATTGGCACCAAAACCGCCCTTGCTGTTGATGGATGAGCCTTTCTCGAATCTTGATAGTGATTTGCGTGAACGGCTACTGCTGGATATACATGAGATATTACGTCAGCGGCAGACGACTACCTTATTTGTCACCCACGATCAGGAAGAGGCTTTTATTATTGGTGATCATATTGCGGTGATGAATGATGGTTATATTAAACAATGGGATACACCGTATAACCTCTATCATGAGCCAACAAACAGGTTTGTAGCCGACTTTATCGGACAGGGGCGCCTGATCGGAGGTGTCCTTGCCAGCCATGAGTCGGTGCAGACCTCATTAGGCTTACTGGCAGGAAACCGCTCCTATGAATGGCCGCCCGAAACACGAGTCGATGTTTTATTGCGCCCGGACGATGTCCTGCTTGGTGTTGATGAAGGTGTGGAGTGTCTGATTACTGACCGACATTTTAAAGGTGCTCAGATTATGTACACCCTGCGTACTCCGGGTGGTGATGAATTACTATCACTGGTACCCAGTCACTTTGATATCGATATCGGACAGAAGGTAAAAGCGGCGGTGGATGCAGAGCATCTGGTTATTTTTAGGCAGTAGGGTGGGGGCATTTTTTGTACGCCAGTACAAAAGAAGAAAACTGTACTTGCAGTCCCAGGCACATAAAGGCATTCTCCCTCGCCATGGAAAAGGCACTGGAAATCTTACGCAAAACCTTTGGTTATGATGAATTCCGCCACAATCAGGCCGGTGTTATTCAAGCCCTATTAGAGGGTAATGATGCGTTGGCCCTGATGCCTACCGGTGGTGGGAAATCCTTGTGTTATCAGATTCCGGCCATCTGTAGACCCGGCACCGGCATTGTAATTTCACCGTTGATTGCACTGATGCAGGATCAGGTCGATGCATTGAAACAGCTGGGTATTGCCTGTGCATTTATCAATTCCACCCTTGACCGGGCCAGCCAGCGAGAGATTGAAACCGACCTGGTTAATAATAAGCTGGATTTGTTGTATATCGCGCCGGAACGCTTACTGAATGAATATACACTCCGCCTGTTAGAGCGCTGTCAGATAGCGCTATTTGCTATTGATGAGGCACATTGTGTCTCGCAATGGGGACATGACTTTCGTCCGGAATATCAACGATTATCTCTGTTGCATCAGCGTTTTAAAAACGTACCGCGCATTGCACTCACGGCTACGGCAGATGACGTGACCCGTAATGAAATCAAAAGTCAGCTGGATTTATACCAGGCCAATACCTTCATCAGCAGTTTCGATCGAAAAAATATCTGTTACCGAATTGTTGAGGGGAAGAATGGCCGGGATCAATTATGGCAGTTCCTCGAAAAAGAACATCCTCACGATTCAGGTATCATTTATTGTCTATCGCGTAAGAAGGTAGAAAAAACAGCGGAATGGTTGATGGCAAGAGGGCGTACAGCACTGCCGTATCACGCGGGTCTCAGTGACAGTCTGCGTCAACATCACCAGAACCGCTTCTTGCGAGATGACGAGATAATTATTGTCGCGACAATTGCCTTTGGTATGGGTATCGACAAGCCCGATGTCCGTTTTGTCGCCCATCTGAGCCTGCCGAAGAGTATTGAAGCCTATTATCAGGAAACCGGTCGCGCCGGACGGGACGGCCTGCCGGCAAATACCTGGATGAACTATGGACTGCAGGATGTCATTTCGCTGCGCCAGATGGTCCAGTCCAGCGAGGCAGCTGAAACATTTAAACGTATTTCTATACAAAAGCTTGAAGCCATGTTGGGTCTCTGTGAATCCGTATTATGTCGACGCCAAACACTGCTTGCTTACTTTAGCGAAATACTGAGTGAACCCTGCGGCAATTGCGATAACTGTTTGACACCCCCCGAACTATGGGACGCCAGTCAAGCCGCACAAAAAGCACTGTCCTGTGTCTATCGAAGTGGCCAAAGATTCGGTGTTAATTATCTGATCAATATCCTGCGTGGCAAGCAGGATGAGCGAATTCAGGCTAATGGGCATGATACGCTGTCTACCTTCGGTATTGGTGCTGACGACAGTGTTCAATACTGGCGGACGCTGTACCGCCAACTCATCGCACTGGGTTATCTCGAAGTGGACCCCGAAGGTTATGGGGCATTGCGCCTGACGGAAAAATGCCGGCCACTATTACGGGGTGAGACAGGACTTAAACTTAGACGGCAACGCATAGCGGATAAGCTCTCTAACCGAAGAAAAAAACGCCAACTCACTGAGATATTGGATGAAGATCAAGCGCTGTTTTCTGATTTACGTAGCTTACGCAAAGGGTTCGCCGATGCTCAGGGGGTCCCCCCCTATGTTATTTTCCATGATGCCACACTGGTGTCCATCGCACAGCATCGTCCCGAGGACTTGGCCTCACTACTGAATATCCCCGGAATTGGGCAGCACAAACTGGCGCACTATGGTAAACGTGTAATTGAAGTAGTCCGTGAACATATAATGTCATCGTGATATCGACAGTTATCAACTCCCTATAATTATGGGGACCTATATTGGTTCATAAATTAATGTAGATCCCCATTGCCTATGAATAGCCTGTGCTTTGCTCTAACGCGTAATTTTGATGATGCTATGCCGAGGGATAATATGAAATCTATCAGTCAACGTCTGCTGCGTGGTGGCATTACTGCCGTTGTCGGCCGCAGTGCCGTGGCTGTTGGTGTGGTGTTGGTCAATGCGCTTGTGGCACGTCTGTTGTCACCTGAGGATACCGGACTATTCATGCTGGCCTTAAGCATGGTTACCGTCGCTGCAGTTTTTGCAGACTTTGGTTTTGGAAAAACATTGTTACGTATCATTCCTGATGCGATAGCAAGCGGGGATAACGTGCGTGCTCAGTCACATATCCAACGTGTTTTCCTTGCGGGTATCCTGACTATTTTTGCCACCGCACTGCTTCTTGTCAGTCCCTTTGGCGTCTGGATAGCCGGGAAACTGTCGCATGGCTCGTCGCTGGGGGAGCTGATGCCGCTGGTTGCCCTGTGGTTGATCGTTACGGTGGTGATTAGTTTGTTGGCTGAAACCTGTCGAGGCTTTCATCATATTGCCGCCGCAATTTTTTACGGCGGTGCGCTGACAGGCCTGGGTAATATTCTAATCGTATCATTTGTACTCGGTATTACATGGTATACCTCAGCAACAATAACGCTCAAGCAAGTGATTAGTCTGTTTATACTTGCGGGTTTTTTCCTGGCAGTCCTTGCACTATTTGGGCTGCTTAAATGGCTAAGAACTCGGGGTGTAAGCACCGATCGTTCGATTAAACAACTTTTTATAATGGCCTGGCCATTCTGGATATCGAGCCTGGCATTGATACTACTGACACATGCAGAAATATGGATTCTGGGTTATCTACGATCGCCAGAAGAAGTGGCTATTTTTGCGCTTGTCGCCAAGCTTGCACTGTTGGTCAGTTTCCCGCTGGTCATTGTAAACAGTGTGCTGCCCCCCTTAATATCTGAGTTGTACGCGAAGGAAAACATTAAAAAGATGGAACGCATGTTACGTATCTCAGCGGGCTTAACCACCCTGTGCTCGTCGGTTATTTTTCTTATACTGCTGATATTTGGTAACGGGCTGTTATCGTTTCTGTTTGGTGATTATTATGCCGGTAACCGGAACATGATGATGATCCTTGCCGTTGGCTGGTTATTTCATGTCTGGGCAGGTTCTGGTGGATTTGTATTAAATATGACGGATAATCAGAGAAGTGCGATGATCATTAACCTTGTGGCCGGTTTTTTAACCTTGTTAGCGGGCTTATGGCTGACCAGCCTGTATGGTGGGCTGGGCATGGCCATTGCTTCATCATCTGGGCTGATACTTGTCAATGTATTCATGCTACTGGTTATTCGATATAAACTAAATATTCGTATTTATGCGGGGTTGTCAGGCCTGCATGATTTAAAGGAGGAATTGATCAAACGACGACAGGCCCGGCAGCAGCGTGCAACAGATTAGAAGAATGAAATTTCTTGTCACCTGGTTCAGGAATAGACGTTTTCGTGTTCGTCAGTACACGGCCAGATATCCCTGGATGTTTTATACTCTCTATCAGTTAAGCCCTGGCAACAGAAAGCTGATGGTGACACGCAACACCCGAATCACCATAGAAGGCTATCCCCGTTCAGCAAATACCTATGCAGTGTATGCCTTCAAGCATGTCAACGCGATAAGGTGGAATGAAATTGCGCACCATTTACATGTGCAGGCACAGATAATTCGTTCCATTAAATATAAAATACCGGTGATTCTATTAATTCGTCACCCATTGGAGGCCGTTCGTTCTCTTGTTGTACGGCATGATTTTATTCCGGTCAATGAAGCACTTGAAGACTATTGCCGATTTCATAATGATCTGTACCCATTAAAAGATGGTTTTGTGGTCGCAGACTTCGATATGGTTACAAAACACTATGGTGAAATTATCGAGCAGGTAAATAAGAAATTTTCCAGCGAGTTTAATCTTTATCCGGAAGAGGACGATGAAATGAACGCCACTGTTTTGAATGAAATAGATCGCCGAAATAAACAGCTGGACAAAGGTAAAGTAACCCACCTGTATCGACCGGATAAAGATAAAGAAGTGCTTAAGAACCTGGTGGATTTAGAGGAAAATAGTGAACTCTTCCAAAAGGCGCTAGCGGTTTATCAGAAATTTACAGAGATAAATTGAAGAAGAAAATTGATGACGGGAAATATTCATAAATTTGATAACGGTGTATTTGTATACGATGATCAGCTGATGCCGGCACAACGTCAGCGTTACCGGATTAAAAATGTTCACGAGGCAGACGAGGAGGCTCTATTCATCAAGATCATCTCATCGATTCCTGACGGTGGTTGTTTCGTCAACATCGGTGCAGCAATCGGTTATTATGCAATCCTGGCGAAAAAAATTTCACCACAACTGCATGTCCACGCCGTTGAACCACTGGAGTCATTTCGTCGTTATTTCCTTGACAATATAAAGCTCAACAATTTATCTATTCAAGATTTTGTTGTTCATCCGATAGCGGTAGCTGCAACGGATGGGCGGGATAGTTTTCTTGAAAAGGGCTACGAGAGTCAACTGCTGGTGAGTAATGCACAACGGGGTCTGTTAGGTCGGATACCCATGAAGATAAAAAATTTGATTAAGGCCGGTTTAGGCCATTTGGGCATGAAGCGCTATGCAGCAGGCATGGGCAGGAAGTCAGAAGTTGATACCGTAACATTAGAGTCACTTATCAAACGAGTGGGGCGGCAGGTTGATGTAATGTCAATGGATGTACAGGGACTGGAAGTGGCTATATTAATGGGAGGAAATTCAGTCCTCGAGCAGGCAGACGTAAAGACATTTATTATTGGTACACACGGCAATATTATTCACCGACGCTGTATCGAGATACTGTCTGGGAAGGATTATATCATTGAACATGATGAGCCTGACACGCCACATCAGCCTGATGGCATTATCGTCGCAAGTAAGGGTGTTCAGTGGCTAAATGCCTAAGCATATATTCCAATGAAAGTTTCTGTAATTACCGTTGTCTTTAATGCCGTCGATACTGTAGAAGATACGATTAAATCTGTTATTGATCAGGATCATGAAGATATTGAACACATCATCATTGATGGTGGATCAACGGATGGCACTGTGGATGTCGTGGATCGTTATAGAGATAAGCTGGCAGTTATCGTTTCTGAACCCGATAACGGGATTTATGATGCCATGAATAAGGGTATTGATTTTGCTACCGGTACGGTGGTTGGAATCCTTAATTCCGATGACTGGTATGAAAATAATAGTGTCATCAGTCGTGTCGTCGCTGCCTTCGAAAACGATATTGATCTCGATGCCGTCTATGGCGATATTGTCTTTGTGACAAAGGACAAACCACATGTCCCGGTTCGTTACTGGGAGTCACAGCCATACAGGGAGGGCCTGTTTGAAAAAGGCTGGATGCCGGCACACCCGTCTTTTTTTGTAAAAAGAGATTGTTATTCCCGTTTTGGAAAATTTGATCTTGATCTAAAAATACAGTCAGACTTTGATTTGACCATGCGTTTTATGCTGGTTAAAAAAATTAAAACGCAATACCTTCCCGGTGTTATGGTAATAATGCGTATGGGTGGCGTGACGAATAATCGTATCAGTAATGTAATTAAAGGCAATCTTGAGGCATATAGTGCCTGTAAAAAAAATGGCCTGTCAGTGACACCCTTATTTATGCTCAGGAAAGTTTTGTCGCGATTACCCCAGTTCTTCCACAAGTCACGATACCGAAATTAATCAGAGGCTCCTCCATCTATTTTTTGGATCAGAAATGAAATCACGGATAAAACATTTTACGAAATATATTCTGAACTCTTTTGGTATGGAACTGCGTAGAACGCGACCGGCAGCAGGAAGATTCCCCACTGATCCCTTCTACGCACAGAAAGAATTTACCAACAGGATGGGTGTTTCGCAGCCGGTGATATTTGATGTGGGTGCCCACAAAGGAGAGACAGTGGCTCGTTACAGGGCACTGTTTCCTGATTCAAGCATATATTGTTTTGAGCCTTTCCCGGATAATGTAAAAATTCTTCATTCAAGATTCTCATCAGACCCATCGATACACGTCTACGAATGTGCTGTCTCTGATGTAAACGGCAAGAAGAATTTTTACGTGAATGAAAACGATGCGACCAGTTCATTATTACCGAGAACGAAGCGTGAAAGAAGGTATTACAGCAAGGCAGCTGATTCCCAATGTACCGTAGAAGTGGATACCCTGACGATTGATAATATCCTGCAGCAAAACGGTATCGAGCACATAGATATATTGAAATTTGATATACAGGGCGGTGAGTTGATGGCCCTGGTGGGGGCAGAAAAAGCCTTGCAGGAAAGCAGGGTGTCTGTGATTTATACTGAAACTTTGTTTGTTTCTCACTATGAAGAGAATCCCCTATTGATAGATTTATGGAAGTATCTGGATCAATATGCCTATACATTTTTTGATATTTATAATTTATACCGCGCGATAAACGGACAACTGCGCTTTGCCGATACCCTGTTCATCAACAAAGATGTAAGAAGCCGGGTACTGGACAGTTATAAAGAGGAACCATAATGACATGTCTCTCTTTGTTGGCGGGATAACCTGTCAGGTAGATTTTACGCCAAATGAGAATAGTGAGAAGATAGCGGTATGAGTGTGACCATTCCTTAAGTCTGACAAGTTCCCAGGAGAGATGTTGACCTATTATTGTGGATGCTAAAAAAATGACCGCAATGGCTGAAAAACGGGATTTTACCCGGGATCAGATACGTAAGCTGCTTGATGAAAGGCAGGAGATGATAGTGCTGTTTTGTCAGCTGGCAGACCTTGATCCATGTCAGTCAAATGACCCGGTAGACCTTAAGCTTAGAGTCTTCTGTCAGAAGATGATCGACTATATAGCGGCTGGGCATTTTGCAATCTATGATCGTATTATGAATGGTGGTGAACGTCGTAAACAAGTCCTTAGGGTTGCGGCAAGGGTTTATGCCTCGATAGAAGACACCACTGATATCGCAGTAGCTTTTAATGACAAATATGATGAGCATGACCATCCTCTTGATTCTACAAACCTGCAGAATGACCTCGCTATGTTGGGTGAAGCCATGAGTAACCGCGCAGATTATGAAGACCAGTTGATCGACTCACTGCTTTCTTAACACGCCCATCGAGCACCTGTGCAATTGGGCCAGCCTTAGACTTTTCGTATGACACTACCCAGACCATCTATACTGGCACTGTTCTTATTCCTGTTGGCGGTTGCTGTTTTATTGCCTGGCATCACGGACGTTACCGGCGTAACAGGTAAGGATGAGTATTTGCTTAGTCTGCGTACACCCATGCACATGATTGAGGGAGGGCATGGGTGGTTACCCTGGCTGGATGGTGAGCCACGCCTGAAAAAGCCGCCTCTTATTTACTGGCTAGGCAAGATCAGCTACGAGACTCTTGGAGTCTCTCTCTTTTCCGGACGCATAATAGGGGTGTTATTCACGGCATTATTCTCTGTTGTTGTCGGTTTATTGGCATGGTCTTTGTTCAAAAATAAAAGGGTCATGCTTTTTTCGGGCCTCATCATTCTGGGCAGCCTGGGTGTCATGATTGATGGGCGGCGGTTGATGCTGGATATACCGGTTGCTGCATTGTCCGGGCTGGCTATTTTGTTTCTGGTCTACTGGCGAGCCCATGGTCGGGCGGCCGATATCATTATTTCTGGTGCGGTGCTTGGACTGGCTTTCCTGCTTAAAGGGCCGGTGGCATTTTTCTTTTATTTTGCTGCGTTTGCCGCCCTGATTATAGCAACTCCCGGGTCCAGTTCATTCATTCGTCGATCATGGCTAGCCGGGTTGGCGGGAGTACTGGTTTTTTTACTGGTTGCCGTTCCCTGGTTTGCCTATCTTGCGCTACAGTATCCTGAGTTGTTGTCGAAGATCTTTGCATCTGAAGTCGCTGAGCGCGAGCTGTTTAATTTCTCTTTCAGTCCACTATTAAGTCTATTTATCATGGCGTTGCCATGGTCACCAATGCTGCTGGCCATCTTCTGGTACAAACAGACGCAGGCGCCGATATTCAATGACAGAGTCAGTGACAAAATCAACAGAAAAAAATTTCTGATTATCTGGTTGATCCTTTCCATTCTTCCTTTCTTCTTCTTTAAGAGCTTTAGTCGTTACCTGTATGGCTGCATGATCCCACTTTCATTGCTGGTAAGTATGCTAATAATTGAGCAGCAGAAACTGCAGAAATATCGAATCTGGTTAAGGTTGGGCGGGGTGTTATCACTCCTTGTCGGTGCTTTACTTATCACTCTTGTCATCTGGTTCAGAGGCTGGCAGCTTTTTCTGATTGTCCCAATATTGTTTATGTTTGCGTTTGTTTTTTACTGGTGGCGCGCAAATAATTTATTGCAGATGTCGTTTATATCTATACTTTTCTGGGTAGGCATAGTCGGCATGGTTTATCCAGCACTGGGTATAAACAGGATTCCAGACGGGCTGGTAGAAAAAGTGAAAGGGGAGTACGTAGTTCTGTTTGCGGGCCCACAACCAGCTATGCTGCCGATTGTGGCAGGAAAGGGGATGCGGGATACATCGCACCTCTGGTCATTGCCTGCGAAACAGCGTGATAGTTGTAAGGGGATCCTAATATTCAGTCCGGTTAAGCACTTTATTACAGCCAGGATGCAACTGGATAAACTCAATCACAGCTGGACAGAACTTGGCCGCTATCGTGTGCTTTCCTCACGTGGTTCCTGGATACGCATTGCACGCGAAGATGCTACGAAAGAAGACTGGAAACGTGCTTTTTTTAAACGGGATCTGGATTCTCTTGCTACCGAAATCATCCTGGTAAGGTCTACGGCCAGACAATGTCTACCAGAATGAGGTCACTGCTTTTCTTTTCTGCCGTGGCAACGCTTGCCATCATAGCGATATGGCAATTCTGGTCAGGGCGAATCGACTGGTCGGTGATGATTGACGAAATTCCTGTTGAAGCGGCTCAGGTGCCGAAGTTCTCAAAATCGTTTATTTTTGAACAGGGGGCAGTCGCCAGTGTTCATGCTTCTGCAATAGTCTCTGTATCAGGCAATAAGTTACTGGCGGTCTGGTACGGTGGTTCACGTGAAGGTTCAGGGGATGTGGCCATCTACAGTTCAAGAAAGGGTGCAGAGTCAGACTGGAGCAAGCCCGGGGTGTTGATAAACCGTGCAAAGCTTGCACAGGACACGGATCGCCATATCAAAAAACTCGGCAACCCGGTGTTGCTGTCTGATGGTGGAAAGAATGTGTGGATGTTTTTTGTCAGCACCTCAATCGGGGGGTGGTCAACCAGTGCTATCAATCTTGTTATTTCACATGATGCTGGTCAGACATGGGGCAGGGCAAAACGCCTCATCACATCACCATTTCTAAACCTCAGTACATTGGTAAAAGGCCGCCCATTTTTCTATCAGGACGGTACTATAGGCTTGCCTGCCTACCATGAACTGGCGGGTAAATTTGCAGAATTAATACGTGTCTCACAAGACGGTGCCGTGCTGGATAAAACCCGCATCACCCATGGTCGTTACACCCTCCAGCCATCCATAGTTTCTTTGGGCGGCGGGCGTCTGATCGCACTGATGCGAAACGCTAATACAACCAGGAATATAGTACGTGCATACGGGAAACAGGGTGGAAAGGCGTGGTCAAAACCCACTTACACAGATTTGCCCAATCCGAACTCAGCAATATCTATGGCGGGTGATAAAGATATTTTAGCGGTTGTATATAACGATTTAAAACACGATCGAAATCAACTCGCACTGGCCGTATCAAGGGACAAAGGCCTTAGCTGGAACAAACGTTTTCAGCTGGAATCATCCGGACCAGATGAAGCTGGAAATAAATCGGAATTTTCCTACCCATATTTGTATCGCGCAAAAAATGGCGAATTTAATCTGGTTTATACCTGGCAGCGAAAACGCATTGCCTATGTCCATTTTAACCGGGCCTGGCTGGAGCAGCTGCCATGAGTAGTCTGATGATGAATATAAGTACTGGATTCATTCTTCTTGCTCTGGGGGCGTGGTTTTCTACTCTAATTACCCGCCAATATATCGGGCGCAGGCTGTTTGTGACAGCCGTTCTGATAGTGTCACTGATCGTACCTGTCGTTGATGGCAACCTGTGGTTATGGATAAACGGAGCCGTGGGTGAGCTGAGTATCATGAGCATGATATTACTGGCAGGCTTTATTCTTCGAAGCCTGGCAGGCCGAGGTTTTCTTTTACCGTCTACACGGCGGCATCTTTATTTTTTCATTCTGCTGACAGGAGCCCTCCTGTTTCCTGCAACTCTCGGGTTAACGCAATTTGATCCCTACGTATTGGGATACGGCTTTGAGATATCGCTACTGCTGCTGTCGTTTTCGATTCTCTACTGGATATTTAAACAGCGACAACTGGCCATGATTTTATGGGTAGTCGTTGCTGCGGGCGAAGCAGGTATCTTATTCTCACAAAACACCTGGGATTATTTGATTGACCCTCTGTTATGGCTGGTTTCACCTTTTTTGTTGCTTGCTTTGTTGCTGGACAAGCGGAAGGCGAACTCGTCATCCAGGGTAGAGAATTTATAGCTTTTTTATCACTGCTGTCCCGTTAACGGGACAGCAGTGCTACCGATCATAAAAGTGCTCACCATTTTTTTGAAACCGCTTATATACCCACAGGTATTGATCTGGCGCCATTCGAATACATTTTTCTACCTGCGCGTTTATGCGTGCTGCTGATTCTTCCAGTGCGGTGCTTGAAATGAGTTCATCGGGGGGAAGAAACTGTATTTTAAAGCCACGTGACCAGGGAAGTCGCTCAGCAAAGACGAAAATGACCGTTGCATCCGTTTCCCCGGAAAGTTTGCTAAGCAGGCTTATGGTCAGAGCGGGTTTGTCAAAAAATGGGGCGATGACTCCGCCCTGTGACGGAACCTGATCAGGCAGCAGGCCAACCATCTCGCCCTTGCGAAGTGCCTTCAGCATGGCCCTGATGCCGCTATTGTCAGCTGGAACATAATTGCCTCCACTTCCCTCGCGGCCGTCTTTGATAAGTTTGCTCAGTCCTTTTAGCGGGGGCTTCTGATACATCGTTGTCAGTGGGTATCTGGAAGAAACATAGCTTCCTGCCAGTTCCCATGAGCCCATGTGTGGTGCTGCCAGAATGACCCCTCTTCCTTCTTCCAGGCACTTTGTAATATGTTCTTCACCTGAAACTGATTTAATCATAGCCAGATTCTTCTCTGCTGGCTGAAGCCAGAGTCTGCCAACTTCCATAAGTCCTTTGCTTATCTGGCGAAGACTTTGTCTCACCAGGCGCCTTTGACTGTTACGGGAAAGTTCAGGAAAACAGCTCTCGATATTCGTTCTGCAGGTTGCGACACGTTTTCCCGGAAGAATCAAAAGCAGGCTGCCAAATATATTCCCGATAGTATGTAATACAGATAATGGCAGGCGGGCATTGGTTCGTAGAACCGTTTCGGCTATTCTGTCTGTTCGGGTACTCATTTTTTTATTAACAGGGCTAGTCTCGAAAAATTCTATGACATTACTGGATATAATAAACAGTCAACAACTCCTGATTATACTGTGGTTGTTGTATTTCTCCATTCATTCATTGTCCGCATCGCTCTGGCTTAAACAACGTGTCGCAGATCGCTTCCCGAATTTTATGCCCGGATACCGGCTCTCTTTCAATGTTATTGCATTGCTGGCGCTAGTGCCGCCTCTCTATCTTATGTATCGCTATCCCGGGGAGAATCTGTGGCAGTGGTCAGGCGGCTGGCAATATTTGTCTTATCTTGCTTCAATAATTGCACTCGGTGGATTTTTGTGGTCGCTAAGATATTATAAAATCAGCGAATTTCTTGGTACAAGCCAGCTAAAGGAGGGGAGAAAAGATATACTTGAGCAAGAACAATTTTACCTGTCACCGTTACATCATTATGTCCGCCACCCCTGGTATTCCCTTGCATTGCTGTATATTTGGAGCAGAGATATGAATGAGTCGTTCTTTGTTACAGCCAGTTTAATCAGCATTTACTTTATTATTGGTTCACGACTAGAGGAAACAAAACTAATTGCTTATCATGGCCAACAATATCGCCTATACCGGCAACAGGTTGCTGCGTTGATCCCCCTGCCCTGGCGAATACTGAGCAAAAAACAGGCAGAAAAAATTACCGGCATGACCTGACAGGTGAAGCAATGAATGACTTGTGAGAACTCATTTGCTGGAGACAGGTCTGAGAACGGTAACAGACCTTTATATAAACCTGCCCGGATTGGAATAGGATGGCAGTCGATTTGACAGGGGTTTTCCAATATGTGGCTGAAGATCCCCGTTAGTATTGATAATATAAGTAAATAGTAATATACTAAATCTCCAATATATGAACGGAGGTTGCTATGAAGAAGGTTTTCTCAATTACAATGGGGGCGTTGCTGCTGGCAGCATCTCTGAGTGCAAGTGCTTTCTGGGGTAATAATGGCTGGGGCAATAACGGTTGGGGTGGCAATGGCAATGGCTACAATGACTGGCCAGTATTTACACCAATGTACTGGATGGAAGAAATGTCCAATTCCTGGGACAACAACGACTATTATGGTGGTCCTGGAAACGGTTACGGTGGTAACTATGGCGTTCCTTACGGTAGGGGTTATGGTGCTCCTAATGGTTACGGCGCACCTTATGGCGGTGGGTATGGTGTTCCTTATGCTGGTGGTTATGGCGCACCTTATGGTGGTGGTTATGGCGCTCCTTCTGGTGGATATGTTCCGGCCTATCCTACCTATCCGGTTGCACCAGTTCCTGTACCAGTACAGTAGTTCTTTCAGAAAGATTGCAGTTTAATCTGCGGTAAAGAGGAGGCCATTGGCCTCCTTTTTTGTGCTGGCGCACGGCTAGCTTGTCTGTTGTGGTTTTCTTTTTTATTCGTTTTCCTGTGTTTATCCGTGTTTTTCGCCTTTTATAGGTTTTATAGGCGAGTTACTTATCTTTGCTTGCCCAAAGATAAGTAACCAACAGAAAGGGCACCCGCATGCTTGCCCATAATAAAAACCATTATGGGTTCCCTGCGATGCTCGGATAAGCTGGCGGGGTGTGAACTCGGGCTATGCCCTCACAGACAGGCACACCCCGAAACCCCAGCTCATCCTGTGCTTCTCGGCAAGCCTGAAGGGGTTTTAAGATCAACACCAGAATCAAAAACACATTGTAGGAGCGCCGCCTCGGCGCGATTCTCTTTCACCCGTGTTCAACAACCCAAAAAGAGATTGTGAGTCAAAGCAGATATTGAAACCTTTACCTGTTGAAAATTAAGACGCTAGACTGCTTATATTTCCTCTAAGGGGGCATTTTTTATGGAAAGCCTGAAACATAGGTGTCGACAGCTATCGATCACATATACTTCAATCACGCCTGACCCCGCTGGTTGTCCTAGCCCGGCAACATGGTATTAACTTATTATTCTAACGCCGTCCCCTATACGCATTTTCTTTCTTCTGCTTTGCTGTATACCAAACCACGCTCTCTCTTTCCTACCGCAATTACAAATATAACAATTTCAGTATCACTTACTTCATAAACCAACCGATATCCCACTGACCGAAGTTTAATTTTATAAACATCTTTAAAGCCTCGTAATTGGCTGGCTTTATAACGTGGGTTAGCCGATCTTTCTTCTAGCTTCTTCTTAAATTGCTTTTGAATGGGTGGGGCAAGTTTTTTCCATTCTTTAAGCGCACTAGGAAGAAATTTTATTCTATAATTCATTAAGATCTACTTCTATAGCACTATTTTTTTCATGCATCCGATCAGTGACAATTTGTGCTAATTCTGCATCTTCTAATTTATCCATAAGCCATTCGTATGTTTCGGCAGGGATTAAATATGCGGTAGGAACATTGTGATTGAGAATAGCAATAGGAGAACCCTCTGCTTCATTTAGAAGTGCAGTAGGATTTTTCTTTAGTTCTGAAATGCTTGCAGAGCAGCTTGATAGGACTTGTTTCATGGTAATACCTCGATATTTCATAAAAGAACCTAAATACAGACCAAAATATAGACCTTTTTATGGTGCTTTGCAAGTATGGAGGGATTTTGGGTTTTATTGGGCATAACGGTTGAACTCAGCCGCCGACGTAGGAGGTCGGCTGGAGTGATTGCTTATTCGGCGACGGAAAAGGGAGGGGTGGGATATGGATCGTCTATGCAGCCACGTCTGTAGAATATTTTCTATCGAACCTGATGAGATATTGAGAAAAGGCAGGGCGAATGATGTATCAGGGGCAAAGAATTTAATTTCCTTTTGGGCAAGTGTCCTTTGTCATATACAGGGTCATTTTTAAATGTAACTAATCTGGCTAAATTGATCACTTTTTGATGTAAGTAACGAATTGATGAATTAATTTACTATTATTTGTAATTGGGCTACAATGTAGCTCATAAAATAAGGTGAATATGATGAGTGAAAATGCAGTTGTTCGTGCTCGTATTAACGAGAAGATTAAAGAGGAAGCAGCAACGGTACTGGCAACAATGGGCTTGAC
>JAADJE010000081.1 GCA_013150915.1 Gammaproteobacteria bacterium
CCTCGGCGCGATTGTTTTGGTAATAAATCGCGCCGAGGCGGCGCTCCTACAGGGTTTGATCTAGACCTCACCCCTTTTGGGTTGTCGAGCACTGGAAGGCTGAGCCGGAATAGCGCGGGGCCTTCAGATTACAATATTTGTAACCTATGTCTCTGGACTAATGTGTTACCTATGTGTATAGCTCATACCCAAAAGAAATGAACTCGCCCATGAAGAGCGAAACTATCAGCTTGGGCATCGCACAAGAATAAAAAAGAAAACAAACCGTGCGCCAGCACAACTAAAAAGGCCACGGCTACTTGCCAAGCAATTCAATCAACCACTTACCAAGATCAGAGATCTCGTCAGCCGAAACCGAATGCCCCATAGGGTAAGTTGTCCACTGCACATCAACTCTTCTTTCAAGTAGCAAATCACGGGTAAACAGACCAAGTTCTACCGGCACTACAGGGTCCTGGTTACCGTGACCCATGAAAACGGGTGTGCTGCTTACGAATTCTGATACGATCTCATCAAGAGTGTTATGCAATGGCAAATAACTGGATAGAACGATTATCCCTGCCAGTTGTTGGGGGTGTTGCAGACCCTGATACAGAGCAATTGCCCCTCCCTGTGAAAACCCAGCAAGGACAATACGTGATGAGGGTATTCCAAGCCTGATCTGCTCTTCAATCAGGCCTGCGAGAGTCCTTGCTGACTCTTTTACCCCTTCCTCATCTTCCTTTTCATTGATAGAGATACTGCGGATGTCATACCAGCCACGCATTTCCATCCCACCATTGACCGTGATCGGTCTGATTGGCGCATTAGGGAAAATAAATCGTATCGGCAGGGAATCCGGCAAATCCAACATGGGGATGATGGACTCAAAATCGTATTTATCAGCACCCAGGCCATGCGCCCAGATGATACTGGCAACAGGCTCTTTACCTGTCTCTACTACCAGGGTATTACTCGTAGATAACACCGGGATCAGACTTGATTGTTAGACGTCCAAAAAATCAAGTCTGACCCCTTTCCAGATTCAGACTACCCAGTTCAGCAAGCTCTGAATGCTTGCCCGAAGGATCTGTATAGCGATCATTCAGACGCTCAGTCTGCTGATTAGCAGACTGGATAATTGACTCCAGTTTTCTCACTGTACGCTTACACCAGCCGATCGGGTTCGGCTGAAAAATACTGCGGTTAAATTGTGTGCAGCTACGAAAAGAAAGACGCAAGTTTGGGTCACCAGGCCCTTTCTGAGCTGGAATTCTTTTCTCTATGCTCCTGGCAACCTTTCTCCTCCACCAGAAATGAAGCAGCAGGTAAGCTGTAAAAATAGATGCCGCAGAAAGTATCGTCAACACAATGTTTGCTGATACCCAGTCAGAAGCACCCTTATAACCCATTCCAATACCTGAGAGAACCGCAGTTATACCCACTGCAAGCAGTATTGCAAACACCGCGTCACCCCAAAGCACTCGGGTGCGCCAGCGCGTAATATATCCATTTAGTTCTGGAACAATTGATTCTTCGATATATTTAGCCAGCTTTTCTATACCCCCCACAATGCGGTAAGAACGTTCAACCTCAACTTCTGCCATGCGGGCCGTAATGTCAGCCATATCGGTATCACGTTTCGACTGAAAACGAGCCTTGCGTGTCTCGTCGTCTATCTGCACTGACGCCTTCTCGTTATAGATGGTAAAAAAGCGACCAGCAGTCAACCCTTTTTGTGCCAGGGCCCGTTGCCAGGCGCCGACCACATCTTCAGGGTTATCCTCCCTGGCAGCTGTATCGATCTGATTCAGGATATACATAAATTTATTGGCATCCTGTCGGTCAACCGTAGCTTCGACAAGATGATTTAACGTATCCTGCATCGCACCCGGCTCCGGATGGCGTGCATCAAAGAATAATAATACTAAATCTGATAAATCTATAATGTGCGAGGAAATTCTTAATATTGAAGTACGCTGTGCATCGGCATCAAAACCCGGCGAATCGATAATAATTTTACGCTTTATGTGATCGGCATTACTGGTTTTAAGCTGCAGGAATGAGTCGATCCTGCGCCCCTCTCCTTCAGCCACTTTCTCAATTTCGCGACTAATTTGATAAAAAGGAAATCTCGCATCACCGTTTAATGCCATGCCCGGCAAAACACGAGGTTCGCTTTCCCCGCCGAAACAGATCACGGTAAATTTATCATCAACGGCCTGGTTCCCTGTAGATTGCAGATCCTGGCCGAGATAATCATTAATAAATGTAGACTTGCCCGATGAAAAAGTCCCAAGAATTGAGATCATTGGCCACCAGGCTATGCGCAAAGCGAATGATTCATCCCTGCTTAACAAAGCCATTCGATAAGCCAGTTGATCAAGTTGCTTATAGGATACCAGGGCTTCAGAGAGAACCGAATTTTCCATAGTAATATGCTGTTCCAGCTTGGACAGCATCAATTTCAGGCGTTTTGTTGTGCGTAGCGAAAATGGCCACATTATTGTTACTCCTGTTTTAGAATCTTCTTAAGGGAAGGGTATACCCATAGGGAAAATAAGTGTAGGCCACCTGGGGAGCAGACGGTGTATTTGTCGGATTCGTTGTTGCCGGGGCAATTTTCACAGGGGACGGTACATAAATAGTCGGCTGGCGCGGGTACATAGGCGGTGTAATGCGACTGTTCGAACGCCCATAGGGCCTGGAAGAACCAAACGGCACCATCTTCTCAAACAGATTAAACGGTGCTGACACATTGCGGTTTAACTGCCACATATTGTATTGCATATGACTAATATTGGTATTCATATCATTGATATTGCCGGCCATGGCCCGTAAATCTTCTGACATAGGGCGCATGTATGCGGTTGCCTCTGCAACCTGCCCCATTTTTCCCGAAATTTCACCGAGATCTTCAGTCACACTTACCGCTATCTCACGCACACTTCTGGCCACATCAGAAATATCATGGGTTAAATTATAGATCAGAAAAAAGCCATATGCAGCAAGGAGAATGAAGGCAACCAGGGATGGATACACGATCAATTCCCATCTTCGGGCACTCGCTTCAAAACTGTCTGCCAGCCTGCCCATGCATTCTGCACCCCCTTCTATAGCCTCGGCACTTAATACATTTGTTTGATCTACTGCATTGCCCATTCCTGAAAACCCCTTTATATTTTAATAATCTCCCGCTGTCCCCTCCTGCATAATGTCAAGAATAATTTTCTTTACATTCATGGCCTCTTGACCTCAGACGGCAACGGTACACCCCATAAATCATGAGGTGCATATTCAGGCTGTATAACCAGGCCTGACCCTCTTCATGCTTTGAATAGCATCATCAGTTAATGCAAGATCTGCAACAACAACTAACCCGACAAGCGCCAAAATATACGCAACAGCCTGATTAAAAGCCTGTTTCTCCTTTCCTTTGGTGGGACTGACAGAAACCACATTGTTATGCGGCAGGCTACCAGTATTTTTTTTGTAGTTTTTTTGCAATCGCGGGGTTGTACTGCGATAAAAGTTTCATAATGCTAATAGCTTCTTGTTCTTGATGCAAATTTAAATAGCGTGGAATAGCATTTTTATAGGCCCATGTGGCACCCTTCTGATTACCTTGTTGCAACAGTAAATTACCCAATTCTGCAGCAGCTTCAGGCCTATCCTGATATTTAAACATCAAGCGTTCATAAGCCGCCTGAGCAAGTCCGGCTTTACCTTCCCAGTACAAACGTCGGGCCTCTTCCAGGGCAAGAAAATAATTTTCTGTCGCCGTTGCTGTATTTTCTGCTCCCATATCGCCAGCATGAGGCACCGCTCTTCCGGGTTCATCCTTCACCGTAGCTCGCCCCTTATTCTCCACAGTAACACTGGACTCAGGGTCATAATTTTCAGGAGGAAACCCTGATTTCAATGGTGTGTCAGCCGTAGGCCTAACCGTATCATCTCTTTGCTTTTCATCACCATCAAGTACAGCCCCCCACGGATCATCTATTTTTTTCTGCGCCTGTGCTGGCCTGCTTTCCACCTTGGCCTCTGCTGTCGATTTAGCAGAAACACTCTTTTCATACTCCTTGTCTGAAGCGACAGGGGCGACATCCGACTTCTTTATTTCATTCGTCTCTGTTTCTGCAACGCTGCCCAGCAGGCTGGAAAAATCGTCCTTTAGCTCAGCCCGAAAAGAGTAAATAAGGACAAGTGAGATCAGAAGGATAATTGACAGCAGATGACAGAGTAACCAGCGTAATATATTCATAGCAAATTTGTTTGTTGAGAATTCATTACTTGCTGCGGCCTGGTTTCTTTTTCTTCTTTTCAGGCTTACCCATTTTGAACAGACTGCGTGACAGGCGCCACACTTCTCCTGCAGCTTTATTAGCCGGCATCATCTCAAATACTGTTAGCCCCTCACTAAATGCTCTGCGGTATGCCGTTCTTTGGTAAAGATAGCTTTTCTGCATCTTTAATCCACTGATCATAGTCAGGGCCTCCATAGTTTCTTCAGTCTCTTTCACTTTTGGATGCGTATCAGCCCTGTTTATCAAACCCGTAACGATAGTATCTTTCTTGCAGTTTTTTCGTACAAGATCCATAAATCGCTGTGTTGACCAGACATCAGGCTGAGAAGGAGCAACCGGGATGATGACGCGCCCTGCAATGGTCAGCGCCTTTTCCATTGCGGGTAAATCAGCTGTCCCCACATCAACAATCAACTCATCCCAGTTTTTAATCATCTTTTTATTCAACTCCTGAAAGACTGGCAGCAGGGGTGAATAATCCATCTCTTCTCGAACATACATCACATCCGTAAGACTCCCCTGAGGGTCCAGATCAACTACTGCAGTTTTTCTGCCCTGGATCGCTAACCAGATTGCCAGATTGAAAGCGACTGTACTTTTTCCGGTACCACCCTTGAAATTTCCCACTACTGTTATCACTACTATTTCCTCTGAGACTGAGTTGGAACATCAAGTTTACGATAATCTTTCGGTAGCATGAACAAATTCGCATCAGGTTCTTTGACAATGATATTCTGCAGTTCTCTAACCGAACCATTCGGGAAAGCTTCCCGAATTGTAATCCCCAGTTCTATATCATACCAACGCGTCCCTGATTGTGTTTTGCCATCTGCCGTTGTCATTTTTACTTCCCAGCGCTCAGCCTCCCTTCCATCTATTTTTTCATTGCCGACCATGCTTGCATTGATACTGGTTCCATTCGGCAATTGCTCGCGTAAGGTAACCCCACGTTTTTTATCCAGCCATTGCTCTATTCTGAACGGCTGCCGATTTGGACTTTCCCGTGTTACCAGCCAATGAATGGCCTCCTGGCCGTTAATACTTTCTTCGCCCACTTTTACACATTTTGTGTCCGGCATGCTCTCGCACGGGTTTAGCACAACCGCACCGGGCATAACAAATGGAACCGGTGACGGTTGTTCAAGATATTCCTTTCTGTCGGGATATAACACTCTCATCAATCCACTGCTGGCAATATATTGCTGGACTATTTTGCCCTGAGGGGTCGACATTTCAATTCGTACCGACTTATCGCCTGAGACATATAAATTCATACGTGTAGTCTGCATGCCGGGTGCTGACTGTATTGCCTCAGCAGAAAAAGACCGTGTACCCGCACTCGCATTGGACAGCACTGAAAAAAGTGCTGGCAGCAATATACCAATAACAGCTTTTATAAAAACTGGCCTCATCATTCAATTACCTGTATTAAGGGCGCTCACCAGAAGCCAGAGCCTGAAAAAGGCATCCAGCCCTTTCCCCTTGAAAAGGGAAATCCTCTGCCCGAATTCCCAGTAATAGGGAATCCCCCCATAGAATTATATCCGGATCCAAAACCTGTCGGGTAACCTGGCGGATAAGCACGCGGGTAAAACGGGTACGGCCTGTTGTTATAAGCAGAAAAACCTCTCCGAAAATTATTGGGGTAAACAGGTCTCTGCTCAAAATCCTGTGCCTGAGGAGAGTAAAACCCATTCCCGCCAACGGGAGGCAATGCCTCCTGTACAGGCGCATTTTCTGAAGGCAATACAGGAAATTCAGTTCCAAGGGCTTCATTCTCATCCAGTGGTGGATACATTGATTCAGTATAATCATTGCTTGATAAAGCGTTTTCGCTAGCACGCCAATTGTTGTTATCTGAAGAAACTGGATTTCCATCAATCAAAGATTTGCTGGATTCTAACCAGGGGTTTTCTGTCGCCACCTGGGCATACGCAGGTGCAGTAGAGAAGCCAGCCATAAAGGTTAGCAAAATAGGGACAAACAGTTTCAGGGTTGAATTAATAAATATATATTTTTTCATCCTTGTTTCTCTTGCACGCCCGAGCAATCGACTAAAAATCAACGATGAGGAGGTTTAAGCCGTATACCCCGCCGGCCTTTCAGGGTAATCTTTTTCTCCACACTACTCTTTTTGATCGATTTCTTTGCCACCTTTTTAGCGGCTTTTTTAATCGCCTTTTTTGCCGATTTTTTGGCCTTTTTGGCTGCTTTTTTGATGGCTTTCTTCTTCGACAATTGTTTTTTCTTTTCTTCCTCGACCTTACGGGCCTCCTCAACCTTACGGGCTTCCTCAGCCTTGCGAGATTCCTCAAGCATACGGGATTCCTCGACCTTGCGGGCTTCCTCAGCCGAACGAGCCGTTTCCTGTGCAGTCAATTGTTTTCGTCGTTTTCTTTGATCAAAAATATTTTTGATCAACAAATAGATAGCCCTGAGTGCAAAAAATGTTGTGCTAACGACTGTAAATAAAATGGTCCAGACTTTGAATCCCAGATCAGCGAAACTGAATTTCTTTTTAGCAGGCTGTTCACCCTGGTTGTTATCACCACCACCAGGCAATAAAGGGTCGTCAGGGAGTATGCTTCCTGAACAGAATGCCTTACGGGCACTTATGCATCCCAGAGGAATGACTAACAGCGTTAGTATTGTGGAAATAACGACACCAAACATCAGTGTAATGGCCATACCATTGAAGATTGGGTCCGATAGTATAAATAACGAACCGAGCACCAATGCCATAGCCGTAATAACAATGGGTCGTGTTCTTGTTTTACAGGCAAGAATCATGGATTCACTTACCGGGTAGCCCTTTGCCACCATATCCCGTGAGAATTCGACTAATAGTATTGAGTTGCGCACTATGATTCCAGCCAGAGCAATAAAACCGATCATAGAAGTGGCGGTAAAATCTTTGCCCAACAATGCATGACCGGGAACGATCCCGATCAGGGTTAGCGGAATTGGCGACATAATGATCGCAGGCATTATGAAATTGCCAAACTCCCAGACGACCAGGATATAGATCAGCACCAGCGCAATCATAAACGCCCCGCCCATGTCGCGGAAAGTCTCCCAGGTGACGGTCCACTCACCTGTCCACTCCCAGGTCGATTTAGACGTATCTTTTGGGCTGCCATACCAGGAAAAATCAGGTTTAACGCCGTCCGGTGCCGTATAGTCTTTCATTTGCGAAAGTATATTGAAAATACCATATACCGGCGCCGCCAGCGCACCCGTCATATCACCCGTAACAAATTCAACCGGCTGCAAATCCTTGTGATAAATAATTGGATCATGTTTTACCTTAATAAATTTACCCAGCTCTGCGATTGGCAGGGAGTCTCCTTGCGAAGACGGTATAGGCAACTGTAACATCTGACTAAGTTGCGAACGCTGATACAAAGGTGTTTGTAATACGATAAAACGAGGCTCAAGTAAACGCTCAACCTTGACATCACCTAACTTAAAACCACCCATTGCCATATCGAGATTTCTATTGATGTCCTCAACACTGACGCCTCTCCGTATTGCTTTCTCCCGATCAATTTCAAAACGCCACATATCATATTCATCCGGCATCAATGTATCGACATCCGTTATGTCCGTCGCCCGCTGAAACATCTTTTCCATGTCACGAGCGAATTTACGGCGAGTTTCAGCATCAGGACCATATATTTCAGCAACCATGGTCTGCAGTACCGGTGGCCCCGGGGGCATTTCGACAACCTGAATCCTGGCACCCGAAGCTTCAGCAATGGGCGTCAATAAAATGCGAGCCTGCTCGGCCAATTCGTGTGAGGTTTTGCTTCTATCTCCTTTATCCAGCAGCTCAACCTGAATGTCGGCTTCCCAGGGCTGTTGACGGAGGTAGTAATGACGAACCAGTCCGTTAAAATTGAAGGGTGATGCGGTACCGACATAACTCTGTAATTGCCTAACCTCTGGCAATGTCTGCAGGGCTTTGACCATCTTAAAGGCGAGGTTACTGGTATCCGGCAGTGCCGTACCTTCCGGCATATTTATGACAACATTGAATTCTGCCTTATTGTCCAGTGGCAAAACCTTAACGCGTGCGAGATTGAAATAAAATAAAGACATGCTGGCAAAAAAGGCCACAAACAGCCCTATAAGAAACAATCTGCCGTTCCTCTTTTTTACGATTAGAGATGTTAATATTTTGCGGAAGAAGCGTTCCAGCTTCTCATTACTCTTCTGTTCTCTTTTCTCCGCTTTCTTCAAATAGGAGAGACTGGGCTTAAGCCGCATGGCCAGATAGGGTGTAAAAACGAAGGCGGCAAACAATGAAAGCAGCATTGCCACTGAACCCAACATCGGGATCGGCTTCATATAGGGACCCATCATGCCACTGACCGCCCCCATGGGCAGCAATGCAGCAATAACGGTCAAGGTCGCGAGTATGGTTGGATTACCGACTTCTCTGACGGCATCCACCGCTATTTCGGTACTCATACTACCTTCTTCCAACCACCTTCGGTAGATATTCTCAATCACAACGATTGCATCATCGACCAGTATGCCGATAGAAAAGATCAGCGCAAAAAGTGAAACACGATCGATGGTAAAACCCAATATCCATGCCGTAAACACCGTCATCATAATGACGTTGGGAATGACAATGAGTACCACCAATGATGCGCGCAGACCAAGGAACCACCAGATAAGCAATGTCACAGCACCGGTAACAAAGAACAGCTTGAGAATAAGGCTATTGACCTTATTATTAGCGGTTTTACCGTAATTCCGAGTAACCGAAATTTTGACATTGTCAGGGATCAACTGCCCTTTTAATGCTTCAATCTTTGCCAGTACATCATTGGCTACTTCAACACCGTTGGTTCCTGCTTTTTTGGCCACTGCAATCGTGACCGCAGGCGCACCGTCGGGAACCAGTGATGTGCCGCCCCCATAAGCCGGACCCGTGTAGAAGCTGACAAGATTTTTCGTTTCTTGTGGCCCTTCTATCACATTAGCAACGTCCCGAACGTAAATGACAGAACCCTTTTTCGTGCCGATGACGAGATTCTCTATATCACTCGCTGTCTTCAGAAAGCTACCCGTGTAAACATCAAAAGAGGACTTACCGGACTCAATGCTCCCTGCATTCAACTCACCATTGGCGCTACTGATAGTATGGGCAAGCTGATCCAGTGTTAAATCAAAACCCGCCAGTCGGGCTGGATCGACTTCTACTTTGATTTGCTCCGATCGACCACCGGTAATGAATGTCTGGCTGGTATTCTTCACCGCTTTGAGACGCTGCATGACATCCAGACTCAGCAGCCGCAGATTCGAATCATCCATTTCGTTCGACCACAATGTTAATGTCACTATAGGAACATCATCAACGGCTTTCGGTTTAACCAGAGGAGGTGTAGCACCGGGTGGAATCTTATCTTTGTTGGATTCCAGCTTGTCGTACAATTTTACCAGTGACTTACCCATATCTTCGCCAACAATAAACTGAACAGTAACCATTGCACTGCCCCGCTGAGATGCCGAATAGACATGTTCGATGCCCTTGATTTCAGACATTAACTTTTCCAGCGGGTTGGCAATCATACTGGCAACCTGTTGCGACGAGGCACCGGGATAGCTGACAAATATATCTACCATCGGTACAGATATCTGTGGATCTTCCTGCCGTGGGGTAAACATCATCCCCATAAAACCGAGACCAAGCAGAGTAAAGTAAAATAGCGGAGAAAGAGGAGAGTGAATGAAACTCTGGGCAAGTCTGCCAGCAATCCCGAGCCCTTTTTCGTTACTGCTTGCTACGCGTTTTTCCATGGCACAATTTGAGCCATCGGAATCATTGTTCTCCCCGTTCTCGCTGGTAGCGGTCTGATTATTGTTATCTGTCATTGTTGTTTCGCAATGTTGTGTTCATGATGGAGCAGTAGTCGGTGCAACTACTTGTTATTTCGCTTTCTTTGGCTGCCATCCTGATACGATGCCAGGTGGTGGATTGTCAATAATCCTCTCGTTACCACTCAGGCCCGAACTGATCACCACCATCCCTTTGTCTGTCCTCTCACCGGTTCGGACTATGCGCATCTCGGCAACGCCTTCCTTATTAAGAATAAAAATGGAGGGTAGGCTGCCACGGTGAAGAATAGCTGTCTCAGGAACGACAGCGACCTCGACAGCTTGATCCATATCAATGATAGGAACCTTTACCCTGGCATACATCCCGGGCCCCGCAACAATATTGGTAGGTAAATCCAGTTTTATTTTGACGGTGTGACGACTGGGGTCTGCGACTGGATAAATACGACTGACACGTGCCATGATATCTTTGCCGCTGCCATCCAGCCTGACAGGAACCATTTGTTTCAGCCTCAGATTTTTGACCAGTCTGACGGGAACATCTACTTTAACCCTTAGGTATTTGATATGGGCAAATTTTAATAAAGGCTGCCCCGGCTGAACAGTATCACCGACTTCAACCAGCTTATCTGCAATTACACCATCAAAAGGTGCCATGGATTTTGTGTCGCGAATTTTTGCGTCAAGTTCAGCCAGTCCTGCCTGGGCCTCAAGAAAACCCGCATAGGCCTGATTCATACCTGTGCCACGTTGAATGAGATCGGATTGACGTACAAGCCCCGGGTTACCACTGTCAAACATACTGGCAAAGTTTTTGGTAAACATATTGTCAAACAAACCCGGTATTGCCATACCGGGCGCACGTGAAATATCCCTGCTTTGTGGTGACCAGAGTTCCCGGTTATATTGTGCACGAGCATTGCGCAGTGCGCTGTCAGCACTGTAGATACGTGATTGTATTGCCTGACGTTTAGCCTGCAACTCATCGTCGTCAAGTGCTACCAGCAATGCATTCTTAGTAAAACTATCGCCTTCTGAGCCTCCAATAAAAGTAACTCGCCCGGGCATTTGTGCGTTCAGCACAACCTCCTTATAGGGGATAACTGTGCCACCCAGGACTGATGAACTGCCTACAATCTGTTGTTCAACATCCACGATTCTCCAGGCATTTGCAACCGGGAACGCGAGCGCAAGACAAAGTGCGGTTATACATTGCAAGAACTTGAATTTATTTTTCCGCAGCGGGGAAGCTGCCCGATTTACTGCCATGGATATTCCTCTTTTCCGGGATTCCCGATGTGCACACCCGACCTGGCGAGGCCCCGGCAATCACAATCATTACATAAATGCTTAAAGCCTTATAAACGCACGGCGACGTCATTCACTGCCTGCGCGGCAACGACGGTAACCAAAGACCTGTGTAATCAGGGAAAACACCTTGACTGTCTTTACTTTTTAGAGACATTGCACGCTAGCATACCTTACTGCCTGAAACATGCCAAGCCCACACTTTATTAGCATTTTGTGTAAGCGGAGATGCAAATTTTTAGTATAAATTTTGTTTGATTTTCTGATTTTCTTCGTGCAGTACCTCTTCATCCGGAAATATTTCCCTCAGATCGGCCATACTCAGCGTTGCACCTTTCTCGTCAAATGCGGCCCAAACACGCTGCCATCTGACGTCATCAAACCAGAAGCCTTTCGGTAATACACAAACCAATTCCTGATTAAAATCAGTAATTACTTTCGGCTCAATCAATCTACCCGCCATTTCGTGACAGCTCCTGGTAGCGTATCCAGTGATAAATATCACGGGCGAGACGATCCGGTGCCTCAATTTGCAGCGCGTGCCTCGCACCGTCTACATATTGGACATCAAATGAGGGCTGGCGACCCTTTTCGAGCAGAGTAATCAGGCCCTTTTCATCAATAAGAGGGTCAGGTCTGGCCAGAAAAAGCTGTACCGGCTGTCTGATACGCTTGATGTATTTTTTAATAAATTCACTCATCCGCATACTTTGCCTGAGAAAGTTCTCATCCAGTTTTTTTACTCGCGACTTGTCCATTGCCAGGGCTGTCTGAATTTTGCTGCTCGAGACATGAAGCTCAGGATCGAATTCGGCGGCCATGTCCCGCTCGCTGAGGTCAGACATCCCAGCCAGGGATTTGACTTTTTGCGTCAGACTGGTGCCCGGTTTTATTAGGCGGGGGCTGATTAGTACCAGACCCTTGCTTTGTCCTCGATAGGCAATGCCATAGGCCAGTGCTAGCCTGGCACCCCAGTCATAACCAACAATGTAAACCGACTGGTAATAGGCCCTTAATGGCTTTAGAAAGGAATGAACGTCACTGACATAATCTTCATACTGAACAGGCCTGCCATTGACCGTACGGGAACTTTTGCTGCTGTAACCACTACCGCGCCGATCCAGTGCAAATACATCGTAACCCCGCTCCACAAGTTTCTCTGACAGTGCACGGCCCCAGCCTGCATGGCCTTCGAGTCCATGCAGATAAATTATAGCAACCCGCTGCTTGCCGCCGCGACGGTATCCTGTAAATGCCTGGAGAGAGCCGTCACTGGCATGGAATTCCCGTTGTTCGGGAAAGTCCCTGGGGATGCTGGAGAGATATTTCCCGAGATCGTAGTCAACCTGACGTGGCTGTGACACCTGTGTATCTGACTGACATCCTGCTACAGCGACGACAAGCACCGCTAACAAAATGCCAGCCAAATATTTCAGCCAGGTGAACTGTATAGGCAACTAAAAGGGGCCTCTAAAATCAAACTTTACCATAATCAGCGACACCCGGATTACCTTTTACCCCAACCAACTTAGGTATATTCATCCTTTTAATCCGGACAGTCTTTTTGTCTTTAAGATAAGCAGAAACGACATCCCAAATTGGTTCACCGTCAGGTATCGAATTGACCGCTGCCCAGCCGGATACGGTATATTTTTTGGTTGCTTCAAGCTTCTTACCATTATCAAGCCGTACATCTGTTACCCGACTACCAATCTTTTTGTTGGGTGCCAGTGTGTAGTTAATACCCCCCACACGAACCATGTCACCGCCCTGCTGATAGTAAGGGTCTTTGTTAAACAGGTTGTCTGCTATATCCTCAAGGATGATCTTGATATCCACACCCTTCATCTCACGACGATAGGTGTTTGGATAGGTAATTGCAGTTTGATCCATGACATTCTCGAATGTAATACTCTGGCCACCTAGCACGGTGGTGCCCCAACGGAAACCCGGAGACAGCGAGATTTGTGCATCATTCACCTCGCGCAGGGCATCACAAATAACCTGGTCGAAAGTACCGTTGAAATTTCCGCGGCGATACAAAGTCTGATCGGCAACTGCCAACTTCTTGCGCAATTTTTTTCGATAGGGTGCACGAACCTTCTCAATGTACCTGAACATTTCAGGATCCGCCTCCAGTAAATTTGAGAATATCGGCATCAGACGGTAGCGAAATCCATGCACCTTACCCTTTCGCACATCGAGATCCATGACACCAAGAAATTTACCGTTTGAACCCGCATTGGTAACCAGGGTTTTTCCACCCGGGTTCTTGACTACCGAGGGCTCAGGCACACCATCATGCGTGTGGCCACCAAAAATAACGTCAATACCAGTGACCCGTGAGGCCATTTTTAAATCCACATCCATACCGTTATGTGAGATGACAACGACAACGGCTGGTTTTTCCTGCGAACGAACCTGATCCACCACTTCCTGCATCGATTCGTCATTAATGCCAAAAGTCCAGTCTGGGATAAACCGTTTTGGATTAGCAATTGGTGTATAGGGGAAGGCCTGACCGATGACGGCCACTTTGACGCCGTTTACGTTTTTTATCACATAAGGCTTGAAGGCGTTCCCGGTCTCTTCGTTAAAATCTTTAAAATTTTCGAATTTATAATCAAACAGGACGTCTTCCTTAACGCGCACATTCTGGGCAACGAAATCACCGTTGAAATTGAGTACATTATCAATCATTTCCGTATCCGGATATGTGAACTCCCAATGCCCTGTCATGACATCAACGCCCAGTAAATTGGTGGCACCGACCATATCCTTGCCGCGTGTCCAGTAGGCTGTGGCAGAACCCTGCCAGGTATCACCACCGTCAAGTAACAGACAATTTTTATCTCCTCGATCAGCACGTACTTTCTTTATCAGGGTTGAAAGGTGTGCAAAACCACCCACTTTGCCATAGGTTCTGGCTGCCTTGTCATAGCCCAGATAGGTAAATGCATGGGCTTCGATAGTTCCAGGTTTGATCTTGAAATGATCGAGAAATTTTTTACCGACGATATGTGGAGGCTTACCAAAAGCACCCCCCACACCGATATTGACATTCGGCTCACGAAAATAAATTGGATTGAGCTGGGCATGGCAATCAGTCATATGCATCAGACAGACATTGCCGAATTTTTTCTGATTATACATTGATGCTGGGTTTTTGGCCGCCAGGGCGTTGGTCGGCAGCATGCCAGAAGCACTTGCTATCCCAAGCAACTGGACAAATTCTCTGCGTGAAAGATTCATTTATTTTCCTCCGAATGTTTTGAATGTATTTTCTGTAGACTATTGCGATTTAATATCGAACTATTTTTCAAGAAAGTTATAATATTTGGCTTATGTGTACAACGTTCGACGGAACTCGTAATGTCAGTATTACAAAATTCCCGTATGTGGCCACCCCGTCTGCAAAGTCTACCATAGAGTGAAACATAGTAAATAGACCGGCAACTGTAAAGAAAATTCAGGGAAATATTTAAGGGTATACTATTAATTCTGGATAATTCAGATTGTGATTCAAAAGTTGTCATATCAAGGCAAGGATTACACCTAATAGCGAGCTATTGCGAAGGGTCTTAACACAGAGAGGGCCGGTTTTGGGTTCAATATGATTATTCATGAATTAATAGCGGGACCCTTAAGGCGCCTCTAATTTATTTACTATTCAGATGACGCTTGATTGAGCGAGGAAAAAGACACGTCGGTCAGGCTGTCTCCCAGTTCCCCTGATTCATTTCGGCTACTTTCAAGCTTGATCTTCAATCGCAAGTCGTTACCAGAATCTGCCCCACGGATAGCATCATCATAATCAATCAAACCGTCCTCAAACAGTTGAAATAATGACTGATCGAAGGTTTGCATGCCTGAATCAGTTGACTTGGCTATAATCGACCTGATTTCTGAAACCCGGCCCTTGAGAATCATTTCTGCAATCAGCGGCGAACGAACCAGAATTTCAATCGCAGGAACCCGACCTTCATCTCCACGTTTGCGCAGTAACCTTTGCGAAATAATGGCATGCAGATTCATGGACAAATCCAGATATAGCTGATTATGCCTTTCCTCAGGGAAAAAATTGAGAATACGCTCCAGCGCCTGGTAGGTATTGTTGGCGTGCAGGGTTGCAAGACAGAGGTGGCCTGTCTCTGAGAAGATAATGGCCTTCTCCATGGTGTCACGCGTGCGTATCTCACCAATCAAAATCACATCGGGTGCCTGGCGCATGGCATTGACCAAGCCCGCTTCGAAGGAGTTGGTATCGACACCGACTTCACGCTGAGTCACGACACAGTTTCTGTGTTCGTGAACGTATTCAATCGGGTCTTCAATTGTAATGATGTGGCCGAAGCTGTTCTCGTTCCGATAGCCTATGAGTGCGGCCAGCGAGGTAGATTTACCGGTACCTGTACCGCCTACAAACAACACCAGCCCCCGCTGAACCATAGCAATCTCGCTGAGTACCGGTGGTAGATTCAGTTCCTCGAACTTGGGGATGCGGGTTTCAATAGTACGCAATACCATACCCACCATGCCCTGCTGAACGAAAACATTGACACGAAAACGACCGATTTTTTTGGGATGAATAGCAAAGTTGCACTCATTATCTTCTTCAAAACTACGTCGCTGTTCTTCGTTCATTATACCGTAGGCAAAGCTACGGCTTTCGTCCGGTGTCAGTGCCTGCTTGGTGACAGGCGTGATTTTGCCATCGACTTTTAAACAGGGCGGAACGCCTGCTGTAATAAACAAATCCGATGCATTTTTTAGCACCATCAATTTTAACAAATCAGTAAATACCATAACTTAAGGGCACCTCCATTAATTCTGGATAGATCAAATTGCATTCCAAATCGTTCATATCAAGGCAAGGATCGCACGCTTGTGCCAAGCTATTGCGAAGATTCTTAACGCAGAGAGGGACGATTTGGGGTGTAAGATGAATATTCATGGGTTATTTGAGGTGCCCTTAAACTCCGCCTGCCCTGGGGACGCCCCCTGCTGATGCCTGGAATTTATTCTTGTCCTGTGCTCTGCTGCGTGCTTCATCGACGTGAACGACTCGATTCCTGACCAGTTTCAGCAGACACTGATCCAGCGTTTGCATACCCAGCGCATGGCCGGTCTGGATGGATGAATACATCTGAGCAATCTTATTTTCACGTATCAGATTGCGTATTGCCGGTGTGGCAATCATGATTTCATGCGCAGCGACGCGCCCGCCACTCAGCTTCTTCATCAGAGTTTGCGCTATAACCGCCCGCAGGGATTCAGACAACATGGAACGAACCATCTCCTTTTCTGCCGCAGGAAATACGTCGACAATACGGTCAATAGTTTTTGCTGCGGAGGTGGTATGCAATGTACCAAAGACCAGATGCCCTGTTTCAGCCGCCGTCAGTGCCAGCCGGATGGTTTCCAGATCCCGCAGCTCACCAACTAGAATGATGTCCGGATCCTCTCGCAGAGCAGATCGTAATGCCTCGGGGAACCCCAGTGTATGTGTCCCTACCTCACGCTGATTTACCAAACAGCTTTTACTGGTATGAACAAATTCAATAGGATCCTCTACTGTCAATATATGATCTGACCGATTCTCATTGATATAGTTGACCATCGCCGCCAGCGTGGTGGACTTACCCGAGCCCGTCGGACCCGTTACCAGCACCAGGCCACGCGGCTGGCTTGATATCTTCTTAAATATTTCTGGGGCATTGAGCTGCTCCAACGATAAAACCTTGGAGGGAATAGTACGAAAAGCGGCGGCAGGACCACGCTGCTGGTTATAAGCATTGACGCGATAGCGGGCAATGCCAGGCAACTCGAAGGCAAAATCCGTTTCCAGAAACTCCTCATAATCTTTCTGCTGCTTGTCATTCATAATGTCGTAGATCATGTCATGCACGATCCGATCTTCCAGTGACTCAACATTTATTCGCTTGATGTCACCATCAACACGTATCAATGGCGGCAAACCTGCTGATATATGAAGATCAGACGCATTTTGTTTATTTGAGAAGGCAAGTAGCTCAGCAATATCCATCTAGGTCTCCGTGGTGCAGCAAATGCCCCTGCAGAAATTACTCATCATAATATCATTTTGTTATAAACCATATACTGCTGTTATACGGTAGAATACGTCTTCATTCAAATAATGCCAATAGCATGGACCTGGAAACAAACAAAGAATCACTGGATCAGCGTGTAAATACTGCCGCCAAACGGGTGAATCGTGACCCGGGTGAAATCTGCTTACTGGCTGTAAGCAAAAGACAAACCGCCGAAACCGTTCGCTCTCTGGCAGTACTGGGTCAGCAGTCTTTTGGTGAAAATTACCTGCAGGAAGCCCTGGAGAAAATAAATCAGCTTGCGGATCTGGCACTTGAATGGCATTTTATAGGGCAAATACAGCGGAATAAAACGGCCGCTATCGCGGAAAATTTTGATTGGGCCCAGAGTATCGACAGATTGCTTATTGCTGAACGTCTGTCGGCTCAACGACCGGCAAAAATGGATAAATTAAATGTGTGCATACAGGTTCGCATGAGTGAAGAGTACGGTAAGGGAGGCGTATCAATTGATGAACTACTCTCTCTGGCCAATGCTGTCAGTTCATTATCCGGGCTTGTTTTACGGGGTCTGATGACCATTCCTGAAAATACCAGAGACACTGAAAAACAGAGACAGTCTTTTCGCAGGATGTACGGCCTTTTTAACAAAATGAGATCTCAACATGCTTCGGTAGACACTCTTTCAATGGGTATGTCAGGGAATTTTGAGGCGGCAGTAGAGGAAGGCAGCACGATGATAAGAGTCGGAACCGCACTATTTGGATCCAGAAATTAACAACTCACACAGAACTTGAAACGTAAACCATGAATAAATTAGGAATTATTGGCGGCGGCAATATGGCAGAAAGCCTCATTGGTGGCCTGCTCGCAAGCGCTCACAAGGCATCGGCCATTCAGGTTTCTGAACCGAACAAAAAACGGTGCGCCCAATTATCGGAAAAATACAATATCCATTGCCTGAACAATAATTCAGTGCTGGCCGGGCAGTCTGATTTACTGCTGTTTGCAGTAAAACCACAGTTACTGCGAGAGGTTGCTGAACCACTGAAACAGGCCATACAGGCAAAACGCCCGTTAATTATTTCAATTGCTGCCGGCGTCCGAAGCACCGACCTTAATCACTGGCTGGGAGGAGGGCTAGCAATTGTTCGTGTCATGCCAAACACGCCTGCACTGGTGCGTGCCGGTGCATCTGGACTGTATGCAAACTATCTGGTCAGCCCCCTGCAAAGAGACCTGGCAGAATCGATTTTGCGGTCAGTAGGAATTACTGTCTGGCTGGAGAATGAGGCACAGATGGATATTGTCACGGCTCTTTCAGGGAGTGGCCCGGCCTATATTTTTCGAATCATTGAGGCTATGGAAGAGGCCGCCACCAGGGCAGGCATGGAACGTGAAACAAGCCGCCTGCTGGCGATAGAGACCGTCCTGGGAGCCGCCAAACTGGCCATGGAATCTGATGATACGCCGGAAGAGCTACGCTGTAAGGTCACATCCCCCGGTGGCACCACTGAAAAGGGACTGCAGCAGCTCGAACAGGGGAATATCGAACAGTTGTTTGAAAATGCCATTAATGCTGCAATTGATCGTTCAAGAGAAATGGGAGACGAACTGGGAGCTGACTCATGACTGGCCAATATTTTGCAAATAGTGCCTCTTTTATCATCCAGACACTGTTTGGACTGTACATTCTAGCCGTATTACTGCGTTTTCTGTTCCAGCTGTTACGGGCACAATTCAATAATCCGATTTCACAGTTTATTGTTATGCTGACCAATCCAGCCCTACGCCCCTTGCGCAGCTTCATCCCGGGCCACGGTGGGATAGACTTCTCTGCTCTAGTATTAATGCTGGCCTTACAGGTACTGGAACTCCTTCTAATATCTCTACTCTATGGTACGACCCCATCCGTCGTGGGACTGTTGATTTTCGCAACAGGAAAATTACTCGAAATGACTGTTTATATTTTTATGTTTGCTGTTTTCGCCCGCATCATCATCTCATGGGTCAACCCTCATCTGTACAACCCCGTCACCGCCTTACTCAGAAATCTGACCGACTTCATGATGCGGCCAGCGAGTCAAATAATACCGCCCATCGGTATGCTAGATCTGTCACCTATTGTCGTTTTTCTCATACTTGGCCTGCTTTTGCGCTTGATTGTTCAACCAATACTTGATATTGGTGCACGTATGCTTCTGTAATTAAAACAATATTTATGGTAAATAGAGCCTGGTGCGAGTAAAAATCAGGGAGCCTGCCACTAAAGATCACAAGGTCAGACTAGAGCATTAGTGTCGAAATCATAGAAGACAGGATCAAGTTTCGTATCAAGGCCTGGCCATATATGGCCAGGCAAATGACGCCATTTTAAATAATTCTCGAAAGAATTCGGGGGATCTAAATCACCCATCGAGATTTTGTGCGATGTTAGAAGTACGAAAAAGCCAGTAATCACTCACCGCCCTGGCCAATTGCCAACGTTACCAGGGGCAACGGAACAAATTGAAGTTGACATAAGCTGAACCCTAAAATCAGAGATTAAACCGCCCCACATCCGTAAACAAACATTATGACAATAACCGCACTACAGAGAAAACTGGACAATTATTCGAATTGGCGCCATGACCTGCTGACTGAGATAGAATCATACAAGAGCTGGCTGGACGAAGAGAGTCTGCTCGAAGGGGAGGATGAACTTCAAATACTTGAATTAATTGACTCTCTAAAATCAGACAAGATCATGCTCGCCCTGGTCGCAGAATTTTCGCGCGGCAAAACAGAGCTTATCAACAGTATTTTCTTCGCCGATTATAATAAACGCCTCTTACCGTCATCGGTGGGCCGCACAACCATGTGCCCAACCGAGATACTCCATATTGACAATGACACCCCTTTTATTCAGTTGCTTCCGATAGAGACCCGAAAATCCTCCCTGACCATTGATGAATACAAGGAAACAGCCGTCAACTGGTCTCGGATTGACCTGGATATTGACTCACCCGAGCAGATGACCGAGGCGTTACTACAGCTGGTACAGACCAAGGAAATCACCGAAGAAGAATCCAGAAAACTGGGCTTCCCACCCCATACCCTGGATCTTCTGGAAAACAATATGCTACAGGTGCCTGTCTGGCGTCATGCGATCATTAATTACCCGCATCCACTCCTGAAAAGCGGCCTGGTTATTCTGGATACTCCAGGTCTGAACGCGCTGGGGACCGAACCGGAGCTGACACTGAATATGTTGCCCATGGCACATACCATCATGTTCGTCCTGGCAGCGGATACCGGCGTCACACGATCAGACATGGATATCTGGCGAAACCACATATCGGTGGCACTGAATCCACGTGAACAAAATGTCATAGCCGTCCTGAATAAGATCGACACCATGTGGGATGATCTGCATGATGATTCATTCACACAGGCTAATATCAGGCGACAGATTGAAGAAACCTCACGTATACTTGACATTGATGAGGACCTGGTAGTCCCCGTTTCCGCACAGAAAGGACTGATCGCAAAAATAAAAAATGACCGCTTGCTGCTAAATCGTAGCGGTCTCCCAAAGCTTGAAGAAAAACTCTCAGTCGATTTAATCGAAAAAAAGCAGTCGCTGATCCAGAAGAAAGTACAGCGTGAACTCGGTGTCATGGTTAAATCAACCAAAGATGTCTATCTCGGACGCTTAAACGGTCTGGTCAAGGAACGTCATGAAATCCTCAATTTACGGGGTAAAAGCAAAACAGTACTGTTGACGATGGGCAAGCAGCTACAGGCTCAAAGCCGACGGCTCTCCCTGGCGATGGATGATTATCACAAAACCGTGCGTATCATGAACGATCAGGCAAAACGCCTGCGTCAGCACTTAAGCAGTAATAATATCGATTTTATGATTGGTGCCTCTCGTGTAGCCATGCAAGAAACCTGGAATACCTTCGGACTCAAACGCGGCATGGCCGGATTTTTTGATCAGGCGGAAGAGCGGCTGTCAGAAGTCAATGTTGGGGCCGTTAAGCTCAGTGACCTGGTCGACCGTATCTATAGGGAATTTAAAATGCGGCATAAACTGGATATGGTTGCCCCACCTGAGTTTGACATCGAACCTTTCATAGAAGATTTTATGCAGCTGAAGCAGGATGGCGAACAATTCCGTGACAGTATGATGCTGGTGGTTACAGAACAACATTTTGTTATAAAACGCTTTTTTATCACCATGGCAAGTCGTGCCAGGCGAATTCTTGATGAAACCAATTATGCGCTCAGAGCCTGGTCAAAAGCCATTTTGCTGCCAATTTCCACCCAAATTGAAGAACATAAGGATCAGATCGGCAGACGTCTATCTAATATTAATAAACTGAAATCGAATCACAGTAACCTTGAACGGCGAGTCGCTACTATTGAGAAAAATATTGCCGAATTGCGAGACAAAACCATGACATTACAGAGAATCCTTGCTCGCATACAAAGTCCCGAATAATCAAGGAAATTCGAACAAAAGATCCTTCCCTGTCGGGCACTGCTCTCGTTATAATCTTCTGAGCGAAACGTCAAACCGTACAGGGTAAACCTAAGGAATCTCTGATGCGTCTGGACGAAGTAGATTGCGATCTAAAATACCCAGGTTTGAGGCACAAATCGCACGTAATAACTGGGTATTTTAGGCGTAAGATACGCGTTCATGAATTGATCAGAGGTTCCTAACAATTACAATGCGAAAAAATACACAAGAGTCCCTGTTAAACGATGCCTGAAGTGCAATCTCAGAACACTGTTGGTCTTGTAGAATCATCGACTTTTCTTTTTGACCAGCCCCTGGCACTTGCCTGCGGCGAGACACTTAATGCCTATGAGCTGGCCTATGAAACCTATGGCAAATTAAATTCTACGGGTGACAACGCTATCCTGGTTTGCCATGCTCTAAGCGGCACCCATCACCTGGCGGGTTATTATAGCGAAGATGACCCAAAGCCCGGCTGGTGGGAAAACCTTGTCGGTCCGGGTAAAGTTATCGACACCAATCGATTCTTTGTTGTCGGGGTCAACAATCTGGGTGGCTGTCATGGTTCAACCGGGCCAACAACCATCAACCCCGACACCGACAAGCCGTATGGCCCCGACTTTCCCATGGTCACGGTAACCGACTGGGTTGAATCTCAGAACCGACTGACAACGAAACTTGGCATAGAACAATGGGCTGCCGTAATCGGCGGCAGTCTAGGCGGCATGCAGGTACTGCAATGGTCTATCGATTATCCTGAACGACTTCGTCATGCTATCGTAATTGCTGCCTCATCAAAACTCACTGCACAAAATATCGCCTTTAACGAAGTAGCACGCCAGGCAATACGTACCGATCCTGACTTTCATGATGGCCACTATTACGAACATAACACCATCCCTGAAAAGGGCTTGCGAATTGCCCGTATGCTCGGGCATCTGACTTACCTGTCAGACGACATCATGGCAGAAAAATTTGGTCGAGATTTACGAGAAGACACTATTAATTTCGACTATGGAATCGAATTCCAGGTTGAAAGTTATTTGCGCCACCAGGCAGACCGCTTTGTCGGTACTTTTGATGCCAATACCTACTTACTAATGACAAAAGCACTGGACTACTTCGACCCCGCAACAGAAGCTGGCAGCAGCCTGTCAGCCGTACTATCAAAGGCCTGTGCGGACTTTTTTGTTCTTTCCTTTACCGGTGACTGGCGTTTCTCACCACAGCGCTCCCACGAAATTGTCAAGGCCCTACACGATAATGACCTGAATGTTTCCTACGCAGAAATAGAGTCCCATCATGGCCACGATGCATTCCTGCTGGCACTGCCGCAATATCTGTCAGTTTTCGGCACCTACATGGATCGCATCACCAGCGAGTGTACAAAATGAACCTGTCACGTTCAGATTTTCAGGTTATCTGTGACTGGATAACACCCAACTCCCACGTGCTTGATCTTGGTTGTGGTAATGGCGAATTATTAAGTGAATTATCAAAGAGCCAGGGAGTCTCCGGCTACGGCATTGAGATCGATGATAAAAACATCAGCCGCTGTATCAAAGCGGGCATCAATGTTATTCAGCGCGACCTGGATCTGGGTCTTTCTGATTTTGATGAAGAGTCCTTCGATTTTGTTATTCTGTCACTCACCCTGCAGGCCTCCAATTATCCACATCGACTGCTAGGTGAAATGCTGCGTGTCGGTGCTGAGGGAATCGTTACTTTTCCAAACTTTGGCAATATCACATCAAGAATCCAATTGGGTTTAGGTGGCAGAATGCCGGTCAACAGAACGCTGCCCATGGAGTGGTACAATACACCCAATGTCCATCTTTGCACGCTTAAAGATTTTGAGGAGCTGTGTGAAAAACTCGACATAGAAATCCTGGAGCGGCGTGCTGTCACCCATGACAATAAAACCGGGCCAGGGTTGAAACTGTTTCCCAATCTATTCGGTGAGATCGCTTTATATCGCTTCCGTAAAAAACCCGCCTGATTTCACCGAAAAATCCATGAGCCATATAAGAACTCGTGATGTTCTGTTTACCCACAGAATGCCCGTTTGCATTTTTACAGGTTTTAGCACGGAACCTACCAGACACTCCCTCGGAACCGAGGATATTGCTCATCGACTACGGTTGCCAACTTGGTTGACGACAGCTTCATGACAAAAACAACTCTGCACAACTGGAAAGCATCCTTTCAGATTTACAAAGAGCCAAAAGTACTGGCCATGTTGTTTCTTGGTTTTTCTGCAGGCCTCCCTATTCTGCTTGTTTTTGGGACGCTGTCAGCCTGGCTAAACAGCGAAGGAATTGACAAAACCACTATTGGTTTTGTCAGTTGGGTCGCCCTGGCCTATGGTTTAAAATTTATCTGGTCGCCTTTGGTTGATCGACTGCCATTGCCAATATTAACCCGGGTACTCGGACAACGTCGTAGCTGGATGCTCATCGCCCAGATTGGTGTCATCACAGGGTTGGTTTCGCTTTCTATGTTTGACCCTAAAACCAACCTGAGCATCATCGTAGCCTTTGCCATACTGACTGCTTTTTCATCGGCCACGCAGGATATCACCGTAGATGCATGGCGCATCGAGGCGATTGATGAGGAATATCAGGGTGCGATGGCAGGAACATATCAGCTCGGCTATCGTATCGGCATGATACTTGCCGGCAGCATGGCTTTTGTCATCGCTGATTTTTATTCCTGGTCTGTCGCTTATCTATCTATGGCACTGTTCATGCTCGTTGGTATCATCAGTACTTTCATTATTTCTGAACCCGATCACACGCTCAGAAACCATGAGTGGGAAACTGAAGAACGCGTGATTTCATTGCTGGAGCGTAAACAACATCTGCCTGAGAAGATAAGAAACCTGCAGGCATGGTTTGTCGGTGCCGTTATCTGCCCCTTTGCTGATTTCTTCACACGCAATGGCTGGAATGCACTGTTAATTTTATCGTTCATCGCTGTATTCCGAATGAGTGATATTACGCTGGGTGTGATGGCCTTCCCGTTCTATCAGGACATGGGCTATAGCGGCACTGAGATTGGACTAGTCAGTGGACTGGTAGGTAAATTCATCACTATATCGGGCGCTCTGATTGGTGGCATACTGGTGGTTCGTTATGGTGTTATGCGCATGCTACTGGCAGGTGCCATTATTGTTATTCTTACCAATCTATTGTTCGCCTGGCTGGCGGGTCAGCCACCCCTGGTCATCTGGCTGATTCTCGTTGTGGGTGCAGACAATCTCGCGGGAGGTCTTGCTGGAACGGTATTTATTGCTTATCTGTCCAGCCTGACTAACCGTGCCTATACAGCAACACAATACGCCCTGTTTAGTTCAGTTATGCTATTACTGCCCAAATTTATCGGTGGATTTTCCGGCGTGGTCGTTGACACCACAAGTTACCCGGTGTTTTTCCTCTATGCTGCAGCGCTCGGTATCCCCTCGATAATACTGATACTAATTCTGATGAAACAGGGGAAAAGCAGCCTTTCTGGCAAGTACTGATGGAGATCAAGATTATTCTGGTGACGGGATAAATGTGTATTCGTCGGGTTTTACCCGATGATTACTTCAGTCAACGCCTGTAAGCCTTCGTTTATCTTCACTTTTTCCTGAGTAAGCCTGTTTAAGCCTTGCCGCCATTTTCTTGCTCCCGGTAATCCAAATGACAGACTATAAAGTGGCCGCAAAAGTAAATGTAACGGCTGCCCCAACACAAGCTGACATTTGATGTATTCCATATATAACTGGGTTATCGACCGACGATTAATCGTATTGGCCTTCTCTGATAACAGCTGTTCAAGCTCAAGCAGAATCCACGGATTTCTTATCACCTCACGACCAAGCATTACACCGTCGACGTACTCAAGATGGTTCTTCACCCTATCGACTTTCTGGATACCGCCGTTAATGATAATTTTCAGAGATGGGAAATCCTTTTTCAACTGATAGACCCAGTCATACTGCAGTGGCGGTATTTCTCGATTTTGTTTGGGTGACAATCCCTTTAACCATGCTTTTCGGGCATGCACGATAAAAGTAAGGCATCCTGCTTCAGACACAGTTACAACAAATTGCTTAAGATATTGATAACTGTCATATTCATCAACACCCGTACGAATCTTTACTGTAACAGGCAGGCCAATATTTTGTTTCATACGCCTAACACATGCCGCAACAGTCTCAGGTTCTTTCATCAAACAGGCACCAAACGCACCAGACTGAACCCTGGCACTTGGGCACCCTACATTGATATTTACCTCGTCAAAACCTGCCTGTTCTGCAAGTATTGCCGCTTTGGCCATTTCATCCGCTTCCGCCCCCCCCAGCTGCAGCACCAGTGGATGTTCTTGCGGGTTAAATTTTAACAAACTTCGATGATCACCATGGAGAAGAGCTTTAGCCGTTACCATCTCAGTGAACAGCAAAATATTAGGCGAAATGAGGCGATACAGAAGCCGGGCATGTCGATCAGTGTGACCCATTATGGGTGCTACCGAAATTTTATATGAAGAAATAATTCTATCCGTTTTCTGATATTTTAATTAAAACAAAAAAATACCCATCACAAGGACGGGTATTTTAATTAAAAGCCTGGCAGTGACCTACTTTCACATGGGGAGACCCCACACTATCATCGGCGCTAAGCATTTTCACTTCCGAGTTCGAGATGGGATCGGGTGGTTCCTGCTTGCTATAGCTACCAGGCAAACTGGCTGTAAAAACTGGGGTCAGAGTTTCTACTCTGACCCCATTTTTACGAATCTGGATAATCATGGCTTGGGTAATATAAATAATAAATACAACACAATATCGCATACACACACAAACAACTTGGGTGTTATATGGTCAAGTCTCACGGGTAATTAGTACCAGTTAGCTCCACACGTTACCGCGCTTCCACACCTGGCCTATCAACGTTGTAGTCTTCAACGGCCCTTCAGGGACATAAATGTCCAGGGAGACCTAATCTTGAGGTGGGCTTCCCGCTTAGATGCTTTCAGCGGTTATCCCGTCCGTACATAGCTACCCGGCAATGCCACTGGCGTGACAACCGGAACACCAGAGGTACGTCCACTCCGGTCCTCTCGTACTAGGAGAAGCTCCTCTCAAGTCTCCAGCGCCCACGGCAGATAGGGACCAAACTGTCTCACGACGTTCTAAACCCAGCTCGCGTACCACTTTAAATGGCGAACAGCCATACCCTTGGGA
>JAADJE010000116.1 GCA_013150915.1 Gammaproteobacteria bacterium
GAGACTTACAGAGATATTAAGTGGGAAGAATTCGTTCTATTTTTCTATAGAACTCAACAATTTCTTTATCAGCGGTTATACCTTCTCGCAGTACCCATTTGTCTAGTTTATCCCAGTCAAGTTTTCCACTTTGATGTGAGGTACTTGCGGACGACGATGCCTACGAGGCGCTCGACGGGCAGTATGCAGCTGAGCTGAAACACGCAACTGAGGAAAGTTTTGGCACCGAATTCCTGTCGCTGAGGATGTCCGTCAAAACCGTATCTGGTCTTGATGAAGCCCTTGAACATATCCACCGTTACAGCTCAAAACACACCGAAGCCATCCTCGCGCAAGATCCGGACACCATCACGCGGTTCCTCGAAATGGTTGACGCCGCGGTCGTGTTCGCCAACACCTCAACTGCGTTTACCGATGGCGGTCAGTTTGGCATGGGCGCCGAAATCGGTATCAGCACGCAAAAACTGCACGCCCGTGGGCCGATGGCCCTGCCGGAGCTGACCAGTTACAAGTGGGTTGTGAGGGGTACGGGACAGATCCGCACGTAATCGCGATGAGCGAAATTCACCCTGCAGCCAGCATGTAATCGAATCAGTTTTCGTTAGCAAGACTACTGCAGTTACCCAGCCGCTGAACACGATCCAATTCTTCCAGCCGATCATCCTTGTCAATAAATATGCGAACCAGTGCTATGCCTGTTTTACTGGGTGATGCGATTACTCGTTCGACTGGCACTCCTTCCGGTGTGCGTTGACCCTTTTTGATCAACACATAGTCATAGGTCTGGTCTTCCATTTGGCTGTCATTGACAACAAAAAAATTGTCAGAATTATGGGAAAACATTGACAGTGACCAGTATGTATCTGGAATGGAACCAGAAAACCGCACGGGACCATCGCTGAGGTCATAAACACATGCGCTGTACAACTGATCGGGTGAAGGACGAACTACGGATCGAAATTTGGATGTTGCTCTGGTTCCATGTCGAATTACATTTCTTCCTCCGGCGACTGTTGCAATACGCTTCTCAGCTTTGCGCATTTCATTGATGGGTATGTATGCTAAAGTCGCGTAGAAACTAGTGATGCTAACGACCACAGCCAGTACAAAAGTGCTGACCCAGAACCTCACAATGCCTTTCCGATTTTGTGAATAGTGGGAAGGTCAAGTTTGTCGAGTCTTTGCCGTATGTCCGGGGGCGGGTTGTACATTCGAAGTGAAAGCGACATGTTTTGAGCATTGCCCAATGAAATCCAATTTCCCTTATGAGGTTCCCTGGAGAGATAGACAACAAAACCGCCGCCAACTTCCCGCTCAATCTGCGTTGACTTCACTGAATACCTGTTTTCTTTATTTGGAACAAGAAAATGGTCTTCGCCATATAGCGTAATACTCCACCATCGGGCTGGAATCTGATTGCCGCGAAGCTCATAGACAAAGTCGGAAGATATCGGTTCTCCATCGACGTCGTAGAGGGGGTAATAAGTGGTCTCCTCGGGTGCCAACGCTAACAGGCCGATTTTTGCGACGTAGGCACGAGTTCGTGCATCTGCATGGACACTGCCTACCACAGTATTGGTCCACCAGCTTCCGCTGGTAACTGAGGAACTCATGTGGGAGCCAAGGGCAATGGAGTTAAAGGCGACGTAAATTCCCAATGCGATCGAAATCAGGATAATGATGCTGCTTATCACTATTTTTGCAGTTCCCGACATTACATTTCTCCCAATTCCTGACGAAAGAAACCTTCTGAAAAGCCAACGTGCCCATGCATCTCAGGGCGCGCAGTTTGGTAACCAAACCTGAGTACACTGATTGTCAGAATCTTCAGATCGCTTGATCCATATTCACGTTTCGTGCCTTTCAGCCAGTAAGGTGATACTATCGCGTATCATGCCTTGAGTCCAGTATTCCGGCTTGTTGTTATATCGCCGACGGGCCTGAGTGACAGCATAGATGTCATTAGGCGACTAAATTTGCAGGGCAAGAGATGTTGGAGAGAGAATAGATGACAGTTTTGGACAAAACCATAGCATCTAAAAAAGCACGCAATTTGAAAGCAGGTTTGGCGGTAACTATTACTTTGATCGCTCTCGCTGGCGTTGTCTGGCTCTATTTGCCGTTGCCTAATACGCCGGGCCGCCCTGGGGAAGGTGAGAAACACAGCATTTTCTCCGACGATTTTGAGCATGTCTATTATGAGCGCGGCGCCGGTCCGGTAATTGTTCTGTTGCCGAGCCTCGGTCGTCCAGCGAGCGACTTTAATGAATTGACATCAGAACTTGCAAATGCGGGATTTCGAACAATTGCTGTTGACCTCAATGTTTCCAGAAAAACATCAACCGAACCTGACGGCAACTTGCTACAACTTGCCGAGAGCGTTGACGCCGTCATTTCTGCGCTTGGATTGCAAGAAACTGAGCGAGTGGTTGTCATCGGTCATGCATTCGGGAACCGCCTGGCCAGAGCTTACGCAGCTACCCATGCTGGGCGGGTGCAGGCCGTGATTTTGCTGGCTGCTGGCGGTCGCATCCCAATAGAGAAGGATATTCGCGAGTCTTTACGCGACGTTTTTGACCCTGGTATTACCAAATTTGCGCGCTCGCAGGCGTTGCGAAAGGCCTTCTTTGCAAAGACTTCACTGATACCTTCATATTGGCGCATTGGTTGGGATAAATCATTGGCGGAAATACAGATTCAAGCAACCAGGACGACGTTATATGAGGAATGGTGGGATGCAGGCGGCGTACCCCTGCTGGTGATCCAGGGTGACGAAGACTCCATTGCCCCCGCCGCCCATACATCGGAATTATTAGAAGCCGAGTTCGGAGACCTTGTCAGCGTCTCAATAGCGTCGCCTGCAGGCCATGCTCTCCTGCCGGAACAACCGGTGTTCATAGCAAACACTATCATTGCGTATCTGAATAAGGAAACGACTGCTGTTATCCCGTTGTACTCGTACGCAGAATTCACTTACCCTGAGAGTAGTCCATCGAACAGCGATGCAAGGAGGGTTGTTCAGTGAGTAGTAGAATCGAGGGAGAAAAATCCTCATACCGGAAGAAGATGGATCGCCACGTTACTGAGCGGCGGAATCAACTGCTCGATGTCTCTGCCCAAGTGTTTTCTCAAAAGGGCCTCCACCAGACCACTATGGATGACGTTGCCGAAAACCTAGGCGTCGCGAAAATCGTTCTCTACAGGTATTTTGGATCAAGAAGTGGCCTTATTCATGCCATTTTAGACCGTGTGGTCAATAGGATACTGGAAGAAGACAAGAAGGATTTTACCTGGTGGGGCGAGGCCATTCATCGAAACACCCTGGTGGCGAGAGAAAATGCTCCCGATATGCTGCTCTTACTTCGCCATTCAGCACATGACCCAGACTACAGTTCCCATTTCCAAAAGTATCATAAGAAACTCGTCCAAAGAACAACAAAGCGGTTAAAAGAAATATGGATAGAACCTCGTCATATGCCTGTCGACACCGATTTCTGCAGCAAAACTATTCTGATGTTTATATACGACGCATTGGCACGCTGGTTGGAAACTGGGGACCCAGCTAAGGACCGGGAATTCGCAGTATGGGTGACAGATTCTATTCAGGCCTGGTCGGACAAGTGGGGCGAAGGACCGTTGGATCCAACAGGTAATTGACATTGAATGATATTTTTTTCATCGACTGAATCAAGGCAGCCACCAATTTAATCAAGTTCACTGATTTGAGGAGGTTTCCAACTACCGTTGAGAACACTTTCCTTTGGCAGATAAATCCTGAGGGCCAACGTAAATGGCCCGTTGGGGGTAGGCAGCCAGTTTGATCGCTGTTTTGGTTCAGGAGATTCATATTGCAGGTAAATAGTCAATGAACCGTCCTGATTGTACTTCAAATCCTGGCTTCTATCTCCGATGGAATACCTGTTGATGTTGTTTTCGACCAGCAGAATTTCGGGAAAGCTGTACATGGTTAACGACCAGAATGCGTTCGTTGGGGGCAGTTGATCTTTGTTGAAAGTAACTGAATATTTTATCCGGCTAGCATCAAGTGGCTGCCCGTTGGGATCAAGTGTACGTGAGAAACCGCTGTTTTCCTCTCTGTCGTTACCGTATAAAGCAAGCATAGCCGCCGCCGCCCGCAGTAAAAACTGACCCGACTTTTTTTGCCTTGATCCAAAACCTTTAAACGTAGTGTTCCATCCGTTTACCTGGGTGCCTATTACTATGGTTTCAGCACGAATCTTCTGAAGCGCTGATTCAACGCCTTCATCAATGGCATGCAGAATATCTGCTGACAATTTTTCAGGGTGGTTTCGAGTCCGGATTCCGATTCTACTGAAACGCTCAAAAAGTGCCTTTTCGCCGGGATCGATGTTCACCTGAGATAAAAGAAAATTGAAATATTCAATAAATTTACCAGATCGGGCTTTCTCAGATATGTACTCTGGAAAAGAAATAGTTTCTGGCGAGGGTGGGGAAGGCGTGCCTGCAAACTCGCTGAGCGGAGTGATCAGGAATTGATTCTGCAGCGCAAGCACATTGGGAATATCATCCTTGCCGTCCACCAGGATCCTGCCGATAATGAAAACAAAATTACTCTCTGAATAAAATCGCTTATTAATCCCCGGAGGTTCAGTTGGATACTGGCCTGGCCCGTAAACCAGGTAGTTTCCAGCCTGGCTACCAGTTGTGCGTTGCCCGATGTAGGCGAAATTGTAGACAAAAGCATCAATAAACTGTAAGGAATAGTATCGCGCTACGGGCACGTCAGGAACGCTGATAACCAGGGGTTCACGGCGTAGATCAAGCCAGGCAGTTGAATAGAGAGTGTCATTATTTGGGCCGACAATTGCCTTGTACTCTGGACCCAACAGCCTGGTCCGGTGGGAAAAGGTATTAAAGGGTCGGGGTGGCTCGGCATTTTGACCTGCCACTGAACGGAAGTACATGGTTTTGTAGTTCTGCATCATCGGGTAAGCGTAGATATACGCTTCCTCAGCGATTTGCTTCGCCTCACTGGCTGTTAACCCCAACGCCACAGACAAAGGTGAAAAAAACACGACTACAAAATAAAGGCAATGACGTATCCCGGTTGACCATCGCCTTTTCAAGTGTCTTTTAGTAGTGCTGATCCTAATCATCCTGATTCACCAACATTCAGAGACCGCAATGTTTCTTACCAGATGCCAACTACTGCCAAACAGTACTTAGTCTTTCCAGCTGTCTCAATTGTGGACCATAACTCACACCCTGTAACGTGACTTAATTGAAGTTTTTACTGGCTGATTGTGTTCATTGGTCTGGTCGTGGTAACCCAATTGAGAGTCTATCCGTCATAAATCAAATCCGTTACTTGTTATTGAGTGGTGATACGATATAATATCATTATGTTACTTTAACGTAACATGTTATCTAAGACAAACTGAAATTCAGGGCACAGATGCGGAGTGAGGCCATTATGAAAGCACACAGCAAACTCAGTACATTGGCCATTGTTGGCATTATCATGGCTTCGGGCGCATGGGGAAGTACGCCCGCATTTGCGGCGGAGGAAGTCGAGGAACTAATTCTTGAGGAAGTAATTCTTGAGGAAGTAATTATTAGTGCGCGGAGACGCGACGAGAAACTGATGGATGTCCCGGACGCAATTACCGTAATTTCAAAAGCAGATATGGACTTGCTTGTGCTCGACAGCATGGCAGATTACTTGCGTCAGATTCCAGGCACAATCCTTGTTAATGGCGGGCCGGAATATCTGAGTGATATTTCAATGCGCGGCCAGGGTGGCGGACGACTCGGTTTTTCTGAAAGTGCTACAGGCATATACCGTAACGGATCGTATATTGCCGGCGGTGGTTTTGGTGGACGGTCTCTGAGTCGGATGGACTTCTTCGATATGGAGAGTCTGCAGGCTTATCGGGGGCCGCAAGGCGCGCTTTATGGCAGAAATGCCGTAGGTGGTGCGGTTAATGTAATCAGTAAACGCCCAAGCGATACGAGTGAAGGCTGGGCAAAGATAGGTTACGACAGTTTTGAGCGAACCTTGCTTGAAGCTGTCATCAATGTACCTGCTAATGACAAGTTTGCAGTCAGGTTTGGTGGCTACTACCTTGACCAGGATGATGGTTTTATTACCGATATCAATACCGGCGCGACATTAGATCGGAACAATCAGAAAGGTGTGCGTATAGCAGCGGAGGCACGGCCGACTGACGCTTTTACGATCAATCTAACCGTTGAATACCGAGAAAGTGAAGTAGCGAGTTTTTCCTCTTTGGGTTTTCGAGCGTTCAGAACTGATGGTGTGCCACTTGATCCCGGCAAATTTGAGCGGGATGTAAGCACTGATGGTCGGGCAGAGATTGAGGAATCGACTATTTTTCTGGGAATGCTGTGGCAGACAGCCATCGGAGAATTACACGCAGACTTCAATGTCAAGAATCGTGATGGAAATCGAATTGCGGATGATTTTGACCATTTCATAGGGTTCCAGAATC
>JAADJE010000044.1 GCA_013150915.1 Gammaproteobacteria bacterium
TCTCACTCCCTGTATAACGAGGACCAGTTACTGACCTGACATTCTTCAAACTCATATTGCCATACTTCTAACTAATACACAGAGTGAATGCCCTGGCAAAACCCTAGGCATAGGGTACGTCTATATCAAGGTCTTTTTATTGATCCCTTTTCTTCAAAGTATATGTTTTCGATTTACCTTATCGTCAACCAATACTCTTCCTGTCTTTATTGTATTAAACATGTGCTCAAACACTTCGCCAATGTTGTCGTTTTTATCATTCAGGAAGTAGGAGTGACCCTTTGGAAAGTCATACTTATTATTAAAATTATCGCAATCAATACCATAGACATTCGATTGGACTTTTTTCATGCTTTCAGGGCCAGTATGCCCAAGCCTTCTTGAGGCAACTTTATTTTTTAGATTAGAGATTTTACTCGATCGAAGGGCAAGGTCATCAGAAGCATAATATACTGATACATTCCGAGATGCCTGGCTAATTAAGCGACCACCCTGATCCTGTTCAAGTGACTCATTAACAATATCTGCCGCCATTAGAATAGTATTTCTAAATAACAATGGAACTCCATTTGCCAGATCATACTTATTCCATACTGAAATGGTTTCCCTAAAAACCCTGTTACCCATAGAATGTGCGAGTATGTTAATACGTTTTGTACACGGTGAGTCTTCAGATTCCTTATCTCTCCAGGCCATAAAGAATTGAAGTGCGCGCGCAAACGAAAATGCGCTTTTATCAGCAGATTTTTGATCGTCCCAGTAGTCTTTTACAATTCCCTTATCATTGTCACATGGCCAAATAACCGGGACCACCTGAACAAAGTCCTGTTCTTTAGCATCAAAATATTCCTGCAATTTAGCTACTCTTGGAAATATATCCGGTTCCGGTAAATTCGAAAACCCGTGAATGAAGAATAAAAGCTGCCTGGCACTGCTTTCTTTAAGTCTGGACATCAACACTTCCGCGCCAATTTCTATGTAATTATCTTCAGCTAAACGCTCACAACAATAAATTGAATTGGAGGGTGCATTTTTATTTAAGTCAAACTTATAAACACGTCCTTTTTTTGTTCGTATCGAACCTTTTGGTTCGCGGTTTGTGATAAATAACATACTAATACTCCTTCATCAGATGGATTTATTTTTCAAAAGAACTCCTCAATACGCTTATGTTTTTCACTTGATTCAGCTATAGCTTGCAATTGTTTTCTTGATAATGCAGTTATATTTGGAAATATTTCTCTATCCTCAGCTCTGGTATGTTGTCTTAACAGTTGGCCGAATTCCAATAATAATTCAGGTTTATCTGCCAAAGAAGACGATAGATAGATCAGATCATTATGCTCTTTAATTAAACGCTTGCAAATATCTTCACTATTTTTATCAATACTCATCAGCGGATAAAGAATCAATGTTTCTTCAGTCTCAAAATGATCCTTAAAAGATTCAGCGAAGTATTTGTTGATATTTAGACATAAAGCGCTAATCTCCGCTTGATTCTTTGACGCGACTGTATTTATTACTCGATTCGCTAAAACCAAAGATACGTGGTGTTCTCGAGCAAGTATTAACAACTCCTTCTCTATTTTCATTTGTCCTTATACTCCTCATAATTTTAATCGTAGATTCAACTGTAAACCCGTGGGGACAGACTCGATTGAACCTGGAAAAAACATGACGTTAACAGTCAAACCAATCACCTGAATTATTGTACATTATGCACATGGAGGTATTAATGGCACGTTCCCCCGCAATATATCCACCCTGGCTTCATACTTGTTGCCTGTTATTGCCCTCCATTATCTGTTTTATTTCATGTGTCGTACAACATACTTTTCTAACTCAACTAAAAATAATACAGAGGAGGTGATCAGCAGAATATGTACCCATATTTTAAAGCCGATCGCCGTGGTACCAAATAAGGTCTGCATTGGTGGAAAGTAGGTAAACCCAAGCTGAAACAGAATGAGCACACCAATGGAAATCAGCACATAACGGTTGCCCGTTAATCCTGCCCAGTTAAAAACTGAAGCAGTGATATAACGAGAGTTGAATAAATAGAAAATCTCAAACATGACCAGTGTGTTCACAGCCACAGTGCGTGCATGTTCAATACTGACGCCCTGCCCCATCTCCCACTGAAAAAGTCCGAAGGTTCCACTCATCAGAATAATGGAGACAAACGCCACACGCCAAACAAGATGAGGTGTCAACATCGCTTCATGGGCATCGCGTGGCGGGCGCCGCATTACGTTCTGTTCGGGGGGTTCAAATGCCAATGATAACGCTAAGGTAACAGCCGTCACCATATTCACCCAGAGGATCTGCACAGGTGTTAATGGTAGCTCCTGAAAACCAAACAAGATGGCGGCCAGAATAATCAGTGCCTCACCACCATTGGTTGGAAGAATAAAGAGAATGGCCTTTTTAAGGTTATCATAAACGGTGCGGCCCTCTTCTACGGCGCGCATAATCGATGCAAAGTTATCATCAGCGAGCACCATTTCGGCGGCTTCCTTGGCCGCTTCTGTGCCGTTGCGGCCCATAGCGGTACCGACGTCTGCACGTTTCAATGCCGGGGCATCGTTCACACCATCACCCGTCATGGCAACGATCAAACCCTGTTGCTGCATCAGTTTTACCAGAAGCAGCTTATGTTCAGGGTTTACACGTGCATACACATCAACGTCCTGCACACGCTGTTTCAGCTCGTCTTCACTCATTGATTCAAGTTCCTGCCCGGTGAGCACGTCATCAGCATTAACGAGTTTCAGTTGCCTGGCAATGGCGCGTGCAGTGACATCGTGATCGCCCGTGATCATTTTTACCCGGATGCCCGCCCTTTCACAGGATTGCACAGCTTCAATAGCTTCTTCACGAGGTGGATCGATTAAGCCAAACATACCCAGCATAATCATGCCATTTTCCACATCACCAAACTTCAATTCTATTTGTTCATGGTTTACCGGTTTAAAGGCAATGGCCAATACTCGCTGGCCCTGCTGTGCAATCTCTTCAATACGGGTCAACCAGTAATCTCTATCCAGAGGCTGATTGCCATCAACCGTCCTCTGAAGAGAGCACATCTCCAGTACACGTTCAGGAGCCCCTTTGAGAAAGATGAAGGCATCGCCCGTGTGACTGTGATGAAGCGTCGCCATAAAACGATGCTCGGATTCAAAGGGTATAAGATCGGTACGCGGGTATTGTTTCGCCTCAGCCTCAATATCCAGCCCGGCCTTTAAGCCTGCCGCCAATAATGCGCCCTCCATAGGGTCTCCATGAACCCTGTATTCATCGTTATTCTGTTCCAGTGATGCATCATTGCAGAGTACGGCGGCTTGAAGCACCTCCAGCAGGATGGGGCATTCCTCTGGAAGCACTTCTCTGTTCTGCAGAGAAATGGTACCGTGGGGATCGTAGCCCATACCCCCCAGCTCATAAAGATCAGTGGCGGTAGCAATCAAACGCACGGTCATTTCATTACGAGTCAGGGTACCGGTCTTGTCTGAACAAATCACGGTCACTGCCCCCAAGGTCTCGACAGCAGGTAGCCTGCGAATAATGGCATTACGCTGGGCCATGCGTTGCACACCAATCGCCAGTGTAATAGTCATAATGGCAGGTAGACCCTCTGGAATGGCGGCCACAGCCAGGCTGACAGCGGCAAGAAACATATCAGAAAGTGCATAATTTCGAACCAGTGAGCCAAAAGCGAATGTAATAAGCGCGATACCCAGTATGGCAGCCGTAAGCCAGTGGCCAAACTGGGCCATTTGGCGCAATAGGGGAGTCGTTACTGACTCCACTTCCGATACCAGTGTACTAATGCGACCAATCTCGGTTTGGGCACCGGTCGCTACCACCACACCGCTTCCCTGTCCATGGGTAACCAGGGTGCCCGAATAAGCCATGCAACGACGATCACCAATCACGACCTCCTGTGCGACAGGATCAGTGGTCTTTTCCACCGCCATCGACTCCCCTGTCAGTACCGACTCCTGAATTTGAAGACCTTTGACACGAAACAAACGCAGGTCTGCCGGAACCTTATCACCCGATTGCAAGAGAACGATATCACCAGGCAATAGCTCTTCAGCCCGGAGGGTAATTTTTCGGCCATCACGTATCACCATTGCAGTCGGTGAAAGCATTTGCCGTATTGCTCTTAAGGCATTCTCGGCCTTGCCCTCCTGCACGAAGCCAATCACTGCATTGAGAATAACCACACCAAATATCACACTGGCATCCACCCAGTGCCCCAGGATACTGGTGACAGCACCGGCAACAATCAGCACATAGATCAATACATTATGGAATTGGTAGAAAAACCGCACCAGTGGACCACGCGCCTTCGGTTCAGGAAGTCGGTTCGGTCCGTATTTCTCAAGTCTGTGCGCGACTTCTTTTGTCGATAGACCGTCCGGATCTGTAACGAGGGATTCCAGGACAGCTTTGATGCTTTTGCTGTGCCAAGTTTCAGAGGATGAAACCGGTACAGGCTCATCTGACGGGCCCTTTGGTTTTCTAAATACTTTGAGTGAACGACGTGCCACCACAGCAGCTATAACGACCAGAATGGCCAACACAGTAAGGCCGATAAACCATTCGATGATCGCAGCATCAAACCCCCATGTAAGACCGTCTTTCATCTTGACACCTTTTTTGATGTGTATTTTAGGCCACGGGGTCAGGCTCGAATAGCACTACGTTTAAGGGTGTTCATCTACTGATACCTTACACTGCCTATCACCAATAACTGTATAATCACCCATGCCTATATTGAAAAACAGAATAAAAAAAGAACATCGTAATAAAGGGCGCCCCGGCCGAGCACCGGCCCAAAATCAAAACACCACCATATTATCTCGATGTATTAACTCCGCTTCATCCACATACCCTAAAATCGATTCAATCTGGTCGCTGGCATGCCCAATTATTTTCTCCGCTTCAAGCGAAGAATAATTAATCAGGCCGTGAGCGACTTCTCTGCCATCCTGATCAAGGCAGCGTACCATATCACCACGAGCAAAGTTGCCACTTATGGCGGTCACGCCAACGGATAATAAACTGCGGCCAGATTCGCGCAATACTTTTACTGCACCGCTGTCCAGTTGCAGATCTCCGCGTGACTGCATATGTGTCGCCAGCCACTGTTTTCGCGCTGCAACCCGTCCTGTGGCCGGCACCAAAAGTGTGCCGTGTGCTTCATCTTTATGCAATTGCAGTAGGATATTCTCTGTGCGGCCATTCACAATATGGGTACTGGCACCAGATCTGGCTGCCCGCCCAGCGGCACGAATTTTGGTAAGCATGCCGCCACGACCGAGGCTGCCGCTGTCACCAGCATAAGCTTCAAGCTCAACAGAACCCACCTCTGCTTGCTGGATTAACCTGGCATCGGCGAACTTTCTGGGATCACAATCGAACAGGCCATCCTGATCAGTCAGTATGACCAGGCGATCGGCCTCAACCAGGTTGGTGACCATTGCCGCAAGGCTATCATTGTCACCGAACCGAATCTCATCGGTCGCTACCGTATCGTTTTCGTTGATGACGGGAATAACATTCAGTTTAAGGACTTCGCGGAGGGTTCCCCGAGCATTGAGATAGCGTTTTCTATTTGACAGGTCTTCATGGGTCAGCAAAATTTGTGCAGTATGCAGACCGTACCGCTGAAATGCCGATTCATAGAGCTGGATCAAACCCATCTGGCCTATGGCCGCTGCAGCCTGTTGCTGGTACAGGGCATGTGGACGTTTCGTCCAGCCCAGACGCTGCATGCCCGCGGCAATCGCGCCCGAAGACACCAGTACGATACGGACGCCCTGATTCTGCAATTCGGCCATTTGCTTCACCCAGCCAGCTATCGCCTGCTCATCAAGACCTTTGCCATCGGCCGTCAGCAGGGCGCTACCAATCTTGACTACCCAGCAAGAATTATTGCAGCGATCTTTATGCTGTTTATTTTTAGTTACCATCTACTGCCCTTCCGTTCTGCTTGTTATCTCTAGAAAATATTAAATGCAGTTAAGCACAGAGAACACAGGGGGTCATAGGGGAAAATTTTACCTCTGTGTCTCTTTGCGTCTTCCATGCTAAATATTTTCCTGCTGCCGTAGCAGCCACTTCATGATGGCCTGCACCAGTTCTGGACAACCTTTACCGGTAACAGCAGAAATCATAAATAACTCGTCTTGCCAGTCCATTTCATCAACTATCTGCTGACGAACTTTTTGTATTTCATCCTCCAGTAGTAGGTCTGTTTTATTCAATATCAGCCAACGTGGACGTTCGATCAGTGCGGTATCAAACTGTTGCAGTTCGTTGATCAGGGCACGTAGATTGGCAATGATGTTATCCTGCCCTTCCGGCGGCATGATATCAACTATATGCAGCAATAGACTGGTGCGCGACAGATGACGCAGGAATTGAATGCCGAGTCCTGCACCTTCCGATGCGCCTTTTATCAAGCCTGGGATATCGGCCATCACAAAACTGCTGCCTTCATCAATCCGAATCACGCCCAGCTGGGGATACAGGGTGGTAAAGGGATAATCTGCTACTTTTGGGTGGGCGCGAGAAACCATTTTCAATAAGGTAGATTTCCCCGCATTGGGCAACCCAAGCAAGCCGACATCAGCCAACACGCGCAATTCCAGAAGCAGGCCGCGCTGCTCACCGGGCCGGCCTGGGATGGTCTTTGTTGGTGCGCGATTGGTGCTGGACTTGAAACGGGTATTACCAACTCCCCCCTGCCCCCCTTTCGCCACCAGCAGCTCATAACCATCAGAGACGACGTCTCCAATCATCTCGCCTGTGCCGGCATCCGTTACCAGCGTCCCGACAGGTACTTTAATGAACAGATCATCAGCACCGGCGCCAGTGCAGTTGGCGCCTCGCCCTTTCTGACCATTTTTTGCCCTGAAGCTGCGGGTGTAGCGGAAATCAACCAGCGTGTTCAGTGATGAGGAACCGACCAGGTAGATATCTCCGCCACGACCACCATCACCACCATCCGGGCCACCTCTGGGTATATATTTCTCACGCCTGAAACTTTGGCAGCCATTGCCGCCATCACCAGCGAAAACCTTAATTCCTGCTTCATCAACAAATTTCATAACGACTACCCAAAAAATGAAAAACCCCGCCTTGTCGCCAAAGCAGGGTTTTCCTGAATCAATCTTGTGGCGATGCCTCAGCCAGCCAGTATACTGACCGTTCTACGTTTACGCGGACCTTTTATGGCGAACTGAACGACACCGTCTGATGTTGCAAAAAGTGTGTCATCCTTGCCTTTGCCGACATTCTTGCCAGGGTGAAATTTCGTACCACGTTGACGAACAAGAATATTGCCTGATAATACCCGTTGACCGGCGTAACGCTTAACACCCAGTCGCTTTGACTCCGAATCACGTCCGTTACGTGAACTGCCACCTGCTTTTTTATGTGCCATTGTGCTATTCCTGTCCTTTGCTGCTTACACGCTGTGTTAGGCGTCTTTGCCACCGATAGCCGTGATTTCCAGCTCGGTGAAATTCTGTCTGTGACCCTGGGTTCGGCGATAATTTTTCCTGCGCCGAAATTTGTAGACACGGATTTTATCCCCACGACCGTGACCGAGTACTGAAGCTGAAACGGTAGTGCCATCAGCTACATCGGATCCTGTCCTAATGTCAGCACCCTCAGCAACCATCAGTACATCATCAAGTTCAACGGTGGAACCAGTCTCTGCTGTAAGACTCTCAACACGCAGTACGTCGCCTACTGCTACCCGGTATTGCTTGCCACCCGTTTTAATTACTGCGTACATTGTCTATATCCCTAATAACCCCAATAAGAACTTAATGGAATTCTGTATGACCGGTTGTCGTATGCCAGAAGCGAAGCTACCCCTGGTAAAGGGCGGCGATTTTATCGCCTGAGACGATACCAGTCAATGGAAAAACAGTCTCAACAGCACTAATTTAGCCAATCTCTCACATTATGACGGGAAATTCAGTGGATGTTTTATTTATCTTGTCTGCATCTACCCCTATAATCGGCGATTGGGTGAAAAATTCATGCCCTGAAAAATAAATATGTGATTGAAATATAGAAAAAATTTTAAAGTATGACCACTATTACTGACAAAAACCCCAACACTTCACATAATCCTGTGCCACCCAACGATTTTGAAGCCGTTCAGGGCCTGCTAAAATCAGAATCCGCTGCTGTTGATCGGCTAATTCTGCAACGCCTGAGCTCCGACGTTGCATTGATTAATCAACTGGGTGCTTACATCATTAACAGTGGTGGGAAACGGCTACGGCCGATGATTGTACTGCTAAGTGCACTGGCAACCGGTTATCAGGGAGACAAACACATCCTGCTGGCTGCCATAATCGAATTTATCCACACTGCCACCCTGCTCCACGATGACGTGGTAGACAGCTCAGACATGCGCAGAGGAAAGGCAACAGCAAATGATATCTGGGGCAATGATGCCAGCGTGCTGGTCGGTGATTTTCTCTATTCCCGCGCATTTGAAATGATGGTAAAGGCCGACAACATGCACATCATGGACATCCTTTCGCGCACCACCAATAACATTGCTGAAGGTGAGGTGATGCAGCTGCTGAACGTCAATGAGCCCAATATCAGCGAACAACGCTACGATGCCGTCATACGTGCCAAAACAGCCATCCTGTTTGAAGCCGCTGCCCGCATTGGAAGCGTGATTGCTGATCAGAACGATGTCATTGAACAGGCACTGGCCCGCTATGGCCAGCACCTCGGTGTTGCCTTTCAGCTGGTTGATGATCTGCTGGACTACAGTTCCAGCGCCGAGGCATTGGGTAAGAATGTCGGCGATGATCTCGCTGAAGGGAAACCCACCCTGCCGATAATACATGCCATGCAACACGCCACTTCAGCAGAGTGTGATTTGCTGAGTGAAGCCATTCGATCCGGCGGGCTGAATAAAATCAATGAAGTCATCGCAATTATTGAATCAACAGGTTCTCTGGCGTACACTTCACAGCGCGCATCTGCTGAGGCAGAAAAGGCGAAACTGGCTCTTTCACCATTACCACAATCTGCTTATAAAGATGCCATGATGATACTCGCTGACTTCTCAGTTCAGCGCGTCTATTAACTTCTAAACATCGGACATGTCGGGGTGTGGCGCAGCCTGGTAGCGCACCTGCTTCGGGAGTAGGGGGTCGGAGGTTCGAATCCTCTCACCCCGACCAATTCGATTGTTAGACACCTCTACGGCACCTCGTCGAACAACCTGTGCGGCCCTCGTTTTGCTGCGACAGGTTTTTAAGTCACGATCTGATACACCCAGCGTTAATAGAGGTTCCCTTAAAGATTCAGGTTTCTGCCAAGATGAAACCTTCCCACCCTGGCGCGTTTGAAATAGGCCTGCCAAAATTGCTCTATATTCCGTTTCAGTTCTGCTTTTAGGCCATGTCGCTGTGCTGAATGATCACGGCCAAAACCTAACACGTCCACCTCAACTCCCTGCATCGGTTTAATCAGACCAAGCTGGTCTAACTTATCCAGCAGTGTTTGTATGTTTTTTTCTTTTAGCTGTCCAAACTTTGCCAGTCGTGAATACTCAATCATATCGGAAAAAATAATTAGCCGGGCTGGTTTGTATTGTTCATATTCCTGCATTATGAAGGCGATGGTTTCGATAATCTCAGAATTGGGGTATTTTTCCTGCGTCAAGATCATCGGCTTGACACTGGTGAGTACATCTAACCTATATTTTCGCTCATCGACTTTGGCTCTTGATGCTCTGCACTGACTAAAAAGTCCTGATACCAGCCCTTGCTCAATACAACCTGGCCTACAAGCGTCAAAGATCTTTTTCGAACCGGAAAAATCTTCAGTTAACGTATGAATTATCAGGCGTTCACCTGTCTGCAATTGCTTGAACAGGACCTCAACACCGTTGGCAAAATTCTTTTTGTCCTGATCATCGAAAGCACTCGTACGGTCAATCAGGAAAAGCACTGTCTTGCCCTCTCCTTGAGAACAATAATCCTGTTTTGCGGACAGTGCATCATTGAGTGGCAGCAGAAGTAATAAAAGCAATAGAACTTGCCTATGGAATATCATGCTGGACTGATTCTCTCTTTCAAGTCAAGCAAAGCCGATTCACCGAAATATTTAGGGATATTCTGTCCTTCCCGGCCATCTACATTGCCCGACTGGTAGGCTAGAACCTGCTGTCGCAACACATCAATGATCATACCGATATCATGCCCCCGCTCTGTATTCAGTGCAGTCCTTCTTGAAACCAGTTCTCTGATCTCATTATCCAGCGCTAATACCTTCTTATCCAGATAGGAAATCTTATCGTCAAACTCACTTTGCAGTTTTGTCGCTTTTTGTTCAAATTGACGGTGAAATTTTACCAGTCTGTTGGTTGCATGACTGCGTTCAAAATACAGTCTTTCATAATCAGGGTGTGGATCATGGCGTAGAAAAGAAAAAATAAGACCAAGGAAAAATACCGATACGTTGAGCACCAGTAAGGTTAAACCTGCAATCCCAAGTTCGGTCTGGATGGTTTGTCCCAGCAAGCCACTGACACCCTCGGATAACAACAGGGTTGACAGGTTCTGTTGTTGTTCCAGGGCAATAAAATCAACGAACTGTTGGCGCAGTGCAGAAATAAGATATATCAGGCTGCCGGCTGTAAACGTGATAAAGAATAAACCGGCAATGTAGCCCTTAGTGCCCAGTCGCTCCCGATAATGCCCCAGCTGTCTCAGCATCAGTCCAAGGAAGTGTGCGAGGGTGATCAGTACCACACCTATGGTCAATGCAAGTACCAATGCAAGAAAGGGTGATTCCTGAAAAAAGAACTCAACGGCCAGCTTATTGATCGGCACCTCAAGAATAGCCAGAACAAAAAGTAATAGCAGATATACTTTAGCAAAATGGATTTGCAGTGGACGATTGAGGCTTAGTTCAACACGGCGAAAATTTTCTTTCTTCTCTTCCTGCTCGGTATGCAATTGCCGATAAGCCTCCGAATTTGCCCCTGATTCCTGACGTAGAGATTCAAGCGCGGATTCCTTCGAACGGATGAGTGCTTCTTTTTGGCCAAGATAAGCATCGTTCAGTTCCTGTTTCCGCGATGCCAGGTCGATATTCAGCTGTTCACGTACGTCATGAAGGTGGCGATCATAGTTAGTCACCCCTGCACGAGCCTGGGCAATACGTTCCAGTTCATGGGGCGAGAATTTGTTCATACCGACAGGGGGGAACCCCTTCTGTCCATCGCTTTGTCCCTTAAGACGGTCCGGTTTGCTGTCCTTCTCGCTGAAGGACAAATAACGGGTCAGTGTGCTGCGCGCTACGATACCTTTCATGATATTCCCCCAAGTGAATACCTATAAAAAAGGCCCGTGTGAGCGAACCCACACAGGCCTACTGCGTTAAAAACCTTGAGCGTTCTTACTTGGCAGCCGGTGCTTTGGCTGATGCAGCATTAGCCGCTGTTGCATTCTTCATGAACGCATCATAGGCCTTCTGTTCCTGAACGCGCATTGCTTCCTGACGTTTAACGAAAGCGTCATGACGGGCCTTCATTTCGTTCATACGGGCTTTATCCATAGCCGCAAAATCAGGCCTTGCAGGAGCAGGAGCAGCCGCTGCAGTTGGAGCCTGCATCATCTGAGGTGTCTGCATCATCTGAGGAGCGTAACCATAAGGGCCTGAACCATAAGCATTGTTACCCGTGTAGTTGCCACGGTAATCACCACGGTAGTTATTGTAGCCGCGACCAGAACCGTCACCGTAGCCAGAACCATAGCCAGAACCGTATCCACGGCCTTCTCCACGCCCGCGTCCACTGCCTTTGCCGCTGATGCTCATGTTGAAGCTGCCGTCCATGTCACTGTCCATGTTGCCGTTACCATAACCACGACCAGAACCACGTGTGTCGCCATAACCACTGCCATAACCACTGCCATCACCATTGCCATAGCCACTGCCATTTCCGTAGCCATTGCCATAACCATTACCGTTGTCGTATCCGTTACCCCAGAAGGCGGAGGACGCGGCGGACATGCTCATCAGAGCAGCGATTGATACAATCTGTACAAGTTTCATCAGTAAATCTCCTAAAATAGTTTAAGTTGATATAGAGGGTAGAGACCGCACAAGGATTATGCTGACCCCGACCGTAACCTCACAGCGAAGCTATATCGTGGTAACATAATATTATTATTTACTAATATAGTCAAGAGACCCAAATAAAATTCTTCCTGCTGACGGGTAAACCCATACGAAGATAATTCCTGGATAAGGGATCTATTCTTTACGTTGATGCTAGAAATAACTTACTGTTTTACCGGGCAAATAACAGTGAGAAATCGATGGCCTGAATATTTTTCGTCAACGCCCCGATGGAGACAAAGTTGACCCCACAATGGGCAATACTTTTTACATTTTCCAGTGTGACATTACCGGAAACCTCTATCTCTATCGTGTCACCGGCTATCTTTACTGCCTCAGGCAGGTCAGAAAGGGAGAAATTATCAAGTAAAACTCTCCTGGCACCACACTCTATTGCCTGAGTCAGCTGTCCCATATTTTCTACTTCTATTTCAACCATTAGATTTGAATTGATGCCTTCGGTTGCCAGTTTTAATGCTTCACAAACTGAACCCGCTGCATGGATATGATTCTCTTTTATTAATACACCATCATATAAGCCGATGCGGTGATTATGCCCCCCACCACAACTAACCGCATATTTCTCCGCCTTGCGTAAACCTGGAATGGTTTTCCGTGTATCGAGAACCTTGCATCCCGTTCCTGCAATAGCATCAACATATTTTTTCGTTGTTGTTGCCACCCCGGAGAGCGTCTGCAGAAAATTTAAGGCCGTGCGCTCAGCCGTCAGAATAGACCTTGCTGTTCCTCGTAACTGGCAAACGACATCGTCGCTGTGCATCTGCGCCCCTTCATCAAACAGCCAGTCGATAGAGATAGACTCGTCTAGCACGTTAAAACAAGCTTCAAACCAGGGGCCTCCACTCAATATGGCCTGATCCCGACAAATTAGCTTTGTGCTTACCCGCTCGTCATTAACAAGATTGGCCGTCAGATCACCGCTACCAATATCTTCATCAAGTGCTACGCGTACGCTTGCCCCTATCTCAGCCGTATTAAGGAGTTCTAAATTAATCATCGGTACGATACATATTTATAAACATAATGACATCTCTGTTAATTATGGATAGATCAGATTGCATGCGTGTGTTTATATCAACGTGGGGATCGCGCGTAATACTTCTTCTGTAATTTACGCACAAGCCCGGCAAGAAGAACAAGGCTAAGCAGGTTCGGCAACGCCATTAGCAGATTGGTAATATCGGCAATATTCCAGACCAGCTGTAGCGGAACGGCCGCACCGATAATGACCGCCAGGGTATATATTACCCTGTATGGCATCACCGCTTTTTCACCAAATAAAAATTTTGCTGACCGATCGCCATAGTATGACCAGGCTATAATGGTCGAAAAGGCAAACAAGGTTAAGCCAATGCCAACCACAACTGCCCCGCCCCCACCCAGTTCACGGCCAAAGGCTGCGGCTGTCAAGGCTGCACCAACCAGTTGTTCAGGGCGATCTATATAACTGCCGGTAACTATAATAACCAGCCCCGTCATACTACATACTATAAGCGTATCGATGAACGGCCCCATCATCGATACCAGCCCTTCCCTAACCGGTTCCTTCGTTTTTGCTGCGGCATGTGCGATGGGGGCAGAACCAAGACCCGCCTCGTTGGAAAATAAGCCTCGCGCTACACCCCAGCGTATGGCCTCACCGACTGCGGCACCACCAACGGCCCAGGGATTCAGAGCATACGTAATAATGGTTGAGAACGCAGCAGGAATTTCAGCGATATTATTCAACAAAACTATCATAGCAGCGGTGATATACATCAGTGCCATAAATGGAACGATGGCACTGGCTACTCTGGCGATACGGCGGACGCCACCCAGGATCACAAGTCCCACCAGGGTGGCCATCACCAGACCAATCACCCAGGCGTATTCTCTGGCGCCCGGATTAAGATAAACCAGCCCGTCAACAACTGAGTTGGCCTGTACCATATTGCCTATCCCAAAAGAAGCAATCAGCGCAAAAAAGGCAAAAGCCATCGCTGTCTTCTTCATCTTTAATCCATGCAACAGTGTGTACATCGGACCGCCGGCCACCTGCCCATCTTCATCTATTTCACGGAACTTTAGTGACAACGTACATTCTGTGAATTTGGTCGCCATACCAATAATTGCGGTAATCCACATCCAGAACAGGGCCCCAGGACCCCCCAGTGAAATGGCTGTTGCAACACCGGCAATATTACCCGTGCCAATGGTTGCAGAAAGGGCTGTAGAAAGTGCCTGAAAATGTGAAACTTCACCCTCGTCATCAGGATCGTTATACTTGCCGCTTATGAGCTGGAGGGAATGTTTGAACCCCGTCAGTTGAACAAAGCGTAACCTGATAGTCAGATAAACCCCTGTGCCCAGAAGCACAAGCAATGTAATGGGACTCCCCCATAAGAAGTCGGATATCTGACCGGTAAAATTTGTCAGTGTTTCAAGCACCACAATTCCTGCTTTATTATTAAAGAAACTCTGATTTATTCATGGAACCACATCATTGCGCCCTCTGTGGTTAATAATCGTCTTTTCTGAAGTGTTTCATTAAGAAACAATATCATCAAAAAACGACTTGATCCTGTCTGTCCATGAACTTTCTTTGGGACTGTGTCGCTTGCCTCCCTCACGCATACTGACATCGAGTTGCTCCAGCAATTCCTTCTGCTCCTTGCTTAGATTCACCGGTGTTTCAACGATCACTTTACAGAACAGATCGCCGGGCTGGCTGCCCCTGACATTTCGTACGCCCTTACCGCTTAAACGAAACACCTTATCAGTCTGCGTGCCAGCAGGGATTTTCAAATTTGCGCGACCATCGAGAGTGGGTATCTCCAGGGTGCCCCCTAACGACAACAGAATAAAACTTACCGGTGTTTCACAATAGAGATGGGTATCTTCGCGCTGGAAGATAGGATGTTTTTTCAGATGTACCGCAACATAGAGATCACCGGGTACGGCGCCATTGGGTGCGGCTTCACCTTCACCGGCAAGTCTGACCTGATCACCTTCATCAACGCCAGCCGGGATTTTAACGGACAGTTTTTTGTGTTTGTTCACCCTGCCCCGGCCATGGCAATCAGGACAGGGATCGCTAATAATCTTTCCCTTGCCGCGACACTGCGGACAGGTCTGCTGTACAGAGAAAAAACCCTGCTGCATGCGCACTTCACCATGGCCACCACAGGTTGTACATATTCTGGGCGTACTGCCCTTACGGGCACCGCTACCATTGCAGGTTTCACAGGTAGACATTACCGGCACACGAATCTGCACCTCGGTACCGTTTACTGCATCTTCAAGACTCAACTCTATGTTATATCTAAGGTCACTGCCACGATGCTGTCTCTGAGAACGGCGCCCACCACCAAAGATATCGCCAAAGATATCGCCAAACGCATCACCAAAGCCTGCTCCGGCACCCGCACCCGGGCCGCCACCCATAGAGGGGTCGACACCGGCATGGCCAAACTGGTCATAAGCAGAACGCTTTTGTGCATCCGCCAGTACTTCGTAGGCTTCCTTGGCCTCCTTGAAGCTGGCTTCGGCCGTTTTGTTATCCGGATTACGGTCCGGATGATGCTTCATTGCCAGACGGCGGTACGCTTTTTTGATTTCAGCCGTGGAAGCGTTTCGCTGTACCCCGAGAACGTCGTAATAATCACGCTTGGACATCTTTTCCTTCTACCCATCCTGAATAACGAAAAGGCACAGCCGTTACCAGCCGTGCCTTCTTTATCTGTTTTGACGACCGTATCTACTTCTTGTCGTCCTTCACTTCCTCGAACTCTGCATCAACAACATCATCGCCTGCCGTTGCTTCTGGCTGATCGCTGCCCGTCGTTTCCGCCCCGGCATCGGCACCCCCCGCGTCTGCATAAGCCTGTTCGGCAAGCTTGTGACTGGCGGCCGTAAGGGCCTCGGTTTTTGCCTCAATTTCAGCCTTGTCATCACCTTTCAGCGCTTCCTCGAGCTCACTGGCCGCCTTCTCAATATTTTCCTTATCAGAAGCCTCGACTTTGTCAGCCAGATCGGTCAGTGATTTACGTACCGAATGTAACATGGCATCACCCTGGTTACGCGCATCAACCAGTTCTTTTGCCTGACGATCTTCATCGGCATGTTCTTCAGCATCGCGAACCATATTCTCGATCTCATCATCACTGAGACCTGAACTGGACTTGATAACAATCTTGTTTTCCTTACCCGTTGCCTTGTCTTTCGCTGTTACATGCATAATGCCGTTGGCATCAATATCGAAAGTCACTTCAATCTGCGGCATTCCACGTGGGGCAGGAGGAATATCGGTCAGATCAAAACGACCCAGTGATTTATTGCCGGAAGCAATTTCACGTTCACCCTGTAACACATGTACCGTCACGGCGTTCTGGTTGTCCTCTGCAGTAGAGAAAACCTGAGATGCCTTGGTAGGAATCGTTGTATTCTTTTCGATCAGCTTGGTCATCACGCCGCCCATAGTCTCGATACCGAGAGACAAGGGTGTAACATCTAACAACAAGACATCCTTGACACCACCGCCGAGTACACCGCCCTGTATGGCCGCACCAAGGGCAACCGCTTCATCGGGGTTGACGTCCTTACGTGGCTCCTTGCCAAAGAAATCTTCAACAGCCTTCTGTACCATCGGCATACGCGTCTGGCCGCCGACAAGAATGATATCACTGATATCAGAGGCGCTAACATCTGCGTCTTTAAGCGCAATTTTGCATGGATCAATGGAACGTTTAACCAGATCTTCTACCAATGACTCCAGTTTTGCACGGGTTATCTTGGCATTAAGATGCTTTGGCCCACTGGCATCTGCCGTAATGTATGGCAGATTGATTTCAGTCTGTGTGGTTGACGACAGCTCGATTTTTGCTTTTTCAGCCGCTTCTTTCAGACGCTGTAGAGCTATTGCATCATTACGAAGATCGACACCCTGCTCCTTATTAAATTTATCCGCAAGAAAATCGATGATACGATGATCAAAATCCTCACCACCTAGAAAAGTATCCCCATTGGTAGACAGCACTTCAAACTGGTGCTCACCATCAACATCCGCTATTTCAATGATGGAGACATCAAACGTACCGCCCCCGAGATCGTAAATCGCTACGGTGCGGTCGCCTTCTTTATTGTCCATGCCAAAAGCGAGTGCAGCCGCCGTCGGCTCATTGATGATGCGCTTAACATCCAGGCCTGCAATCTTGCCGGCATCTTTGGTTGCCTGGCGCTGTGAATCATTGAAGTAGGCGGGCACGGTGACAACTGCTTCTGTCACTTTCTCGCCTAAAAAGGCTTCTGCATCTGTTTTCAGCTTCATCAGTACACGAGCGGAGACTTCCGGTGGTGCAATCTTCTTTCCATTGACTTCAACCCAGGCATCGCCGTTTTTGGCCTTCAGTATTTTGTAGGGCATCAGGTCGATATCACGCTGCACAACATCTTCATCAAACTTGCGACCGATCAGCCGCTTGATGGCATACAGGGTATTGGCAGGATTGGTGACGGCCTGACGTTTGGCTGGTGCACCAACGACTACTTCATCATCCATATAAGCAATGATAGAAGGGGTCGTACGCTCACCTTCGCTATTTTCCAGTACACGAGGCTCACCACCTTCCATTACCGCCACACACGAGTTGGTGGTGCCTAGATCAATACCGATAATTTTTCCCATTTTTACGTCCTCGTTGATAATTCTTTAACTGCTTGAATAGATAGGGGCTAGTTGCAGGAACTCAAGCACCAGCCTCACATGTTTTTAGCTCCAGATTCTATGGATTACCAGAGCATCAGTGGTGTCTGGAGGTTCCTGAGTCTGAGGTCTTAAGTCCTGGGTCTTAAGTCAAAGGACAGAAAAATCAAAAACTGCAACAGTTTTGACCTACAACCTACGACCTACGACCCACGGCCTAAATCTACTTCGCCACCATCACCATCGCCGGGCGCAGCAGGCGACCATTGATGGTAAAACCCTTCTGAATCACCTGAGCAATACAGTTGGGATCAATACCTTCGGCTTCTACCAGACCCACCGCCTGATGTTTTTCTGGATCCAGGTGTTCGCCCTCTTTCGGTACGATCTCTTCGATATTAAATTTTTCCATCGCTGTATCCAGCTGCTTCATGGTCAGATCCAGACCTTCTTTCATTTTCTCCAGAATTTCACGATTTTTCTGGTCCAGATCAATTTTTCTGGCCCGATCAAGGCTGTCTCTAACCAGCAAGACCTCGGCAGCAAATTTCTCGACCGCAAACTTACGCGCATTGGCAATATCATTCTCTGCGCGGCGACGGATATTCTTAACTTCAGCATGGCTGCGTAACACTTCGTCTTCCGCTTTTGCAAGTGCCTCGCGCATTTCCTCAAATTGTTGATGAGAGACTTCCCGATTATGTTCTTCAAACTCTTCAAGGACTTCCTCTACCTCAACTTCTTCGAGGTCCAGTTCCTCTTTTTCTCTTATTTCTTCCTTTTTCTTGCTGGTCATATAGATTCTCTCTGAATAAAAGAAATTATTGGGCACTTCTATCTACTGCCTTCAGGTGGGGATATTGCTCAAGGATTCAAGTCCTTAGAAACAGGGTATCGGGTTCACCTAACTGCTCAAAGCATTTGACAATAAACGGGCCGTAATATCCACGATCGGGATGATCCCTTCGTAATCCATGCGGGTTGGCCCGACAACTCCCAGAGTGCCAACCCGTTCACCTTCCCGGCAGAAGGGTGCCGTAACGACTGAACAATCGGCAAAGGCTTTATAGCCGGATTCCTCGCCGATGAATATCTTGATGCCCTCAACACCCAAACTGCGTTCCAGCAGATCCAGTAAGTCCTGCTTGGTCTTGAAGGAGCCAAATAATCGTCTCAGGGTCTCATTATTACTCAGGTCGGGGACATCAATAAGTTGTTCTTCACCGCTGACCATCAGGTTATTTTCCGCCGTAGCGCCGTCATCAAAGGCCTGTCCTGCCAGAAAAATTGCTTCCTGAATAGCCTGGTTCATTCCGGCAGTGTCTTTTTCCATACGACGCAGCAGCATCATTTTGACGTTGTCCAGCGCCTGCCCACTAAAAGACTTATTAAAAAAGTTACCCGCCTCCACCAGTTCGGACGGAAAATATTCTCTATCGGTAGTAATTACTCTGTTTTGTACACGCCCATCTTCACAGACCAGAATTACCAGCAAACGACTATTCCCCAGATTCAGAAATTCGATCTGTTTAAATATCTCCTGGTCGGTATTTGAGACCATAACCACACCGGCAAAGTGGGTAACATCCGATAACAGGCTGGAGGCAGAATGTACCAGCGTATCGACGTCGACCTCACCGGAAAAGCTGGCAGCAAACTCCAGGCTCACAGCGTGGGCCACCGGTTTAATCTGAATCAGCGAATCTACAAACAATCGGTAACCGTTTTGGGTAGGGACTCGCCCGGCTGAGGTATGGGGAGAATGTACCAGCCCCATTTGTTCCAGATCCGCCATCACGTTTCTGATCGTTGCGGCACTCACACTCAAACCGGAACTTTTCAGCAGTTGTTTAGAGCCAACAGGCTGCCCCCCCTCGATATATTGCTCAACCAGGGTTTTTAGAAGAATTTCAGCACGTGTATTGAGTGATTCAGCCATCGTGTAATATGTGTTGCGAATGGTTTTTCTGTGATAAGACAGTATTTTCCTGAATACTGGGCATTATACCCATCGACCGGTAACAATAAAGTTCATCCGTAAGCTCTTCCGTTCTTTCGACAAGTCGATTAATCTATATGGACATCTCTATTATTCTGGATAGTCCGTTTGTGATTCGAAATTAACAGAGATGCCCATACAATGCTATAAACAGGAGTCCGGCATTAAATGTCACTAGTTTTTAAAACCGTATCGGTATTCTCCCGACACAATGATCCCTCCGCACGGACAGTTGCCGATCAATTACAGGCTTGTCTACTCAAACTGGGTTGTGACGTTAAACGACAGGAAAATGAAGATGTTGACAATACGGTAGCCGATCTGGCCATTGTGGTTGGCGGTGACGGTACCTTATTACATGTCGCACGCGAGATTGCTGCACAGGATATTCCACTGGCAGGCATTAATCTTGGTCGCCTGGGCTTCCTGGTCGATATTCCCCGCGAGGACATGGAAAAAGTGCTGCAGGAGATACTGCACGGCAGCTACCAGCAGGAAGAACGAATTTTGCTGCAGGCCAGCCTGTCCCGTGTTGGAGAGGTCATTCACCGTGCTGAGGCACTAAATGATGTTGTGGTCAGTAAAGGTGAACTGGCACGTTTAATTGAATTTGAGACCCTGGTCGATGACACACATGTCAACACAGCACGAGCAGATGGCATTATTATCGCCTCACCAACGGGTTCTACGGCCTATGCCCTGTCAGCCAACGGCCCTATCCTGGCGCCGGAGCTAGAAGCCATTGCGCTGGTTCCTATCTGCCCCCATACCCTCAGTTTCAGGCCACTGGTCATCAGTAGCCAGAGTTGTGTGTGCATCCGTATGCTCGACAGCGGACAGGACAACTCCTACCTCAGTTTTGACGGTCAATCCGCAGTACGTCTGCAGGATGGCGATACGGTTGATATAAAAATGGCCGAGCATCGTGTTAAATTACTGCGCCCTGTCAATCACAGCCATTATGATGTCTTGCGCGCCAAACTGGGCTGGGGCTAGGGGCCTGTTCGCAACGTTGTAATCCGATTAACAATAAAATGCTTTCATCACTGTATCTTAGAAATTTCGTTATTGTTCGTGAGGCTGAGCTCGGTCTGTGTAAGGGCATGACGGCAATCACCGGTGAAACCGGCGCCGGCAAATCGATGCTCATCGACGCACTGAATCTGGTGCTCGGCGGGCGCACTTCCAGTAGTGTCATCCGACACGGGGAAGATCACGCCGAGATCATCGCCTCTTTTGATCTCAGTACCTGCACAGAAGCCACTGACTGGCTTAAAGAGCAGGCGCTGTATACTGAACAGGAATGTATCTTACGCCGAATTTTACGCCGTGGCGGTCCTAGCCGTGGATACATCAATGGCCGACCCGTCACCGTGCAACAACTAAGACAGCTCGGCGACCTGCTGGTTGATATTCATGGCCAGCATGAACATCAATCACTGCTACGGCTGGATGACCAGCGCAGGATACTGGATTCCATCACCGGCCACCAGCCAGCACTCGATTTACTGGCCGGGCACTATGAAGATATCCAGTTTTGCCGGCAGCAACTTGATCGCCTACACAGTGTTGACAGTAAGGGTGAAGACCAGCTCGAATTCTTACGCTATCAGGCCAATGAACTGGAACAACTGGCACTGGAAGAAGATGAAATTGATAAGCTTGAAGAAGAACACCGCCGCCTGGCCAACGCCAGTGATCTGATAGCCGGTATTCAAGAAAGTCTTCTTCGCCTGAGTAGCGATAACAATACAGCAATAGAGCAACAGCTGAATCAGGTGATTAATGCCCTACAGCAGCTCGAACGATTCGACCCGGCACTCTCCGACGTCCATCAACTGCTGCTGAATGCCAGCATCCATGTCGATGAGGCCAGTATTCTGCTGAGACAATATCTCGATCAGATGGACAGCAACCCACAGCGCCTGGACTGGGTTAACCAACGGATGGGAAGCATTCATGATCTGGCACGTAAACACCGCGTAAATCCTGGTGAACTATCGACCCAACTAAGTCGCCTGAAGGAGCAATTACGTGACCTGGAATCCGGTGAAAAACAGATTACTGAACTGGAAAAAGAACTCGCAGAACATTTTAAAAAATATCAGGAACAGGCCATAAAAGTTTCTCGGCGACGCCAACAAACAGCCATCAGGCTCTCTGAAGAGGTTACCGCCTGCATGCAGAAACTGGGCATGGAAGGTGGAAATTTTAGCATTAAACTAAGCGATACCGAGCCGAGCACGCCAAGACGTCACGGCCTGGATAAAATCGAATACCAGGTTGCTGCAAACCCCGGACAACCCCCGCAGCCCCTGAATAAGGTCGCCTCAGGGGGTGAATTGTCACGCATCGCCCTGGCACTTCAAGTCTGTGTAATGGAATCAGCCGCCACTCCAACACTGGTTTTTGACGAAATAGATGTCGGCATCGGTGGTCGGGTAGCAGAAATTGTCGGTCAGCTGTTGGCAAAACTGGGCACCGTTCGGCAGGTACTGTGTATTACCCACCTGGCACAGGTCGCCGCCAGTGCCCATCAACAAATACTGATCAGCAAATCTGGGGACCCGGTAGAAGCTGTCATAGACTCCCTGGAAGAAAAACAAAGAGTGGAAGAAATTGCCCGCATGATGGGAGGGATAGATATCACAGAGCAAACGCGTGCGCACGCGGAGGAAATGCTAAAACAGGCGAATGGATGAAGTGAAAAGTGAAAAGCTTAAAGTTAAAAGTTAAAAGTTAAAAGAAGGTCAAAATCGGTTCTTTTCACTTTAAGCTTTAAGCTTTAAGTTTTCGGCTTTAAGCTGCCTTTTCGAACACTTCCCGTTCTTTTTCATCCCCCCGCAAACCCCGTACAGATACAGGCTATGGTCTTCGATACAGAAATCTGATTCTTCACCAACCTGTTTTTGACGGTCTTCAATTCGCGAATCAAAGAACTCAAATACCTCGCCGCATTCTATGCAAACCATGTGATCGTGGTGTTTGCCTTCATTCAGCTCAAAAACTGAGCTGCCCCCCTCAAAGTGATGACGTATCACCAAACCTGCACCTTCAAACTGGGTCAGGACGCGGTAAACAGTAGCGAGACCGATATCCTCATCTGCATCCAGCAATTGGCGGTAGACATCTTCCGCTGTCAGATGGCGCTGGTCGCTCAGCTCAAGCAGGCTAAGAATCTTCAGCCTGGGGACAGTCGTTTTCAGTCCAACCTTCTTCAGATCCGTTTTATCCGGCATTTCATTTACTACTCCAGTGAGTCATTTGAAGGATCAAAATAGTAGTCTGTTCCGATACTATCAGCTATCATCCCATGCTGTCTAAGAGAGTGAGAGTTAATTTTCATATGTCGAGATTTTTACGCATTACAGGAATACTTCTGGCCTTGCTATTGCTTACTTCGTGTATCAGAACGTATAAGCACGACGTGCAACAGGGTAATATCGTTGACCCCGATCGCATGGCCAGGCTGGAGCTGGGCATGAGCAAAAATGATGTTCAGGCCCTGCTGGGTACATCACTGCTACAGGATACCTTCCACCCGGATCGCTGGGATTACTACTACTCGCTGCGCAAAGCAAGGGCAAAAGACACCGAACAGCACTTGATCACCCTTTACTTCAAAAACGATAAACTTTCACGAATAGTCGGTAATGTCGTGTCGAACGAAGAAAATCCAGCCCGCCAGACAAAAACAGTAATTATTGACGAAAAACCTGCCACAGGTGGAATAATCCAACGCGGCTGGGATAAAATCTGGAAATAAGCCTGAATGACAGTTGAAAGTTGAAAGAAAAACCGGTTCCGAGCTCAATAATCTTTCAGCTTTCCTCTGATCTTTGCCCGCTGTTTGCGTATCGCCTTCGGATCGGCAATTAATGGCCGGTAGATCTCTACCCTGTCATCCGGATGTAAGACCGTATCGCGCTTTGTGAGCTTGCCGAAAATCCCTGTTTTATTTATCTCAAGATCGATTTCGGGGTATTTTTCCATGATTTTCGACTGTCTGATGGCGTCATCCACCGTCGCCTGCCCAGGTAACTCGACCTCGATAACTGTCTGCTCATCAGGTAAGGCAAAAATGACCTCGACATGTATGGTGGTCGCGTCTTTTGATGAATAATTTGATAAATCACTCATAAACTTCTTGGGCCGTATATTTCGACTGCTCGCTGGTGAAAAGCATCAACCATACCATTGGCGATCATACTGAAAACCGGGCCTATAACAGCACGTGCAATTCTGCTGGAAAAATGAAATTCGATATCAAACAGGATTTTACTCGACTGCTCATCAAGCTCGATAAATTGCCAGACCCCGTTGAGCGAGCTGAATGGACCGTCCTTCAGACTCATTTCGATCCGCCTGCCTTCATCATACTTATTTACAGTTGTAAAAGACTGTTTGACACTTTTGAAAGCAATGTCAACCTGCGCAGTCACTTCGTTGTCCTTCTCCTGCAACACTCGGGCGCCACTACACCAGGGAAGGAAGTCACCGTATTTTGATACATCGGCTACCAGGCTGTACATTTCTTCTGCCGTGTAGGGAACCAGGGCGGAACGCTGAATTCTGGGCACGAGAAGTCCCTCCTTAAGTATTTAGATAACCTCGAACAGGTTCAGGATAACAACCAGAACCAGCGCAGGCGCAATATATTTGATCAGGAACTGCCACACTGTGTAACTGTACCCCAGTGCCAGCTCTTCCCTGCTGTGTTTTTCTTTCATCATCCAGCCAGCGAAGATCGCAATCAGAAACCCACCAGCCGGGAGCATAATATTGGCGGTCAGGATATCCAGAATATCAAATACACCATTGTGTTTGACCGTCCCAAGAAAATTAAAATCAAAGGCCCATTTACTGAATGAAAGAACCGTTGCTATGCCCACCAGCCAGGTAGCCACGCCACACCAGACCGCAGCCATAATTCTAGTCATGCCGCGATTCTCAATCAACCAGGCAACCGCAGGCTCGATCAGGGATATTGACGATGTCCACGCGGCGACTACGATTAGAATAAAAAACAGGGTGCCAAATATCAATCCACCCGGCATCTGCGCAAAAGCCATTGGCAGTGTCTGGAAAATAAGTCCCGGACCTGCTCCAGGCGACAATTCAGGAAAACTAAAAACGATGGGAAATATAGCCAGCCCCGCCAACAATGCTACAGCAGTATCAGCGATTGAAATAATTATCGATGTCCTGGCTATGGATGCATTATCAGGCAGATATGAACCATAAACCATGATGGCCCCCATCCCCAGGCTAAGGGTAAAAAAGGCATGTCCCATCGCAGTTAAAATGGCCCCACCCGTTAATTTACTGAAATCGGGTTTGAACAAAAAATCGACTGCTTCGTAGAAATGCCCGGTATTCATCGCATAGCCAACCAATATCAGTAACAATATCAGCAGCGCAGGCATCAGATAGCGCACAGCCGTTTCAAGTCCATTTTTTACGCCACGGGCGACAACCACCATCGTCATAACCATGAAGATGGTATGCCAGGCCAACAGTCTCTCAGGATCTGAAACCAGTTCAGTGAAGATGTTTCGTATGCCGGCGCTGCCCACAGCCTGAATAGCACCGGAGCCCGTTCTAAATACATAAGCCAGCGCCCAGCCAGCAATCACACTGTAATAGGACAGGATAAGAAAGCCTGCCAGTACACCCATCCAGCCTATCCAGGACCATATACCATGTCGTCCTTCTGCCTTCGCCAAATAACGCATGGTGTTAATTGGACTCTGCCTGCCACGACGACCCAGCATGACTTCGGCCATCATTATTGGGATACCAATCAGGGCGACACTAACCAGATACACCAGAACGAAAGCCCCACCCCCGTATTCACCCGTTATATAGGGAAACTTCCAGATATTTCCCAGACCGACCGCCGACCCGGTAGCGGCCAGAATAAAGGCCCAGCGACTGGACCATTGTCCATGAATTGATACGTTCTTTACTTCACTCATCCCGGTTTACTCGTATTTGTTCTCGGCAAATCACTCTTTTGTTATCTGTAAACGCTAATTTTATCTTAAACCGGCTTCGTTGTTAGCCTGATTTGTGATTGAATGCGCTTTTTATAGCATAACGTACCGGCACACCCAAACGACCAGAGCAGGCATGTCCAATAAATCGAACAAAGGGGGGAAAAAAGGCTCCCCAGGCAGCACCATTGCCCTCAATAAGAAGGCAAAATTTGATTACCACCTGGAAGAAAGGTATGAGGCAGGCATGGTACTGGAAGGCTGGGAAGTGAAGAGTATGCGTGAGGGTCGCGCACAGCTGAAAGAAAGCTATGTGATTATCCGCAAGGGTGAACTGTTTCTGTTCGGTGCCCATATTTCTCCACTGCTCTCTGCCTCCACCCATATCCACCCCGACCCGACACGTATGCGCAAGCTGCTACTGAACCGGCGCGAAATCAGCCACCTGATTGGGGCGGTAGAGAGAGAGGGCTACACCCTGGTGCCGGTCGCCCTGTACTGGAAACGAGGTAGAGCAAAACTCGAGATCGCACTGGCAAAGGGCAAAAAGCAACATGATAAGCGTGCCTCTATCAAGGAACGAGAATGGAAACGGGACAAAGAAAGGTTGATGAAACACCGTCACTAACTAATCAGTGATCCCCGCACGACTTGAAATCCTCTACATTGCCGGCAAATAACTTGATACAATGATCCACATGGGGGCGACCGGTTTCGACACGGGTAGCGAAGCCTTCAGTGCATGCCGAGGAGCAGATCCCCTCGTAAATCCATCTGCACAACAATAGTTGCCAACGACGACAACTACGCACTAGCCGCCTAATACCGGTTAGTCCTTTCACCTTTGCTTGATTGTGGGCGGGGATTCGAAAGGTCATCTTACACAGTATCGCGACGAAGCATGTCTGTGGCCGAGTCGTTAAACTTTAAGCAGGATCGCGGTGCGTTTTTCCCGTTTGCCGGATAGCGTAGCGTTAAATTAAATGCGCAAACTAAGCATGTAGATCTGGAGTGTAGAGGACTTGTGGACGGGAGTTCGATTCTCCCCGCCTCCACCAACACCATAAAAAGCTCGCCTAAAGGCGGGCTTTTTTATTGCTTTTTTTAGTGGATTTACAATATCTTTCCATATCATAGGACAAACATCTCTCCAAGCTTATTAGGCCACTTCCGGTAGTTGTCAATAAAGATGTCCATCCCGGAACCCTATATCATCATGTTCAATAATTG
>JAADJE010000093.1 GCA_013150915.1 Gammaproteobacteria bacterium
GTGACCTTACCCCAGGAAATACAAACCCCTTTGGGCCCGTCAGCGGTTGCAGGTCAGTGAGTATCTCAATTGCTTGCTGGGAGAGGGGTACAATGTGCTGCTCTCCAGCTTTCATCTTATCAGCAGGTATGCGCCACTCAGCTTTGTCCAGATTAATTTCATCCCACTCTGCTCTTCTGAGCTCACCAGGGCGCACAAATAGCAGCGGGGCAAGCCTTAGGGCGCACTTCGTCACAAAGTAACCCTCATAGCCATCTATTGTCCTCAACAAATCACCTACTGCTATCGGGTCGCAGATGCTTGAATGATGTTTGGCCTGTACCGGGGGAAGTGCACCACGTAAATCAACAGTCGGATCACGTTCAACCCTTCCAGATGCAACGGCATACCGGAACACCTGCCCACAATTTTGCATAGCCCTGTGTGCTGTATCTAATGCACCACGGTTTTCGATCCGTCTAAGGACTTGTAATAACTCTGCAGCGGTTATTTTTCTGATCGGACGGTCACCCAGCCAGGGGAAAATATCATTCTTAAATCTTCGGGTTATGCGCTGTGCATGTTCTGCTGACCAGTTCGGTGAAAACTTAGTAATCCATTCAAGCGCAATGGCCTGAAAACTGTTTTCTTCCTGCTCTAGCCCGGAAGCTTTCTCAAGCTTTTTAACTTCGCTGGGATCGATATCTTTGGCCAGTATTTTACGACTCTTATCATGCAAGTCTCTAACCTCTTTAAGGCTTATATCAGGGTAGGTTCCTAACGCTAGAAGTTTCTCTTTTCCATGGAACCTGTACTTATATCGCCACCACTTACCACCCTTCGGAGTAACCAGTAAAAACAGCCCCTTACCATCAGCCATTTTGTACTGCTTGGCTCTGGGCTTTGCATTCTTTACTGCTGTAGCTGTAAGAGCCATTTGGGGGGTACCTGTTTTAGTGACACGTCATCTACCCCTAAGGTTACCCCCATATATTCACGGTTGTCAATGGATGTTATTGGACAGTAAAAGGCAATAAACAGGCTAATAGCTAGTGTTTACGTGGCTTTCAGACAAAGGAAAGGACGTTGATGGACGTGATAAAACAGGTAAATGGAGGCTGGGCCCGGAATCGAACCGAGGTACACGGCTTTGCAGGCCGGTGCATAACCACTCTGCCACCCAGCCAGTTAGGGAGCAAAAAAGGGAAGCTTACACTCCCCGTTCGAGTGTTTGGAGCGGGAAACGAGATTCGAACTCGCGACCCCGACCTTGGCAAGGTCGTGCTCTACCAGCTGAGCTATTCCCGCGTGGCCGACCATTGTATGCACACAGCTTCAAGAGTCAAGTTGTTATTCCTTGTCTGTAAGTACTGGCCACGCGGCCCTGAGGTAGACAATCATTGAATACAGGGTCAGCGCAGCAGCAACAAACAACAACAATTCTCCCAATGCGAAAACCGGCAGACCAAATAAGGATTCCTGATAGACTAACAGGCTGATCGCTATCAGCTGTAGAGTGGTCTTGACCTTGCCAATATAGGAGACCGCGACGCTTGCGCGCTTACCCAGTTCAGCCATCCATTCCCGCAGTGCCGAGATGACAATTTCCCTGCCAATGATTATAGATACGGCTGCAGTAAACAAGGGTACGGAAATTACCAGACCCAGTACTTTTTGATCCGTTGCCAGTAAAACAAGGGCCGTGGCAACAATTAATTTATCGGCAACCGGGTCAAGAAATGCACCAAAAGTTGTGTACTGGTTTAAGCGTCTGGCCATATAGCCATCAAGCCAGTCTGTAATCGCCGCGACGACAAATATAAATGTAGCGACCTGGTTACTCCAGCCCGCATCAATCACGTAGACGACGAAAAAGAACGGGATCAGCAGGATGCGTAATAATGTCAGTAGGTTGGGGACATTCAATGGCACGGCGGCAGACTAACCCATTGTGTTAAGGTATTCGTTAAAGTCTAACACTTTTGTTCATAGCGCAGAAAACTCCTTTTTCTGCCTGGGTCTTAGATCTTAGGTCTCCATGATTTTGACTTATGACTTGAAACTTGAAACGCAAGCATTAATGCAAACAGGCATGGATACGTTCTGCCAACTTACGATTGATGCCGGCCACCCGGGACAGATCATCTACCCCCGCCCGTTCAACACCCTGCAGCCCACCAAAATGCTTCAACAGTGCCTGACGCTTTTTAATGCCGATACCGGGTATGCCCTGCAAAGTGGACGTCACTCTCGCCTTAGCACGCTGCTGCCGGTGGGCCGTAATAGCAAACCGGTGCGCTTCATCACGAATCACCTGTACCAGATGCAGGGCAGGAGAGTCCGGCGGCAGCATTACCGGTACAGGCTCACCCGGTCTATATAAACGCTCCCAGCCGGCTTTGCGTTCTTTACCCTTTGCCACCCCGATGGTAATGACCCCCCTCACGCCGAGTTTCTCCAGTGCATCACAGGCCGATGCCAACTGACCCTTGCCACCATCTATTAACAGTAGATCGGGAAACTTCTCCTGTTCATCTTTCATGCGACGAAAGCGGCGGCTCAATGCCTGATGGATGGCGGCATAGTCATCACCGGGTGTAATTCCGGTGATATTGTAGCGACGGAATTGACTGCTAATCGTCCCTTCGCTACCGAACACCACAAGCGATGCTACGGTCGCCTCGCCCTGGGTATGACTGATGTCTATGCACTCAATACGCTCGGGGATGACTGGCAAGTCCAGCGCATCAACCAGCAGATTCAGTCGCTCCCGGTAATTACTCTTAGTTGCCAGGCGCCGCCGCAGGGCGTCCTCTGCATTCATCCTGACAGACGCCAGCCAGCGTCGTTTATCGCCGCGTTGCACGGTAGCAAATCGCACGCGATACCCTGCTCTCTCAGTGAGTGCAGAAGACAGAAGATCAGTATCGGTGAGCCGTGTCGCTAACAGTATTAGCCTGGCCGGTGGTCTGTTCAAATAAAACTGGGCGATAAATGCCGAGAGCATTTCGCCCTCTCCCTGCTCCAACCCAAAGCGCGGGAACAGTACCTTGGTACCCAGTGAACGACCTTCACGAATAATCATGACACCGACAGCAGTGGTTCCTTCTTCCTGCACCAGGACGATGACATCAAAATCCCCCTGCTTACCGCTGACATATTGCTTTGCCTGAATCTGACGAACCCGTGAGATTCGATCTCGAAATTTCGCTGCCAGTTCGAATTCCTGTCTTGCTGATGCCTCCTCCATAGCCATTGTCAGTGACTCGGCGAGAGTATCTTTCTGGCCATTAATGAAGAGTACCGCCTGTTCAATATCTCTGGCGTAATCTTCCTTGCTAATCAGTTCCACGCAGGGTGCGCTGCATCGTTTTATCTGATGTTGCAGGCAGGGTCGGGAGCGATTACGGAAAAAACCGTTTTCGCATTGCCTGACCGGAATGGTTTTCTGCAACAATGCCAGCATTTCTCGTACCGCCCCGGCACTGGGAAAGGGACCAAAATACTGTGCCTTATCTCTGCGTGACCCACGATGAACAGTGAATCCTGGGTACTCCTGGTCGATAGTCAGGCGAATATAAGGATAAGATTTATCATCGCGCATCAGGATATTGAAGCGCGGCTTCATGTTCTTGATCAGGTTGCTTTCCAGCAACAGGGCTTCAGTCTCGGTATGGGTCAGACTGACCTCGATGCTGGCAACCTGGCGCATCATAGACGCTATGCGCAGACTCAAACCCGTCTTACGAAAATAGCTGGATACCCGCTTTCTCAGGTTCCGTGCTTTACCGACATACAGTAACTTGTCGTTGGCATCGTACATCTGATAGATGCCCGAGGAAGCCGTCAGGGTCTTAAGAAAGGCCTGGTGATCGAATTGGCCATCGGTATCAGTCATATTTTGCTATCGGTCTTTGGGATTAAACCCCAATAGTTGTATTATTCTCTCAAACACTTCATCAAACATCTTTGGCGTCAACCGACGGGTTTGGGTGTTGTAGCGGCTACAGTGGTAAGAATCAAGCAACGTCAGTTGACCCAGTTTTTTCTCAGCCAGGTGCCCAAATGGATAATCTTTCTGCCGCCCGGTCAACGCTTTGACACAGGCCTTGTGAGACAAACCCCCTAAGGCAAGAATCACACTTCCCGGCCATAGCGTGGACAGTTCTTCCGCCAGGAAGTTATTACATTCATTCACTTCAGAGCCTACCGGTTTATTGGCCGGTGGCAGACACTTTACGGCATTGGTAATACGGCAGTTGCTTAATATCAGTCCATCGTCCGCTGAGTGCGATTCAGCCGCACTGGCAAAACCAAAGCGGTGCAATGTTTCATACAGAATAATGCCTGCATGATCTCCAGTAAAAGGCCGCCCGGTAGCATTGGCTCCATGCATACCCGGCGCCAGACCAACAATCAATAATCGCGCCTTCTCATCCCCAAACGGCTCTACGGGTAGACCGTGGTAATCTGGATATTTTTCACGGATGCCGTCAAGAAAAGTGGCTAGCCGAGGGCAACGTCGGCAGTTTATATCGAAGGGGGGGGTGTTTTTATGTTTCATCGGGAGATTCTAACAACTACTGGGAAAAAACGTATTACGTTTTAGGTATTAGAATTTGTGGAAAATCAAAAACGTGTTGTCCGTAGACCGTAAACCTTTCTCTTCCCCTCGTCTTCCCCTACAATCCCGCATCGGATATCAAACAGTTTTGGGAACAAAGTGATGAAAATTTCAGCTTTTGAAATGAAAGTAGGCAATCTGATGGAACACCAGGGGAAACTTTGGCGGGTACTGAAGCTAGGGCATGTCAAACCCGGCAAAGGCGGCGCCTTTGTACAGGCCGAAATGAAGGAAATATTAATCGGCACAAAACTCAACGAGCGCTTTCGCTCAGATGAAAAGCTGGAAAAAGCCCATGTTGAATCTCGGCAGATGCAATACCTGTATGCCGAAGGTAATAATCATATCTTCATGGATCTGAGCACGTACGAGCAGCTCGGCATGGCTGAGGAAGATATCGGCGAACAAATGGGCTATTTACTGCCCAATATGGAAGTACAGATCAACTTTCATAACGAAAACCCCATTGGCATGGAGCTTCCACTGAATGTCGTCCTTGAAGTGATTGAGACGGAAAGTGTGGTCAAAGGACAGACGGCAACAAGCTCGGGAAAACCGGCTAAACTGGAAACGGGAATTTCCGTTACTGTTCCACAGTTCATTAGTACGGGGGAGAAAATCAAGATCAACACAGGCACGGGTGAATATGTCGAGCGTGCCAATAACTAATCCAGGAGGTTCCTGAATAATTATCTTATATCTCTGCGAGGCCGGTAAGCCAGAGATATGGCATAATTATTCAGAGGTTCCCTAGTCTATTGAAAAAGTATCTATTGCTTGCTACAAAGATTGTTGTCAGCCTGTCGCTGCTTGGCTATCTACTGTGGCAGTTAGACTGGCCGTCACTTATTGACAAGGCAGCCGGTCTTTCCTGGTGGACTATGCCACTGGGTGTCTCTATCCTTTTTCTCACACTGTTCATCGGCACCCTGCGCTGGTCGGTGCTACTGCGCACACACTATCCGTCTTTCGGCACCCTGCTGTTATTTCGTCATTATCTTGTCGCAACACTGTTTAACAATATCCTGCCGACGGCAACCGGTGGTGACCTGATTCGCAGCTTCTATATTTACCGTCATAACAGAGATGCCGTCAGTGCGGTATCACCGATAGTGACTGAAAGAGTTATTGGCCTGGTTGTACTACTGGCTATCAATGTTGCTGCAATATATTCGACAGATTCAGTGCCCATTGTCAGCAAAACCCTGTGGTCAACACTGACCTTGATTTTGGCCGGTGCGATCGCCTTCCTGACCCTTATCGCCCTGCCTGCAACATACTGGCCACTGCATAGAATACTCGAGCGACTTGCCCGCTTTCGCCTGATAGGCTTCATTCTGCGCATGGGTGAAGCCACACATGGCTATCTGAAGCACCCTGCCACGTTGTTGATTATCGTCTTCTACAGTGCTACCGCACAACTTTTAGGTGTATTAGTGTATTACATTCTGGCAAAGGGGCTGGGTGTAGACATCAGCATCCAGGTAACGCTCGTTGTCATCCCCCTCGCCTTCATGGCCGCCGCCCTGCCCATCTCTATCGGCGGCATGGGCGTCAGAGAAATGGCCACTGTTGGACTCTTGATCCGTTTCGGCATCGCAGAAAACGATGCCGCAGCCATTGCATTATTCTATATCCCGGTACTCCTGCTGGCATCACTACCGGGACTGTATATTTATTTGTCAGAATCTGGAAACAGGAGCCTGTTGAAAGAAGCGGAGGAAAGTCGGATTAATTGAAGTTGAAAGTTGAAAGTTGAAAGTTGAAAGT
>JAADJE010000112.1 GCA_013150915.1 Gammaproteobacteria bacterium
TCGCAGAGAACGCAGGGAAACCAAAGAAATAACCCTTTTCAATAAAAACAAAGATTTTGATCTCCCCGCGTTCTCTGCGAACCTGGCGAGAAAGTGCTTTTTAGTTTTTTAAACTTCCTTAAAAGCAACGCAATCTGTACTTGCTCATCTGGTGAGGTACCTTTGTGGAACAGCAGTGATATCAGATCATTATTTTCTTTCGGTATCTCTCATAGACTTTACCGCTATTGCCCAGCAAACTGAACAGGGCAAGCATTCCACGGTGGCCCAGGTTGTTTCTAAATGCACGATCTTTTTGTCTGATTTGATAAAGCTGCTCCAGCGAGTTTTCGATATCGTCAATTTTGAGTAGACGCGATGCCAGTTCAAGCCGGGTATTTAGATCCACTTCGTGGTTTAGTTTATTGTATAATGCATTTATTGTTTCGATGGGTGATTCATCCTCTTTGGGGCTGGCGTTGATTATTTCCAGGTGAGTCATCAACAGGCTGATTGATGGGTTGTTCTGGAGGGGCAGTGGGATGGAATAGCCGAGTTTTTCAGCCTCAGTAAAACGTGCTTGCCGTATCAGTAGTTTCAGCATATCAGCAGGGATGCGTACGTCATCTGGAGTCTCAATAACGGCCTCTGCCAGCAGTTGTAAAGCCTCTTCGGTTTTGCCTGATTGAACGTGCTCTATTGCCCGGGTATGTAATGAACTAAGTCCCTGCGGGATATGTTTCGCCAGGATCTGTCTCAGACTCTTTTCAGATTCGGCGTTGCGGATAGTTTCAGCCACTTCACCTTTTAGATAGATCCGCACATGGGGCAGGCTGTGTATGCTCAGCTGCCGTACGAGATCAGTTTCTTCATCGGTATTTACCATGCCAAGAAGAAATCGTCCCTGATACTCAGTACAGAGCTTAACCAGACGCGGCATTAGCATCATGCAGGGCGCGGCTTTAGCAGACCAGAAGTTTACCAGAACGGGGCCTTTGTCTGAATTTGCTAGAATCAGTTCATCGAACTCAGTGCTTTTCAGGTCAAAAATATAAGGTGAAATCGTCATCCAGGAGGAAGTGATTAAAGAATATTATGAATAGCAGACAGTTTACAGCATAGGGATGTAGATTATTAACATGTATTTATTAAGTAATTGAATAATAAAGTTATATGCTATTTTATTTGCCAATTCTCAGGTGCAATAATTATCGCTTAAACACCCTGATTATTGACAGTAGTAGGTTATTCTAATACAATAACCAACCTAAATGGTCGGGAATTGATGCCCCAAGCATCAGGAGAATTATATGAGATTATCGTCAAAAGGTCAGATAGCTATTTCAGGGATGATGTTTCTTGCAATAAATGGCAAAGGGCAGGCCATGACAGCGGCTCAAATTGCAGCAGATCAGGCTATTTCTGTCTCATATATCGAACAGCTTTTTGCAAATTTAAGAGAGAGTAATCTTATTGAGGGTGTCCGCGGACCGGGCGGTGGTTACAGACTGGCTCTGGAACCTGAAAAAATCTCGGTGGCAGACATTGTGACATCCGTTGATGACCGTACCTATAATATGCGTGAAACTGTTATCCCGCATTATGGAGACAATGTTCGCAACTTGAGTCAGATGATGTGGAGTTCGTTGAGTCGAAGCCTCTACCAGTTTCTGCACAATATTTCCCTGAAAGATTGCATTGAGCGGCCTGATGACGGTGATGCCATTGTTGATATGCACCCGGGTGTACTGCGGACAGCACTGCCAGGAACCTATACAGATTTAAGAAAAGCCGGCTAAGTAATCATACGGAAAATATCGAATTTTACTGCTATAATAAGCGGAATCTTGTAAACATATTTAGAGTGAGCGTGCACGGAGTAAATTAAATTATGGCCTACAGTGAAAAAGTACTGGATCATTATGAAAATCCCAGAAATGTTGGGACACTGGACAAGGATGCTCCAAACGTGGGTACCGGAATGGTCGGTGCACCGGCCTGTGGCGATGTCATGCGGTTACAAATCCAGATCGATGATGATGGTGTGATTGAAGACGCCAAATTCAAGACCTACGGCTGCGGTTCGGCCATTGCTTCGAGTTCATTGGTAACAGAATGGATGAAAGGCAAGACTCTGGATGAAGCTGGCGAGATCAGAAATACAGCCATTGCTGAAGAACTGGCCCTGCCGCCAGTCAAAATTCATTGTTCAGTACTGGCAGAAGACGCGATTACTGCCGCTATTGCCGATCTGAAGGAAAAGTCAGGTAAAGCTGCCGCCTGATCTGCAGAATAGAAATGATGAAGGTCGCTGTCGTTTATACAGCGGCCTTTTTTATTTTAGGGAACCTGATTAATCCTGGGCGAAGTAGATTGCGGTCTAAACTATTCAGGTTTGAGACGCAAATCGCACGTAATAGCGGGCCATTGCCAAGGGTTGTGACCGCAGGAAATGCCTCGAAGGGCGTAATGGCGAGTTCTTTCCATCTTTTAGAGGAGCCATTTAGCGATGCGCCACACTTATCAACTCAATAACTTACCCCGCGCATATCAAATTCTACCCATAAACGGGGAACTCCGTACCACAGAGGAAGACTTTGTTGTAGACGAAGAGCTGGGGTTTTCACCCACAGGGAAGGGTGAGCACACTTTTTTACATATACGAAAAAGGGGCAGGAATACGGAAGACGTCGCACGGGCCCTGGCTCATTACAGCAACGTCCCCCGAAAGGCAGTTAGTTACGCCGGTCTGAAAGATAGAAATGCTATCACCTCACAGTATTTCAGTGTCCACCTGCCCGGTAAGAATGATCCAGACTGGCAGGGTATGGCAGATTCGTCGCTTGAGTTTCTTTCAATTAATAGACACAGTAAGAAAATCAGGCGCGGTGCCCTGCAGAGAAATAGTTTTCGACTCATACTACGTGAATTTCTTGGCAGCAGAGAACTGGCGGATCAGAGACTGGTAGAAATAAAAAGAAACGGCGTGCCAAATTATTTTACCGCTCAGCGTTTTGGTCATAATGCCAATAATCTATACCACGCAGATGAGGTGCTGGTAAATAGCAGACGAGTAAGGGACAGATTTATACGAAACATCTATTTTTCAGCGGCACGATCATGGTTATTTAATCTGCTGCTTGCGGAAAGAATCCACAGTAACACCTGGAACAAAGCCATCCAGGGTGACAGCATGATGCTTAACGGTTCACGGTCCTGTTTTCATATTGATACCGTCGATGATGAGATACGAAAAAGAGTAGATGAGCTCGACATCAGCCCGACGGGTCCGCTCTGGGGCAGAGGAAGTCACATGCTGACGGCTGAGGCTGCAGACATAGAGACGTCAAGCCTCAGCGACTGGCACTGCTGGAAAGAGGGGCTGGAAAAAGTCGGGCAACAAATGGCTCGCCGCAGTCTACGCATGTCAGTAGCTGATTTATCCTGGGAATGGCCTGAGGAAAAGCAGTTGGAACTGAAGTTCTCATTATCGCCGGGGTGTTATGCCACGGCGGTATTGCGAGAACTTGGGGAATTTTCTGAACCTGAAAGAAAACAGATTTGAACCACAGGGCTTTGACTTTCAAGCCTACCACTCAGCGAACACTACTGTGCGATTCTGATGCAACAGTATCCTGTCTTCAGCATGCCAGCGCACGGCGCGGGCCAGTACGTTGCGTTCAATATCCCGACCAAATTCTTTCAGTTCTTCAACATCGTGGCGATGTGATACGCGTTTGACATCTTGTTCGATGATTGGGCCTTCGTCGAGGTCTTCGGTAACGTAATGGGCGGTGGCACCGATGATTTTTACCCCGCGTTCTGCAGCCCTTCGGTAAGGGTCGGCACCGACGAAAGCCGGCAGGAAGGAATGATGGATATTGATGATACGGTTTGGGAAGTGGCTGATAAAATTGGCAGACAGTATCTGCATATAACGGGCCAGTACAACCAGATCAGTATCACCAGATAACAATTCGAGTATTTTATTTTCTGCCTGTACTTTATTACCGGCATTGACGGGCACATGATGGAACGTGGCACCAAAGGACTTTACTGCCGCTTCGACATCGGTGTGGTTACTGATAACCTGGGTAATATCTATAGGCAATTGGCCACGCGAACAGCGCCATAGTAGTTCGAGCAGGGCATGATCTTGTTTGGATACCAGTATGGCGGTGCGTTTGTGCCGTGCTGCATAGCTAATTTTCCAGTCCATATTATAGGGTTTGGCGACATTTTCAGCGAAAGCTTGCTCGAGCAACGACTGGCTGGTATTCAGGTGCGGTGTCTGGAATTCCAGACGCATCAAGAAGGTTCCGTCTTCAGGATCACTGGAATGCTGATCCAGCGCCGTTATGTTGGCACCATGGTGATAGAGAAAATTTGAGACGGTGGCGACTATACCGGGTTTATCATCGCAGCTGATCAGCAGGCGTGCTGTGGTTTCAGTATTCATTATCTTAAGGGTACAGTATTATATGAGCTGAATAATTCATAAAAGTAGATGATGATCATATCAGCTGAAGACTGGACTTCACAGGCAGGGATTCATGGATAAAAAACAAACGCGTGTTGAAAAGGATTCTATGGGAGAGGTAGAGGTGCCGGTGGATGCACTCTATGGTGCGCAGACACAGCGTGCGGTGAATAATTTCCCGATATCCGGCAGTACACTGCCGCGTTCAGTGATCCGCGCATTGGGCCTGATAAAACAGGCCTGCGCGACAACCAATCATCATCTGGCTTTGCTGGATGAAGCAAGAACAAGAGCCATTACACTGGCATCCGCCGCCGTTGCCGAAGGCAAGCATGATGATCAGTTTCCCATCGACGTCTTTCAGACCGGTTCGGGTACCAGTACAAATATGAATGCCAACGAGGTTATCGCGACCCTGGCATCCCGGGAATCAGGCGTACAGGTGCACCCGAATGATCATGTCAATATGGGGCAAAGCTCGAACGATGTGTTCCCGGCCGCTATTCATGTGGCTGCTGCATTACGGGTAAATGAGGCATTGATCCCTGCGCTGGACAAGCTGGAATCGAGTTTGAGCAGACGGTCTGATGCGTTGGGTCGCGCAGTAAAGACAGGTCGCACTCATTTGATGGATGCAATGCCCGTTACCCTGGGTCAGGAAATCAGCGGTTGGCGTGATCAGATTATCCGTGCGAAGTCACGAATCCAGCAGGCCGCATCAGGGGTGCTGGATCTTCCCTTAGGGGGGACAGCCGTTGGTACGGGTATCAATACACCAGAAGGTTTTGCTGAGGGATGCGTCTTGGCCCTGAACGATCTGACCGGCCTTAGCTTCAGAGTGCGTGATAATTTTTTCTCTGGCCTGTCCAGTCAGGATGATGCCGTTGCACTCAGCGGCCAGCTGAAATCACTGGCCGTGGCAATGATGAAGATTGCCAATGACCTGCGCTGGATGAATTCCGGTCCACTGGCGGGCCTGGGAGAAATTACTCTGCCAGCACTGCAGCCGGGCAGCAGTATAATGCCCGGGAAAATCAATCCGGTCATTCCAGAGGCCGTAGCGATGGTCTGTGCTGAAGTAATAGGCAATGACACAACAATTACCCTGGCCGGGCAGTCAGGAAACTTTCAGCTTAATGTCATGCTGCCTGTTCTGGTAAAAAACCTGAGTGCCAGCATTGAGTTGCTGAGCAATGCATGCACTGTACTGGCTGAAAAGGCTATTGATGGTTTTGTCGTTAACGAGGCCGTACTGAATGACTCGCTTGAACGTAACCCAATACTGGTGACGGCGCTCAATCCGGTTATTGGCTATGAGCTTGGCGCGAAAATTGCTAAACGTGCCTATGCAGAAAACCGCACTGTAAAAGATATCGCACTGGAAATGACAGACCTCGGCGAGGCTGAGCTTGATCGTTTGCTTGATCCATACAAACTGACGCTTGGGGGATTGAAAAAATGATTTATGGTTTATGTGGTATTGGGTTTCAAGTTTCAAGTTCCAAGTTCCAAGTTATAGGTCGTAAACCGTAAACCGTAAATCAAATGTTTGATCGCTGTAAAGAAGGGCTCTCATCATTCCCTGTTACTATTCCCGGTCCGTCAGGGACCCTCGAAGGAATAGTCGACTGTGCTGCGGGCAGCCCACTGGGCGGTGCAGTCATCTGCCATCCACATCCACTCTACGGCGGCACTATGCAGAACAAGGTGGTGCATACTCTGGCCAAATCTCTAACGGCAAGTAACCGTACTGCAGTTCGATTTAATTTCAGAGGTGTCGGTGTCAGTACGGGTGTATATGACGAAGGTGCGGGTGAAACAGATGATGCGCTGGCAGTCCTTGACTGGCTAGCCTCTAGCCAACCCGGTTTGCCAATGATCCTTGCCGGCTTCTCTTTTGGTTCATATATCGCTTTACAGGTAGCGGCAGAGGCTGATTCTGCTGCCCTGATCACGGTTGCCCCGCCGGTAGGTATGTTTGATTTTGAAAATCTGTCATCGATAATCTGTCCCTGGCTGTTGATACAGGGTGATGAGGATGAGGTCGTTGATAGCAATTCAGTGATCAACTGGGTTCATAGCCTGGAGAACCCACCACAGTTGGAGATCGTGCGTGGTGCCAGTCACTTTTTTCATGGCAAACTGCTTGATCTACGATCGGTCTGTGGTAATTTCCTACAAAATCTCTAGCCCAGTGAACGGTATATCTGTAGGGGAGACAGATCGCACGGCTATATTAATCGTCTCGTATTCCGGTATGAGAAATATCCACGAAGGCTCTTTTACCTGAACTCACGGCTGGTATACTACTTTATAACACTGAACCCAGAGGATGGCCTCATCGTTCGGCACACGAATACAAGGAGAATCCATTGGAAGTCCACGATACCCATCTAAAGGGTGTACGCTTAATTGTCCCGCGGGTCTTTGAAGATGATCGGGGTTTTTTTCTCGAGACTTTTAATTCAGCCATTTTTGAAGAAAATGGCCTGCCGGTAAATTTTGTACAGGATAACCACTCACGTTCCAGTCGTGGGGTATTGCGTGGTCTGCACTATCAGTTTCCGACATGGCAGGGCAAACTGGTACGAGTGGTAACGGGCGAGATTTTTGATGTGGCTGTTGATATTCGACCTGAATCTGCCACATATGGACAGTGGTATGGTGTGGTGTTGAGTGAAGAGAACAAGCATCAGCTTTATATTCCACCCGGCTATGCGCATGGTTTTTGTGTTCTCAGCGATACTGTTGATGTGACCTATAAATGTACGGCACAGTATATACCTGCCGAAGATGCGGGCATACGTTGGGATGATCCTGATATTGGTATAGACTGGCCGATCAGCGACCCCCTGGTGTCAGAAAAAGACCGCAACGCACCTTTGTTGAAAGAGTTAGTTCTCGCGCAGAACTGAGTATAGCTATGAAGATTCTACTGTTTGGGTGTGATGGCCAGCTGGGGACACATTTGAATGAAGCCTTGCCGAATGTTGCCGGGGTTGAGGAGTTATCAGGATACGGTATCAATGATCTCAATCTTTCCCATCTTGACCGACTTCGCCAGGTAATAAATGATGAAAAGCCGAACCTCATCATAAATGCCGCGGCTTACACTGCGGTAGACAAGGCAGAATCAGACGTTGAGCTGGCGGCGAAGGTAAATGCTGAGGCGCCTTCAGTAATGGCTGAAGTGGCCACCATCCTGAATGCCGGAATGATTCATTATTCTACTGATTATGTCTTTGATGGCACGGCAACTCGGCCTTATTCCGAAGATGATATACCCAATCCAGAATCTGTATACGGCTCAACCAAACTGGATGGAGAGAATGCGGTGCTGATGCATTGTAAAAACTCTCTGGTTTTACGAACCAGCTGGGTTTACTCCATGCATGGGCAGAATTTTCTTCGCACGATACTGCGGCTGGCGGCCGAGCGAGATGAGTTGAAAGTTGTCGGTGACCAGATAGGGGCACCGACTACAACACGTGCCCTGACTGATGCCAGCCTGAAGCTGGTGCAATACTTCATGCTTCATAACGGGTTTTCCGAAACGGTTAGCGGGGTTTATCACATGACCTGCGGCGGTGAAACCAGCTGGTGTGGATTTGCCAGGGCAATCGTTTCCGCATCAGAATATTCCGACACTCGAGTACTTGATATTCCGACTGTCGATTATCCTACGCCGGCGAAACGACCGGCCTATACGGTGCTATCAAATAAAAAACTTTTCGATACATTTGGTATTTCCCTGCCTGATTGGGAAGCGGCCCTTATTGAATGTATGCAAGAAGAGTAATCAACAAATATAGCACCATTGACACTTCTTACTGACGCATCTTCACTGCTTGGCTCAGGTGGGCCCTTTACTCACCTGCTGGATAATTATCGTGTTCGCGAGTCTCAGCAGCAAATGGCATCACGTATTGAACAGGCCATAACAGATAAAGAAATTCTGATTGCTGAATCGGGTACAGGAACGGGTAAAACCCTCGCCTATCTGGTGCCTGCCATGCTGTCCGGGAAAAAGGTATTGGTGTCTACCGGCACCCGACATCTTCAGGACCAGTTGTATAAACTGGATTTACCACTCGTCCGGCGTGCCCTGGAAGTACCTGTCACCATGGCTTTATTAAAAGGGCGCTCCAACTACCTTTGCCGCTTTCGGCTGGAGCAGGCTGAGCTGGACCGATCCGGTTATAGCCCTTACCCGCATGTAGACCTTGCTCTGATCAGCAAGTGGTCGCTGACGACATTACATGGTGATGTCGCCGAAGTCAGTGGTGTGCCTGAGCAATCCAGGGTCTGGTCTGATGTTACCTCAACTGTCGACAACTGTATCGGCATGAAATGTCGGCATTATGATGATTGCTTCATCAACATGGCACGCAAGGATGCCATGGAAGCCGATATTCTAGTCGTCAATCATCATCTTTTTCTGGCGGATGTTGTGTTAAAAGAAGAAGGTTTCGGGCAACTGCTGCCAAAAGTCGATGTGGTGATATTTGATGAAGCCCACCAGATACCGGACACAGCCAGTATGTATTTTAGTACGGGGGTTAGCCTGCGACAGATACTGGATCTTTGCCGTGATGCACAACGGGCTGAGGTGACAGAAAAAAGTGGAATTACGGGTTTTGAGAGGCGTGCCGATAAACTGGAAAAGCGGGCCAGGGAATGTCGACTTGCAATGGGGACATCCATGGGCAGAGGCAGCTGGTCCCAACTTGAAGCTATTTCCGGTTTCACTACGGCGCTTGAATCACTAAAGCAGGGCCTGCAACAGATGCTGGAACTCCTGAAATCTGCTGCCGTAACGGGTGACCAGCTTGAGAACTGTTACGAGCGTGCACAAGTGTTAATTGACAGGCTGGCTGCATTGAGCACAGACAGTAACAAAGAATTTATTCGCTGGTACGAGACCAGTAAAACTGGATTCCGACTTCACAGTACCCCACTGAGCATTGCTGACAAATTCAGGGAACTGGTATGTGAACAGGACAGATCGGTGATCTTCACCTCAGCAACACTGGCCGTTTCCGGGAGTTTTACTCATTACCAGCAGCAGCTTGGGCTTGAAGATGCAGGCACCGGCATCTGGCCCGGCCCCTTCAATTATTCTGAGCAGGCATTATTTTATTTGCCTGAAGGCTTGCCTGAGCCTGGTGATTCAGGGCACACAGCCAGTGTGGTTGAACTGGCTGAGAAGCTGATAAAAATATCTCGTGGCCGGGTTTTTATACTTTTTACCAGTTATCGTGCCCTGAATGAGGCGGCGAGTATGCTGGAAGGTCGATGTGACTATCCATTACTGGTGCAGGGTGAGGCCCCCAGGCATGAATTGCTGAAACGTTTCCGCGATGCCGGTGATGCCGTACTACTCGGTACAGGCAGTTTCTGGGAAGGGGTGGATGTCAAGGGGGATGCCCTGATTGCAGTGATGATTGATAAATTTCCCTTTGCCGTACCGGATGACCCTGTATTACAGGCCCGTAGCAAGGCGGCCAGGAGCGCTGGCCTGAACCCCTTCATGACATTGCAACTTCCGCAGGCTGTCGTAGCGCTGCGCCAGGGGGCTGGTCGTTTGATACGATCAGTGGACGATCGGGGCGTCTTTATCCTGTGCGATAGTCGGCTGGTCAGCAAATCCTACGGCAAAATCTTTATCAGAAGTCTACCCGCCATGAAACGAACCCGTAATTTTGCGGAAGTATCAGCGTTTCTGGAAAGGGGTTAGTGTAAATGTCTGTCGACAGGAAGATGGCCACAAGGACGCATAAGACGCTAAAGAGAAAACCTGTGATACCATTTCGGTTACACTTGCTTATTTGTACCGCCATATCGTGATGGATATCAACGATTCAAAATACTACATAAATCGTGAACTCAGTCTGCTGCAGTTTAATTCCCGTGTGCTTGCACAGGCCCGTGATGCAGAGACGCCTCTGTTAGAGCGCCTCAAGTTTCTTTGCATTTCATGCAGCAATCTGGATGAGTTCTTTGAGATCAGAGTTGCCCGCTTAAAAGAGTTTTCAAAGCACGGTATTTCTACCACAGGCGCTGACGGTTTGTTGCCAAAGGATGCGCTGCAAAAGATCACCGAAGAAGCGCATCACCTGGTCAGGATGCAGTACTATGTGCTGAATAAAGAATTGGTTCCAGCATTGTCCAGGGAAGGTATCAATTTCATTCGCAGGGATCACTGGACAGATGCACAGAAAAAATGGGTAAAGGATTTTTTTACTAATGAGATTTTTCCTGTCTTGAGTCCGGTTGGACTAGATCCCTCGCACCCTTTTCCGCCCGTTATTAATAAGAGTTTGAACTTCATTGTTTCGCTGGAGGGCCTGGATGCCTTTGGCCGTGATACAGACCATGCGATAGTTACAGCGCCACGATCTCTACCCCGTGTTATCCATTTTCCTGCTGAGGTTGCCAGCGGTGATACTGATCTGGTTTTTTTGTCATCAATACTGCATCAACATGTTGATTCCCTGTTTCCGGGAATGGAAGTCACTGGCTGCTTCCAGTTCAGGGTAACCCGCAACAGCAACCTATTTGTTGATGAGGAAGAATCTAATGATCTGATGGATGCACTGGAAGGTGAGCTGCCGACCCGTAATTTTGGCGACAGCGTACGCCTGGAAGTAGCCGATAATTGCTCTGATGAACTGGTCAAGTTACTGCAGGAAAAATTTTTATTGAATGATGATGATTTGTACAGGGTTAACGGCCCGGTGAACCTTAATCGCTTAATCGCTGTGCCGGCGATGATCGACCGCCCGGAACTGAAATATCGCAATTTTACCCCGGGTAATATATTCGAGACCCCGGTATCAGATTCATTTTTTCGTGTACTCAAACCGAATCAAAAAACACACAGCAGACCGAGCCTGTTTGATGCCATCAGGAAGAAAGATCTTCTATTGCATCACCCCTATCAGAGTTTTGTACCGGTGATTGACTTTGTGAGGGAGGCATCAAAAGACCCCAAAGTATTGTCCATCAAACAGACCCTGTATCGAACCGACAGGGATTCAGAAATAGTCCAGGCCTTGATCAACGCCGCATTGGCGGGTAAGGATGTCACGGCAGTTGTTGAACTGAAAGCGCGTTTTGATGAAGATGCCAACATCAAGGTAGCCAACCGCATGCTACGTGCCGGCGTACAGGTAGTTTATGGTGTAGTGGGACATAAAACACATGCCAAGATGATTCTTGTGGTCCGTAAGGAGGAGGACGGTCTGCATAATTATACCCATCTCAGTACAGGGAATTACCATGCAGGGACGGCACGAACCTACACAGACTTCGGGATTATTAGCGCGCGCCCGGAAATCGCCGAGGATGTTCAGAGGATATTTCTACAGCTTACCGGTCTGGGTAAGTTTTCGGGCCTGAACAAAATACTGCAGGCGCCGTTTACTCTGCATGAGAATATAATTGCTAAAATTAACCGTGAGGCTAAAAATGCAAGGGAGGGCAGGCCAGCAGCGATCATCGCAAAAATGAATTCGCTCCAGGAATTCGATGTCATGAAGGCGCTTTATGAGGCGTCAATGGCGGGTGTCAGCATAGACCTTATTATTAGGGGGATATGCGGTATACGACCAGGGATCAAGGGATTGTCTGAAAATATCCGTGTACGCTCAATCGTTGGCCGTTTTCTCGAGCACCATCGAATCTTCTGTTTTGAGAATGGTGGAAACAGGGAGTTGTATATCTCCAGTGCGGATTGGCTGGACAGGAACTTCTTCCGCCGTGTGGAAACCTGTACACCCATAGAAGATGAAGAGCTGAAGTCTCTGGTTTATCGGCATGGACTCGAGGTCTATCTGAAAGATAATATTAATGCATGGCAACTCGATGAAGAGGGCAATTATAGTCGTGTCGAGCCAGAAAAGGGCGAAGAAGGGTTTTCTGCTCAGCAATATCTGCTGGATACCCTGGCGCTACGTGAAAAACATTAAGGAATCTCTGACGTGTCTGGACGAAGTAGATTTGATCCAAACTCTACAGGTTTGTGACCACAGGAAATACTGTGATCCAATGAAAAAGCCGGGTATTTCAGGCGTAAGATACGCGTTCGTGAATTGATCGGAGGTTCTTTAGATAAACATGGAATCAATAAAATGGTAAAAACAGCCATACCAGGAGCAGCCGGTCGCATGGGACAGGCGCTGATAAGAACCTGCCAGATTACCTCCGGAATAAAAACCGGTGCCGCCTCTGAGCACCCCGATAGCGCTGCAATTGGATGCGATAGCGGCGAGGTTGCCGGTATCGGTGCGACCGGTATATTGATCGAAAAAAAACCTGATCCGGAATGTTTCGATGTGCTGATTGATTTTACCCGACCGGAGCCCGCTATGAATCACCTGGATCTTTGTCTGAAGCATAACAAGGCGATGGTTATTGGTACTACTGGCTTTTCGGTGGAAGAAAAACAACAGATTGCTGCCGCAGCAAAACAGATTCCTGTTGTTTTTGCTCCAAACATGAGCATTGGTGTGAATTTATGTTTTAAATTACTGGCTACAGCTGCAGAAGTCCTGGGTGATTCTGTCGATATTGAAATTATTGAAGCCCACCACAGGCATAAGGTTGATGCACCATCAGGTACCGCGCTCGGTATGGGTGAAGTCATTGCCGATACACTGGGCCGAAACCTGAAAGATTGTGCCGTGTATGGCAGAGAAGGCCATACCGGCGAAAGAGACCGTAATACCATCGGTTTTTCAACCATAAGGGGGGGTGATATTGTGGGTGAGCATACGGTGATGTTTATCTCTGATGGTGAACGCATAGAGATCACCCACAAGGCCTCAAGTCGAGCCACATTCGCCAGTGGTGCGGTGCGGGCGGCAAAGTGGCTGGCGCAACAGCCTGCCGGGCTTTATACCATGCAGGATGTTTTGGGTTTAACCAGTTGAAAGTAAAAAGTTAAAAGTTAAAAGTTAAAAGTTAAAAGGAAACAATCTTGCGAGCTTTGAGCTTTCCCTTGCATTAGACCGACCGGTCAACTATATTCAACACATGAACAGTACCAACGGTACCCGTGAAAGAATCATAGAAGTCGCCAAGTCACGCTTCCATAATCGCAGCTATGCCGATGTGGGCATTAGGGAAATCTGTGATATGGCATCAATACAGAAGGGTAGCTTTTATCATTTCTTTCCTTCCAAGCGGGATCTGGTTCTGGCTGTTATTGATAATTTTGCCTTAGACTGGGCAAACGGATTCGTCGCTGAGGCCTTTGATCCGCTACTTCCTCCAATGGAGAGAATTGATTATGTCATTGATGCTGCGTATTTCTGGCAAAGATCCAGTAAAGAACTGAATGGTCATATTCCGGGCTGCCTGTTTGGCAACCTGGCGCTTGAAGTCAGTACCCAGGATGATGTCCTACGTGCCAAACTCAATGCTGTATTTATTTCAGCAAAAGACCGTTTCAAAGACACACTGGATGAGGCAATAGAACAGGGTATTATTCCTCCGTTAGACAGCGAGTTTACTGCTGAGGCAATGCTTGCCTATCTAGAAGGCATGATCTTACTCGCCAAGGCAAAGAACGACCCTGAAGTGATTTATCGCCTTGGTTCTGCGCTAAAAAATATTCGTATTGAGTTGAACACACATTAAATAGAGGGATCCAAAAGGAGACACTCATGGGAAATACAGCAAAGGTAGTACAGGAGCCAGCGATGGATAGGAACCTGTTTAATAAATGGTTTGACGACCGTATGGCTGAGCGCGAAGCAGCACATGTGCCGTCAATGACCATCATTGCAACCAAGGGAACGCTGGATATGGCGTATCCACCGTTTATTTTATCTTCAACAGCCGCCGCCATGGGCTGGGATGTATCGGTATTTTTTACCTTCTATGGTCTTAATCTGCTGAAAAAAGACCTGGATCTTGAGATTAGCCCCCTCGGTAATCCAGCCATGCCAATGAAAATGCCGGTGGGTCCAGAATGGTTGCGTAAGATGAATATGAATATTCCAAATACCATTATGGCAAATGTACCGGGGTTTGAAAAAATGGCTAGCGGTATGATGAAAAAGACGATGAAAGACAAGGGGGTGGCGACTATCGAAGAGCTGCGTTCTCTGTGTCTTGAAGCTGACGTAAAACTGTTGGCCTGTCAAATGACGGTTGATTTATTCACTATGGATCAAAGTGAATTTATTCCTGAAATTCAGGACTGGATCGGTGCAGCCAGTTTTCTGCCTACGGCACAGAAGGCAGATGTCAGTTTATTCATCTGATAATTTGTGTCGTGTCGTGCCCCTTGTGATGTAGCAACAGATGGCTCCTTCTCTTACGCGCCGCATTTCAACGGCGTGAGCAGTTGCCATTATACTGTCAGAGTGCGCCTGGAATACGATCCTTGCTTCGATATGACAGTTTATGCATTATAATCAGAATTAACAGAGCAGCCATTAACTTGAGATGGATCAAATAATTTTGTTTGAAAAGACATGAAAAGTAGCTTACTGGGGAAAATGGATAATTTATTATTTAGTATAAACAATATGTTAGTGATATCATTTTTGAATGAAAGTATGGTTTGAAGTGTATTATTTTCATGCTAGAATTGTGCGGGTTCTATCAATATATTTAGAATCTCGGGCATTCTGACACCCGTTGATATGGGATTCCCCTGTTCAACCCGGGTTAAGAATAAAAAGTATTACGGAAAATTGGTACGTGTGCCTAAAGCCAGTCTACAGTGATGCTAGTGTCTGTGTGGTGAATAGCCAGGTTTTTATAAAAAATATAACAAATAGATTTAAACTAAAACGTTCATTCTCAATAATCGTTCATTATTAATTTACAAGGGAAGCACATGAAATATTCAAAAATAGTATTAGTAGCAGCTCTGGGCTTACTGGTTACCATTGCGATGCCTGCACAAGCAGGCAAAAAAAAAGTAAATAATTATGTCAGGAGTGGTGATGGTTCTCTCGTTAGGGACGGTGAGGGGAAATGCGTGCGGTCTGGTGACAAAACTACAAAACTTCTGGAAGAATGTGGTTATAAAAAGAAAAAAGCGGCTATAAAAAAAGCACCTGTGATAGCTGCTCCTGAAATTGTAAAGGACACAGTTCTAGAGCATATCGTCGTCAACAACATTCAGTTTTCTTTTGATAGTGACGTCCTGTCTTCTGATGACAAGGCGATACTTGATGATGTAGCAAGCCGTCTTGCACCTTATAAAGAAAAGTTAAAAAAGGGAACAAGCCACATAAATATTACCGGTTACACTGATAGCTCAGGTCCAGAAGCTTACAATATGAAATTATCACAGCGACGCGCAAACGTTGTTGCAGACTACCTGGCTGAGAACCACGGTGCTGATCGTAACAGTATGAATGTTACCGGTAAGGGCGAAGCAAACCCGGTTGCTGATAACAGTACACGTGCAGGCCGTATTCGTAACCGTCGTGTAGAAGTTGATGTAGTTCAAAATTAAGTATTAAATAATCTACTACACATAATCGATAGCTGGACGATCCGTAGAAATACGGGTCGTTTTTTTATCTGGATTGACCGTAATAGAGCCACCCCAAATGCGCTATCACCCACAAGGTCTGCAACAATTAATCCAGGGGACCTCCGATTCATTCAAAAAACCCATCATTGCACCCTCCGGGCATCTCCTGCAGGAGGATGACTACACCCTCCTCAACACCACGAGCGTCAAGGCCTGGCAATCTCATGTAATATAATCAAGTACTTAGCGTTTTATTCACCACTATGTTCCCCACAATGGTGAATGAATCAGAGGTTCCCAGGACAAACGATTGGGCCAACGCTGATGAGAAGAACTCCCTTATGACTGATTGCTTATGCAGGTAAGGCGCATTACAGTAGCAGGCTTCTGGCAGGATATAATGATATGTAATATGCCTGAGTTACTGAAACCTTTCACGCAGTTGCGGGTACATCCATCCGGTGGATTCTTTACTGGCAGGATGAGTTTGCAGCTGAGTATCAGCAGTTTGCTGACTGTCCTGTTAGTTGTACTTGGCGGTGCGATCACCGGGTATACCTACGAAGGTCAGAAAAAAGAAACGCTGCAATCAACCGGCGTTATTTTCAAACGTGCAGCCGAACAAACTTCACAAAGCCTGAAGGCGCTGATGGAACCGGTGGGAAATTTCATCAGCCTGTCAACACAGCTTGAAAAGATCAGCGGCGGTCGTCAACAGCGTCTCGATCTTCTACCCTATTTTGTCCAGGCATTACGTAATACACGCTGGCTGGCTAATGTCTCTGTGGGCTATTCGAATGGTGACTTTATTGTTATCTGGGCCTTACGCGGCAATGAACTGTTGAGCAGACAGACTGCTGCACCAAAGAAAGCGGCTTATCTGGTCAAACTGATCGAACGAAACCCGGGTAAATTAGCTTTAGAACGTTATCTCTACTACGACGAAAAACTTACACTGATCAGTGAAAATGATCGCTTTTTATCGGGCTATGATCCACGCACGCGGCCATGGTACAAGCAGGCCATAAATAGTGACTACCAAATACGTACGGCACCTTATCGTTTTGCTTCAACAGGCCAAATGGGAATTACTAGCGCACGCCGATTGGCAAATGGCCTCGGTGTGGTTGCTGCCGATATTGCCCTGGATAGTCTGGCCAGTGTATTACAGGACCATAAACTAACGGATTCCACACAGGCTGTAATATTCGACGAAAAAGGTACAGTGCTTGTCTATATCGATAATGAGGTCATGTTAGAGCGGCAGTCACAATTTCTTAAAGGGAGCATCAACGTCCTTGATCTTGAGAGGGATGAGTTATCCGAACTCTATAATGAATCGCTACGCAAGCAATTGGGTAAGGGGAACATCATCAATACTGAACAGGGGGAATGGTTCAGTATTGTCTCGGATTTATCGGCACACCCAAAACGGCGTACCTACTTGGCCATTGCTACTCCTGTCAGAGAACTCACCACAAATGCCCGTGCCATGGCACGCGAAAATTTGATATTAGCAGGTTTCGTTATCCTGATTGCGATCTTCCTGGGGCTGTATGTTACGCGCCGCATCGCTGGTTCTCTGCACACACTCGATCAGCAGGCTGAACGTATACGTGATTTTGATTTTGATACTGCGGTACATGTCAATTCCCGTATCAGGGAAGTAAGCAGTCTTGCCAGCACGATGACGGTAATGAAAACAGTCATACAGCGCTTTATAGAAATTGCCCGCTCACTATCTGCCGAGCAAAAAATAGAACGTGTACTGGAACTCATCCTACAGGATGCCATGACCGTCACCAATGCGGACGGTGGCAGCATTGCACTGCTCAGTGATGACAATACACAACTTGAATATGCCCTGGTGCGTAATGATGAAATCGCAATACACATCGGAGGAACAAGTCAGTCACCCATTGATATCGACCCCATCCTAATCAACGATGAGAATAATATTCATGCTGAGTTATATGTGTTACAGACGAAGAACCCTGTTTCTGTTGACAACATTAACGAGAATAGAGTGCTTGATTTCAGCAGTGTAAGGAAACGTCATCAGTCCGGTGATTACCTGTGTAAATCCTATCTCGCACTGCCATTACTCAATAGACAGAAAGAAGTTATCGGCGTATTACAGCTTGTTAATTCCCGAGACCGCCATAGCAAGGAAATCACCGGTTTTGACCATGCCTACCGGGCCTATGTTCATGCGCTGGCATCAAATGCCGCACTGGCACTGGATAACAATCGACTAATACGGGCGCAAAAAGATTTATTTGATTCCTTCGTGCAGTTGATTGCCGGGGCAATCGATACCAAGTCACCCTACACGGGGGGGCATTGCCAGCGCGTGCCGGTACTGGCCGAACTGCTTGCCAACGAAGCATCGCGATCCAGGCTCGAAGCTTTCAGGGACTTTAGCCTGTCGGAAGACGAAACCTACGAACTTTATGTTGCCTCCTGGCTGCACGACTGCGGCAAGGTTACGACACCGGAGTACATCGTCGACAAGGCGACAAAGCTGGAGACTATATACAACCGTATCCACGAAATCCGTATGCGCTTTGAGGTGCTGTGGCGCGATGCAGAAATCGCTTATCGTGATGGGCTTGCAGAACATCCTGGTGATAAAAAAAAGCTGCGTAAGGGGCTGAAAGACCATCAGCTGCAATTACAGGAAGACTTTGTCTTCGTCGCCAGTTGCAACGTGGGCAGTGAGTGTATGAATCCCGATCATATGCAACGTATCAGAGAGATAGCCAGTCAAACCTGGGTGCGCCATTTTGATGATCGTATCGGGCTATCTGAGGATGAAGTTCAGCTGCGTAAGGACGTGCCACCGGTAAATGCCCCGGCTGATGAGCAATTGCTGGCGGACAGGCCGGAGCATCTTATTCCGCGTACCGATGGGGGCAGGCCCTTTGGTGATAACCCCTATGCTTTCAAAATGGATGTCCCTGACTATGTTTACAATCTGGGTGAGGTCACAAACCTGTGCATCGCAGCAGGAACGCTTACCGATGAAGACCGTTTTAAGATCAATGACCATATCGTGCAGACCATTATCATGCTCAATAAACTGCCGTTCCCGAAGGCACTTAAACATGTACCGGAGTGGGCTGGCAACCATCACGAAAAACTGGACGGTACCGGCTATCCAAGAAAACTGAAAGCTGAGGATCTTTCAATTCCCGAGCGCGTCATGGGCATTGCAGATATTTTTGAAGCGCTAACAGCTTCAGACCGCCCCTATAAAAAGGCCAATACATTAAACGAATCAATACAGGTTCTGAGCCTCATGCGTAACGATGGCCATATCTGTCCGGATTTATTCGATCTGTTCCTGACATCTGGCATCTATCTGAAATATGCAGAAGAACACCTGTCACGGGATCAAATCGATGATGTGGATATCAGTAGTTATGTGCGCAACGAACAGAAATGAGGTTGAATGAAAAGACCCATGCTCTGGATTTACGCTATGTTTTGTCCGGAATACTGTATTTGTTGGGGCAATAAATCATTATGAAAATTACAAACCGACTTGCCGTAGCCACTATTCTGTTTGTCAGTGTTGCCCTGGCAAGTACGACATTAACCTGGTTGGCGGCTGAACGAGTTCGAAGTGATACATTTGCCAGCAAGAAAAGACTTCTGTTATCCGAACTTGAGTCGCGCCGCCTTCGTGTGGTGAATTACCTGGAGCAGGTCACGAATGATTTACGCATTATGGCTGGTTCACGTTTTGTCCAGCATGCCTTGATCGATTTCGCAAAGGCCTTCAATAATACCGGGGGAAATGCAGAAAAAACACTGCAGCGTTTATACATAGAGGAAAATCCAAATCCTGTTGGCAGAAAACACCTGCTTATCATGGCCCGGGATGGCTCCTCATACAGTGCACTGCACCAGGAATATCACGACTGGACCAGCAGCATTGCCAAGGTACGTGACTACTACGATATCTTCCTCGTCGATCCCCAGGGGAACATAGTCTATACCGTTTTCAAGGAAGACGACTTCGCTACAAATCTTTTCAATGGTAAGTACAAAGACACCGAACTGGCACAGGTCTTTTCTGATGTAGCAGCCAGGCCTCAAACAGGTGAAATTTATGCTCGCGACTTTGTCCGCTACGCGCCAAGCCAAAATAAACCTGCCTCTTTTTTCGGTACTGCGGTCAACTATGAAGGTGAATTTGTTGGTGCCATCGTCGTACAACTAAAACCAGAACCTTTCAACCGTATCATGCATTTTTCACGCAGCATGGGAGAGAGTGGCAAGACCTATATTGTTGGTAAGGACAAACTACTTCGCACGCGATCACGTTTCAGTGAAGAGGATGCTGTTCTCAGAACAAAGGTCGATACAAAATCCAGTAACGCAGCCCTGGAAGGACGAAATGGTATCTGGATCATTAATGACTATCGTGGTGTACCAGTACTATCCGCCTACGCACCCATACAGGGGGAACGCACTACATGGGCCGTACTGGCCGAAATCGATGTAGATGAAGTGACATCAGAATCAGACGATCTTATTCTGATGATGGTGCTGGTCTCCGTGATCGCATCCACACTTGCATTCCTGCTTGGTTGGTTGCTGGCTGGGCGAGATGAGGAGAGCTAACTAACTCGCAATACTCTGATCATTCGGTGCCAACATTAGAATTAACGCCTGTGCATGCTCTGCCGCTTTTCTACCGATGTCGGTTAGATAGCCGCCATCGATTTGTGTAACCAGACCTTTTTCAAATAAACGTTTTACGGCTTCTACGTGTGCTGTGTTGGCGCTTGAATGCACCTTGATGCCTTGCTGGGTCGTAGCCAGGTTGTAGCGAATAAGAATATCAATTTCAGCGATTTGCTCTTTCGAGTAGTGCATAGCTTTACCTTTCCGCCTTGATTAATGCAGGGTGGGAACCATAGAGGCGTCCTGTGATATTACATGATATTAGTTATTGACGTTACCCGGGTAACTATTTTTTCCGATTACTCAGTTTTCGTGCCCAGGCAGTTGTTTGGCTGCGCATGAGGCTATAAAGTTGTTCCTTGAGGCGGTTGTCTCCCCGAGTCTGAGGGGTAGGGTTTTTGCTGTCTTTTTTTAATTGTCGCCTACCGTGCCTCCGTTTCTGATATTCCTTGACCTGTGTCCCCCACATATGTTTTATAGTAGCTCGAAGCATGCTCTAATGAGAGAACTTGGGTCGCACGGATGGAGGGGGTTGATTTTGTCTAACCTGGCAGATTTACTTTTTCGCGCAGTAGATGGTGTTTTCGCCGTCGACGGAAAGCAGAAGATCATCTTTTGGAATTCTGCTTGTGCCCAGTTATTAGGCATACCCTCCAATGAGGCGCTGGGTCGCTCGTGCAGTTCGGTTGTGCGGGGAAAGGATCCCGCAGGGCAGCCTTTCTGCGGTGGGGGATGTTGCATGACCCAGTTGATCCGGGGTGAAAATGCTCCTGGGACGTTTCCACTTCGGGTACGTGACGGCAACGGAAAGGAGTTGAGACTCTGGGTAAGTGTCGTTCTGGTGCCTTCCCGGAGGAAGAACCGGTGGACATGCGTGCATCTGCTGCATAGAGGGGAGGCCGTGGATACCCTTAACGTGTTGGAGTACAGCATCTCGCAAGGACGACCAACCACCGAGCGTAATGCCGGTAATAATGGTCACTCATCTCCATCTGCGATCTCATCACTGACCCCACGGGAACATGAGATTCTTCAGTTGCTGTCGGAGGGTCTTGCCGTTTTGGTAATTTCCGATTTGTTGAACATCAGTCCCGTGACGGTGCGGAACCACCTTCAGCATATTCAGGCAAAGTTCGGTGTGCATAGCCAGGTTGGGACAGTGGCCTATGCTTATCGGCACAATCTCATTGCGTAGCAGGCATAACCACCCGGAAGAGGGAGGAATAATAATGGTAAAAAAGATCGCAGTGCTTGTCAGGGACAGACAGGGTGAAGCGCTCAGGATGGCACTGGGACTCACCCTGGTGGATGACATCATCGATGTATATGTGCTTGATAGAAAATTAGCGGGGACAGAACAAAATCAGCTCAATCTTGAGTTAATGAAGGAACTGGAGATAAAAACATACTCTAATTATAAAAAAGGGAATGAAAGTATGGAATACCTTTCTACCGGGGAAATCGCTCACAAACTGCTTGAATACGACCACGTTTTACCCTATTGATATTTAGGGAACCTCTGATCAATTCATGAACGCGTATCTTACGCCTAAAATATCCAGTTTTTTCGTTGCAAATCTTCGCAATAGCTAGCTATTACGTGCGATTTACGCCTCAAACCTGAATATTTTAGATCATAATCTACTTCGTCCAGACACATCAGAGGTTCCTTAGGAAATAACGTAAATTAGGTGGACACCTTTGTACAAAAATGATGTAAATGCATCATTTCCTTCGTTAGCCACGAATCATAGTATTTTCACATACAGCGCTACAGTTGTTGGTTTGCGAGCTAGAAAATAGTTACCGAAGAATGAAACGACGATGAAACTTGGCATCCTGGTAAATACGGATAAACATCTTGAGCACATACTGGGACTCACGAAAGCATCCGTAGCCAGAAATCATGAGACAAGTATCTTTGTTATGGACGAGGGAACAAGATTATTGGGAAACGATTTATTTGTCGCACTGGCAGGGCTGCCAGCTGTGTCGATAACTCTTTGCGAGCATAGTGCAAAAGGTTACGGAATTAATACAAATAATTTATCAAAGGGAATCAACTGTGCAAGCCAGTTTAATAACGCAATAATGAACCATAATGCTGACAGGGTGATTGTTTTATAGAAACGAAAAAATCGTGATACGTAGGTACGTATGTGTGCATGCATGACAATGAGTATACTTCACATCTTGAATGACGGTTCGACCAAATTGTCCGATCAAATTATCGACGCGCATTCCAGAGAATGCCACACTGAGGTGGTTGATCTGAACAAAAAGGAAATCTCGTATGAGGATCTTGTTGACAAAATATTTTATTTTGAACGGGTCATCTCATGGTAAAGAAGGAGTAAACGGGCGGACAATAGACAGATTTGACAGACGTGGTCGTCCCTGTTTTTTCGCGATAAACTGCGCAAGTAAGCAAGAAAGTGTCGAGTCAGAGAGATGAGCCACCAGGAATGGGAGCAGGTTGTAAGTGATCCGAACCGATCTGAGTCATCGTAGCACTTCGTTTCCTTGTTCGAGGAGTGATATTTCGTTGTCTGATCCCGATAGTGTTTTTGACTTTAACCAGAGCAGGGCAAAGAAAAATTATGACGGTCTCCTGACCGTTCTGATTTCCCTGCTTACCCTTACGATATTTCTTGCACTGTTTGTCTTTCGTTCGCTGGATGATAACCGTCTCACCAGCTGGCAATGGGTATATACCGGCATGGACGCGTTTAGTATTCTGCCTGTGCTTGCCATCGGTATTTTTCTTGCATATCTACTCTCCAATGTTTCCCTCCCGGTGCGCAAACCAGCGATATGGCTTTTTATTTTTTCGTTTGCTGTTTCCGTTATCTTTTGGGGAGAACCAGAGGTTATCGTGGATGCGTCGAGGTATTTAGTGCAAGCCAAGTATCTCGAACTATACGGTATTGGATATTTCTTTAAAGAGTGGGGCAATGCTATTGCGGTGTGGACGGATCTGCCGCTAGTCCCGCTGCTTTATGGTCTTATTTTTAAATTTTTCGGTGAATACAGAATAGGCACACAGATATTAAATAGTGTGCTGTTTTCCGGGACGGTTGTACTGACCTACCAGATTGGTAAGGTACTGTGGGATAAAACTGTTGGCATAAATGGAGGAATACTGCTTCTCGGTATGCCTTACCTGTTTACCCAGGTGCCGCTCATGCTGGTTGATGTGCCAGCGATGTTCTTTTTTACCCTCGCCCTCCTTACAACGATCAAGGCCCTCAGACAAGGCGGTTCAGTGTTGCTGATATTGGCATCAGTAACAATCGTGTTTGCGATGTTATCCAAGTATTCAGTTTGGTTAATGTTAAGTGTTATCCCTGTCATTTTCCTGGCTCATATGCCATACGGAAGGAAAGTGATTCTTCAACGGGCAGCTGTGATATCCCTGGGTGCGGCACTCCTTATTGGCTTGGTCTTACTCTGGAAATTTAGTGTGTTTGTAGACCAACTGAAGTTTCTACAAAGTTATCAGGTGCCAGGACTCAGGCGCTGGGGTGAGAGCTTTACATCTACATTCTTCTTTCAGATACACCCTTATATTACGCTGGCAGCACTGTTTTCAATTTATGCAGGCATTAAAAAGAAAGATTCTAAATATGCAATCATTAGTTGGTTATTACTGCTGATTGTTGTTCTGGAGATTAAGCGGGCGCGGTATCTTATCGTGGTGTTACCGATGCTGGCACTGATGGCATCTTACGGGATGAGAGAAATTAGAAATATAAAAATACGCAAGTTTATTGTTTCGTCTGCCGTTGTATCAGCACTTGTGATAGCGATCTTCGGATATTTGCCTTTTTTGCAAAAAACAAGTGCTGTTAATCTTACCCAGGCCGGGAAATATCTCGATACCATGGATGCTGAAACAATCGAAGTGATAACGCTTCCACCGTTTCGCTCAATTGTTAATCCAGCTGTTTCGGTTCCTGTTCTCGATTTATTTACCCAAAAGACGCTTTTGTATCGGTATGATAAATATTCACTTACAAGACCTCCATCGATCGAGAAATCTTCCTTGAGATTCACGTGGGAATATAAGAATCCCGAATACTTTATTGCCGATGTTGATAGATCTACAGATACTTCAAAAAAGCACATTCCGGTAGCCATTATTTTTGGTGGCCGTAACCAGATTCTTCCAGCTCGAATAGCAAAGAGGATAGAGGGCTATCGTATGACTAAAGAATTGATGGTTTTTGACCGGGTGTTTAAATACCAAACGATGATTCGGGTGTACCAGCCATTACAGACCCTGACCAGTAACGACCCGTTAGCTTAAACGCTACAGGAGTTGATGATATGGAAATGCTTGCTAGTGAAAGAAAGAATCGGGTATGGGCCTTTATCATATTAGGCTTTTTTGCTCTGGTCAGTGTTGCGACCTTCGCCTATAACGAATATTACATTTACCTTTCTATCTACCTCTGGTTTGGTCTGATTTATGGGTTGGCCTTACAGTATGGCAGGTTCTGTTTTTCCTCGGCATTCCGTGATCTGTTTGCGGTCGGTGTTGCAAGAATGGCGGTTGGAATCACGATTGCTATCGCACTCTTCGCCTTGGTCGCCTCCCTGGTGACCGCACAGGGCTTAAGCACGTTTCATCCTGCGCCCTCGGGTATTCACGCCGTCATCGCCGGATTTATTTTCGGAATGGGAATGGTGTTTGCGGGTGGTTGCGCATCAGGGTCTTTGTATAAAACCGGGGAAGGCAATATGAATGCCTTGATTGTGGTTTTTTCTATCAGCGTGTCCCAGGCTTTATTTGTCGACATCGGCGGATGGACCAATAAGCTTGTTCCGGAATCGTGGCATCACTCGGCACTTGCAAAAGGACTTCCTGCGTCAATAAACGTGGGCGACGGCTGGATGGATCAGTATCTGGCTGGCTATGTCTGGAACCATCCAGTGACAACTTTTGCGAAAATGCTGGGTTGGGAAAATTCCTCGGCATTGGGGGCGATTGTGGGTAATTTTCTCATTGGTGTAATATTACCTTCGGCATTACTTCTAGGTGTGGTCTATTTTGTCTGGTCACGTAAGGCCTTTGTCAGGAAAATGCTCAAGCAGGGCAAGGAAAAAATGACGCTGCTTGATGAAGTGAAAGGCTATTGGGCGATGCTGTCGGCCTCCAAACGAACAGCGATCGCAGGCCTGATTATCGGGGTTGCAGCAGGCTTGCACATGCTGGTGCTGCAAGGGGCACGGGTCAAGTTTGGCGTCAAGAATGCAGGCGCACTGCTGGAGAGAATGGGCTTCGATTATGGTATATCTGTGAACGGTACTGTCTTCGATCCCGGTTACTGGTATGTGACAACACAGGAGGCACAATGGGTTGGCTGGATGTTACAGAAAACAACCGGTGCTAACTATATGGATAATGTATTTTTCGGTTACGTCAATGGAATACCTAATCCCGCTATTAATCCAGCGGACTGGATGTCACTCGCAACCATTGGTGGTGCCGCCATCATGGCATTGTTGTACAGTGAATTTAAATTTAAAAAACCCACTCTCGAGCTTGCCACCTGGGCGATCATAGGGGGTACCCTGATGGGTATAGGTGCACGCCTGGCGCTCGGCTGTAACATTGGTGCATTTTTTATACGGGTGGCGAATGGTGATCCCTCAGGGTGGTTATTTGGTATAGGTATGGTTCCCGGCGCATATGTTGCGGTTAGGTTCTTCAATTGGTGGACCGAGAGAAAAATGGAAAAACAGGGTTTTGGTTTGTAATCTTCAGGACAATAACAGGTAGCAAAGGAGGTCATTATGACGATGAAATTTGAACAGACAAATGAAGGAAATTACCTGTTAGATGTGACGGGGTATGTTTGCCCACACCCACAGATTTACACCAAGAAAGCATTGGAAAGAATCGAACCGGGTGATGTTTTACGGGTGATATTCGACAACCCATCTTCTGGGGAATCGATTTCCACCATGTGTGAAAATACGGGTGATGAAATCCTCGAGAAGAAAAAAGAGGGGGGTGCTTTCATATGGAATATACAAAAAATTTAATTTTGTACAGCGCATCGTGCAGTGATGCGAAACGGGTGTTCAGAAAGAGTCTGTAGCCATGAAAAGTGATCTTTGGGTGGTGATTATCGTTACGGTGACATTTATTGGATTTCTGATAGGGTACAGTCTTCCTCCCCTGGTAGAGACGGGCCTGTTAACCGGGAAGGGGGGTGAACAGGCTGAAATGACACGAGAACTGGGTAAGGACATGGAGCAGTATTATCGCGACTTGCAAAAGGACGACGAATGAGAATGCCTGAATCTATACGACTGTGAACAAAGGAGTAAAGCGTTGAAAAACAACCTTTGGATGTTAATTACACTGGTAGCAGGACTGCTGGGTTTTCTTGCAGGTTACGGTATATCATTTTCTACGGGTGTGGAGCCTGGTTTTTTTGAGGCAGTGGAGACGGGCAGTTATGGTGGTGGAAGTACTGGAGAAGTTACCGAGGGGATTAGTGCGGAAGACCAGGAATATTACCGTAAATTATTGGAAGAGTGAGATTGACAGGAAATATAGGCCTTACCGATTGTGAGACTAAAGAGGTCATCATTCTCGGTACTGGTCTCGCAGGTTCTGGGACCGTACATGCCTTGTCTTATTCTAGTTTTAATTCCAGTACGGGAACAGATATTCTTGTCAATGAAGCAGATAGGACGGTCGGTGGTCTGCCTAAAACAGTTAAGTACTGCGATTACAACATGGAGCCTGGTGTCGTTGCAGCCAAAGAAATGATAGCGGGTAGTTTTGTAATAATAAAAGAGCAGGGCCCATTTTCCCCGACAGGGATCAACTTATGAAATGTGCATTGATCCATCCGGCATGGTTTCCTGAAGAAATATTTCCTTCCAGAACGGTTGCCTCGCAAATTAATTACTGGCAGCCACTGGGAATCCTGTATGTGGGCGCCAGTCTTCTGAAAGCGGATCATGACGTAAAGTTTTTTAACGGTGCATTCATGTCACATGAAGAGCTGATGCACCGGGTAAAAGAATTTAAACCCGATTTTACAGGCATTTATTCTACCAGCTTCGGTTGGCCAAAGGCCATGAAGACAGCGGAGGCTATCAAAAAGCTTGATAAGAACATATTTACCTGTGTTGGTGGGCCCTATCCGATTGCCGTGCAAGAGCGGTGTTTAAACGATCAAAGCACAAGTATCGATGCCATCGTCACAGGTGAGGCGGAACTGACCATGGTCGAGCTGCTGGCGAGGCTTCAGCAAGGGAAAGACCTCGAGGGTGTTCAGGGGCTGGCTTTCAGGCAGGGTTCGAGGGTCATCAAGAACCCATTGAGACCATTGACCGAGGATCTGGATATTCTACCTTTTCCCGCACGCGAGCTGTTGGGTGATATGAATCAATATATTCCACCACCGGCGACATACCGGAGAAAACCGGTCACTACCCTTATAAGCTCCAGGGGATGCAACAGAAGGTGCATCTTCTGCTTCCAGATCGATAAGGAAAGGAAAAGCGGTAAGCGTGGTATCCGCTTCCGCAGCGTCGAGAACGTCCTCCAGGAAATAGAGCTCTGTCTCAGGCAGGGTTACCGTGAGATCAAGTTTATTGACGACACCTTTGCCGCTGATTATGACCGGGCCATGCAGATATGCCAGCAGATAAAAGCACGGCAGCTTGATTTCACCTGGTTCGCCTCAGCCTGTGTCAACCAGGTTGATAAACCCTTGCTCCAGGCTATGAAGGAGGCCGGTTGCTGGTCCATTCTGTTTGGTGCCGACAGTGGTGTCCAGAAAACTCTCAATACACTCAGGAAAGGAACCACCCTTGAGTTCATACGCAGGGATGTGCGTGCAGCAAAAGAAGTCGGCCTGAAAGTCAGCACCCCTTTTATATTTGGCGCGCCGGGAGAAACTTTTGCAGACGGGTTGAAAACCATTGAATTTGCTATAGAGCTGGATGCCGACCTGGCAAACTTCCACGCCCTGACGCCATTTCCGGGTACCTATCTCTACGATAATCTGGATAAATTCGGCACTGTTTCTGGCGACCTCTCAGACCGTACCTATCAGTCGGCCGCGTTTACCCCGTATACCATGACCCGTGATGAAATCTTAAGCTTACGCCAGCTGGCATTCAGGCGTTTCTATTCCAGGCCGAAATTTTTAGTTAGAAGGCTGATGGAAATCAGGACCTTGAACGACTGCAAGGCCGCGGTCAGTGGTCTGAGGAGTCTGTTCTGGCTCTGGGCAGGCAACAATTTGTTTTATAGACGAAAAAAGGGGGCGCTGACACCCGTTGAATTAAGTGTTCCTAAAAAGTGACCAGCGTTCAGCAATCGCTATTCAAGGCGGCCTCTATTCATGAATTAACGGGGGTACCCTTAAGTCAGTACGTTATAATTGTACGTACTCTTTGGCCAGGGTCGGATACAGTCGGGGGTTGAACAGGATGTTTGTAATAAAATAGCACTCGTGTGTGCAATAGCACTGCTTGTTATGGATAGAATCCAGCACGGGTCTGGCCTTCTCGGAACGAACGATTTTCTTCATGTTGTAGTTATAGTCTCTAACATTGCCAAAACGGGTTGAGAGAATTTCACAGGGATAGACATCTCCGGTTTCCGTCAGTACCAGGTTTAGTCTCCCGGCGTAGCATGGAATGTGTCTTTTCTGGGCGAGCAGCGTCTGATGGATCAAACGGCGCTGTACAATATCCTGAGCGGCTTTCAGTTTGGCACCACGAAAGCGGTATAGGCTGGATGTTCTGTTTTTTAGATTTCTCTCAAGCCGGTCAATCGCACAACGGTATTTTTCGTAATCCACTTCTTTAAAATGTGAATCTGCAAGTCTGCCTCGCACCATCGAAATAGTGTGTGTTTTAATATTTGTCAGATCCTGTACAAAATCAATGATCTCATCCATTTTGTCCTGGTTTTCGGAAAGAAATACGGTGTTGATGCCGAGTTCGAAATTTGGATATTGTTGCAGCAGTTCACCAAGCAGGCGATAAGTCTGCATGGTTTTATCAAAGCAACCCGGCGTATCGCGTAGCACATCGTGATCGCCATGCAAGCCATCAAGAGAAAGCTTGACGGTGACGACAGACTTTTTACAGTATTTTAGAATTTGTTCTGTCTTGTCTTTAATCATATCTGGCATCAGACCATTGGTGGGAAAGAGCATCATGACAGGCTTGTTATAATCGTAGAAAAGCTTGCTTATTTCTACAAGATCCTTTCTCAGGTAGGGTTCACCACCGGAGAAGGCCAGCCACAACAGTTTACCCAGTGATAAAGAGATTTTTTTAATTTCATCAAGTGAAAGCTCTGCTTCGCTGCCCTCCTTGTTGTGGGTGTTGTCAACATAAAAGCAGAAGGGGCATCGAGCATTACACTTACGGGTGACAAAAAAAGTGAGTTGAACAGGCTGCCCCTTCGAGAGTATAGAAGCTGTGTGACGCAGTGGAGAATACATCAGGCCTTCTCCAGCAGCGTGCGCCCAACTGTAAAGTATCTGGCCAGACCGGCAAGTGCGCCAATGCCTACTGCCGTAGGGTAGAGAAACAGGTAATAAGACGTTGCGGCAAGTGCAAACAGCCATCCTTTCGTGCGGTAAAATGCCATCAGTAACCCCCTGTTCAGATACAGATCAATGGCAAGAATCAAGGGGATTAGTGATATAAATGCCCTGTTCTCAGTCAAAAGAAAAACAAGAAAAAGAATCACGATAGAAAACCAGGTAGCTACATTGATTTTCAGACCTATGGATGCGGTACCAGAGTCGGCAAGTACATCGTTGTTTTTTATGGAATACATAGTCCAGTACATTGATTTTCTGATGGCATTGCGTAAAGAACGATACAGGGAGAAATTAAATATGTGCTGTACCTGGATAGCCGTTTCCATGACAAGCCTGTATCCGTCCTGGCGCAATCGATGACTAAAATCTACATCTTCGATTATCGGCAGGAAGGTCTCGGTAAATCCGCCGCTTCTGTGAAAACTCCGGGCGTTGATAACCATGGCATGAGTGGCGATATAGTCGGGATGTTCTACATCTCGGGTCTCTGAATAATTGATAAAGATAGACTGAAACAGACTGAAGAAGCTGTTATCGAATGGAATGCGTGTATAGGTGCCGCCGACAACGGTAGTGGGGCCTGCCAGGGAGGCAGTTTGGCTGGCAATGGAAAGGGTATTTTTCTGCAGGATGCAGTCGGAATCGGTAAAAAAGAGTATATCTCCACTGCAGTTGGCGGCCCCAATATTTCTTGCCTGTGCTGCACCGCAGCGTGACTTCAGCCGGATGAGCTTGCAGGGGAAACTTTTTATCACCTCGATCGAATTATCCCTGGAGCAGTCATCGACGACTATTACCTCGAAGTCGCGGAATGTAGATGCAAAGATCGCTTCCAGGCACCTTCCTATTGTGGCACCTCCCTGATAGTTGGGAATAATAATCGAGACAAATTTATCCATCGTTTATTGATAAAAAAACAAAAAATCATAATAGCAGAGTCCGTCCCGGTAGTCTCCGGGGCTGTATGACAAGGCAGGCTTTTTCAGTTACTTCAACTACCGGGTATCCTGGAAAATGATGCAGATGCATCATTTCATTTTTTGCATACAGGTATTCTAATTAGCATAGGATCGTCAAAAAAAATTTGACTGTCCCGGCGAGTGCATTGTGGAACGTATGGTTGGTTCGCTCATGTGTTGATGGACTTGGCAACATTTTAGTGGCAATGCTCCATGTGCTGCGTCACAGATTGCGGCGGTGCTGAAATAAGGTTTAGGCGTTGTTTTGATTGGATGAATGGATAAAGGACGGAGGCGTATCATGAATAATCTACGAAAATGGAAAATCTCAGTTACAGGGATTCTGGTACTATTTCTTGTCGGCTGGGCTGGAATCGCATCAGCATCGAGCTGGGTAAACCCTGACCTTCTTGTCACACCAGAGTTGCTCAAGAAGAATATCGACAAACCCGACTGGGTGGCTGTTGATTGCAGAAGTTTGAAGGATTATGCCAAGGGTCATATTCCAGGTGCTATCAGTCTCGGAAAACGCTGCAAGAAGGCACTAAGAGACCCCACCTCGAGGGTTTTTACAGATACCGCAAAGTATGAAAAGCTTTTTGGTAAGGTTGGTATTGGCAATGACACCCATGTCGTTTTTTATCATGGAGGTCTGAAAACGCTGACGGATGCTACCGTTGGATTCTGGATCATGGAGTATCTCGGGCACGATAAGGTTCATCTCCTCAATGGAGGGCTCGATGCCTGGCGCAAGGCGGGTAACCGACTCAATAATAAACCCGTCAGGAAGAGCGCTAAAACATTCAAGGCCAAGATTGTGCCGAGCAGGTATTCCAAAACAAGTGAAGTGGTGGACATTGCCGAAGGAAGGCTCAAAGACGTACAACTTATAGATTCAAGGACAAAAAAGGAATATGACGGCAAGGATATCCGGGCAATCAGGGGCGGTCATGTACCCAACGTGACGATGAATAAATCACACATAGATACTGTCCTTCAGAAGAAAGACAAGAAGACAGGGAAGATGAAGCCGACGGGTTACCTTGATGCAGATCAGGCACATAAAGTCTTTGGCATGCTGGATAAAGATAAACGCACGGTAGCCTACTGTCAGACGGGTACACGTTCGACCCTGACTTATCTCCAGTTAAGACTGCTTGGCTTTAAGGATCCCGCAAACTGGGATGACTCATGGCGGGTTTATGGTTCCACGCTGATGTATCCTGTTGCGGGCGAACAATGGTTTAACTTTGCCAAGATGAATAAGCAAATGAAAAAGCTTAAGAAGAAAGTCGCAGAACTCGAAAAAAAGCAGTAAGCAAATAAAGACAAGAACTTAACCAGATGGGATTTATAAATCCTATCTGGTTTGTTTTGGATAAGTAATCAGAGTCTCCCTAGTCAATTTTTTTATTTATTTCATCGAGCAGTGTCGCAAGGTCCCGGTTCTTTTCTTTGGCCAGTGTTTCTATCGACCACATCATGCTTGAATCGTGCCCACACCCACACAGCCCCAGTTCCATGAACCAATCTGTCAGTTCAGGGTAGTCTCTCAGTATTTCGCCTACTGTTTTTGAAGCATCGATTTCCATAAAGATTGATATTGGCTTATAGATAGTAGTATCTTAAGCCTATCTGGTTTAGTAAGGTAGCGGGTAACGCATACGCCGATCGTATCATTAGATATTACGGCAATGCGAATAATTAAAGGCGATTGGGAGAAACAGGATCGCCGGTTTGGTGCTAGCCGAGGAGTATTTAGCTCGGCTCGCTGGAGAGATTCTACGTGAAGGACTTGCCATTAAAAACCATACCGATAACCAACAGACTGTCGCTGCAGCAGGGCATCAGATTTTGAAACTGGTCATGGCCGACTACCGCGGGCCGGTCGCTGTGCAATTTTGGAACGGGGAGCTGGCTGTAGGACAGTTGGATGCGCCTTGCACGGTGATTTTTAAGCAGCCCTCAGTATTACGCCAGCTGGTTCTTCATAGGAATATATTGCACCTGGCTGAAGACTATCTGGCGGAAGGAGCCGATATCGAGGGTGATGCCGAGTGTCTGTTTGATCTGTTGTCCTATATACACCACCTGGCTATACCCTGGCCAACCCGATTACGCGTGATACGCCAGGCATTCAGGTTGCCCCGCCATCATCGCGAAAAAAGTACACGGGCAATACGTGCCGGACGTGCTAAACGGCAAAATACAAAACAGAGTATTGCTCACCACTACGATGTTGGTAACGATTTCTATCAACTGTGGCTGGATGGGGAAATGGTTTACTCCTGTGCCTATTTTTCTGGTGATGATCAGACACTGGATGACGCCCAGCGGGACAAACTCGATTATATCTGCCGCAAGTTGCGCCTGGGGTCGGGTGAGACTCTGCTGGATATTGGTTGTGGTTGGGGCGCCCTGGTATGTTGGGCGGCTCGGCACTACGGGGTGAAGGCCCATGGCATTACGCTTAGTGAACAACAGGTCGCTTACGCCAGGGAGCGAATACGCAAAGAAGGCCTGGAAGATCTGGTTACGGTCGAATTGCGGGATTACCGTGACCTGCCCGGCAACCTCCGCTATGACCGGGTAGTCAGTGTCGGCATGTTCGAGCACATCGGAGTTGCCAATTTCCCTCTTTATTTTGATGCCATCAAGCGGGTGCTGGCACCGGGTGGATTATTTCTCAACCACGGTATCACCAACGATACCGGTTGGCAGGATACACCCATCACCCAATTCATCAACAGTTATGTATTCCCGGACGGTGAACTGGCGTGTATTGGTGATGTCATCAGCGCTATGGAAAATGCGGGTTTTGAGATTATCGACGTAGAAGGCTTGCGTCGTCACTATGCCATGACCCTGCGTTGTTGGGTCAAGGCGTTGGAAGCGAATAAAGCGCGAGCAGTCGATATCGTGGGCGAGGCGACCTATCGGGTCTGGCGTCTTTACATGGAAGGGTCTGCTTATTACTTTAATGAGGGCAGCATAAATGTTTTCCAGGTGCTGGCAGGGCATGATCGAGAACCGCTGACGATCGGTCTGAGGCGTGACGAACTGTATGAAAAAGCCTGAGGATGTAAACCTGTGCGTACAAAGAGTGATGGGGCATGGACAGGCTTAGAGGCGATACGACTGGATAACACCAAGCCGTATCAGATTGATTAAGGGAGGCCCTCATCGGTGAGGCTGAAGTATGTCAGAGAACAGAAGCCAACAAGCTCGTATTTCACTCGCCGCATGGCAGGCGTATAGGCCCACAGACTATCTGAAGGCCGATAGCAATATCCGACGGGTTCTGCAAATGCACATGGATGAAAACTATTTGCGCTACCAGCCCATGTTGAGCAAGGCTGCCCGCATGTCGGCTAGCAGGATGGATAGTCTGGCCATCAACTCAAACCGCGATGAGAATTTACCTCGCCTGAATCGTTTCAACGGCATTGGTGAGCGTACTGAAGAAGTGGTTTTTCATCCTGATTACCACGAGCTCGGTGTCTGCGTCTGGGAGACTGGCGTACTGGCAGTATTGGAACAATCGGGCAACGAACTATACAGCGGTGCTCTGTCCTATTTCATTGCCCATAATGGCGAGGCGGGCCATGCCTGTCCGGTAGCCTGTACGGCAGGATTGATCAAACTATTGCAGCAGGTCGGTTCGGCCGAACAAAAGAAAAAGTATTTACCGCGGCTGCTAGAGACAGACTATACAAAACGTCTGCATGGTGCGCAGTTTGTTACCGAGATTCAGGGCGGTTCAGACGTTGCCGCGATCAGTTGTGTTGCCGTACCGGATACTAAACGCGAAGGGTACTACCGGATCAGTGGCGAAAAATGGTTTTGCTCGGTCGTCGATGCCGGTTTATTCGTGTTGGCTGCAAGGCCTGAGGGGGCTCCGCAGGGGACACAGGGTCTCGCCCTGTTTCTCGTTCCCCGCACGGTGGATGGCGACGTCAACGATTTCACCATCCGTCGCTTGAAATACAAACTCGGCACGCGCTCCATGGCCTCGGCAGAAGTGGACTTCAATGGTGCACTGGCTGAACCCATCGGCCCACTGGAAGAGGGTTTCAAGAACCTGATGGGCATCGTGCTCGACACATCACGAGTCCACAATGCTGTCGCGGCCTGTGGCTTAATGCGCCGTGCCTGTATCGAAGCGCAAGCCTATGCTCGATACCGTGTTGCCTTTGGCAGGTCGATCATCGAGCATCCCACGGTTGCGCAAATCTTCGCCCGCATGAAAGTTATTACCAGTGCCGCTGTGTCCACAACGTTTCGTATTCTTGCCATGGGCGACCGGCTTACTGCCGGCAAGGCATCAAAAGAGATGAAAGAGGCAAGGCGAACCCACGTCAACATCAACAAGTACTGGACCTCGATCCAGTGTACTCAGGTGGTTCGTGACGCCATCGAAGTGCTGGGCGGCAATGGTACCATTGAGGAATTTAGCGTGTTACCGCGCCTTTACCGTGATGCCATTGTGCTGGAAAGCTGGGAGGGCACGCATAATACGCTCTGTGCTCAGGTGCTGCGTGATTTTACCACGCGCAAACTGCATTTTCCCTGGCTGGCCGATTTGAGCGATGTACTCTCTTCAATCACACACCCGTCACTGGAGGAGCATCATTCTCGCGCGGCCTTATTGTTGAACCACCTGGCGGCACGCATTGAGCGACTCCTGTCGAGCGAGGCCGATTACGCCAACTTTCACATCCGCGGTGTTGTTGATCGCATGTGTGCGCTAAACAATTATCTGAGTCTTCTGCTCGAGCTCAACTGGGAACTCAACCAGAATATCGAGTCTGAAAAGGGGGTGATGATTGAATTTTATTATTGTCTGTTCATCGATCAGGCCGACCCGATGGATAACCCTGAACTGCCTGGTTTGATTCAGGGAATTTGTATGGAAACTACCCGGTAAACTCGACGCCAATTTTTACGAGGACGTGGTGGCCACTGACGTGACCCATGCTGCAACAATTGTTTGAGAATCCCGAACGACTGCGGACGATCGCTGTGAATGATTTTGTGGATAGCCTGATGTTGTAATCTCGATTCGTATCAGACGTGCCTGATTTTGAACTGTTCCTCAGAAGTACCATTCTAGTTGCAACGTAACATTGTCCTCGAATGCTCCGTATTCACTTCCGTTTCTACCGTTGAATAAAACTACCCCCCGGGGCTTGAATTCAAGCCCCGTGGTAGTCGCCGTGGTGGTTTCAATGAACCGTGGTCGAGATCGAAGAATCGGGATCAGATCACAGTTGCTTCTAATATTGGTATTTTCTGTGTTCTGACCCCGGTTTTGAGCATGTCTTCGATAAAAATATTTAGAAATATTCAGAAAAACAACTGCCATTGAGCATACAGCATATTTTCAAAGGAACCGTACTCACTGCCTGTGATACCGCTGTATATCTGGATGCCCAGCGCCAGTTCATTGTTCTGTGTTATTGCGTAAGAAATTTCCGGGGCATAAAAAAAGCTCTTATCGTCCAGGTTGTTGATGTAGTAGTTTTTCCACTTTATTAGCGGTGTGATGTCATAACCCAGATACAGGCCCAGATACCGTTGCGCCAGACTCTGAATCTCGCCACTCAATAGCCTGGAGAAATCATAGGCGCTGGTATCGGTCGCGCCCTGTCCGTTAAAATAGAATTCGCCATTGATGGTGAGCGTATTCAAAAAAGTATAATCCGCCCCCAGTACGAAGCGCGTATAGAAACCATCAACCGGTGATTTTGTTCGAGTGAGTTCGCTCCGCACGCCAATCTTGCCAATCTGCCCAGCCAGGTCGACTCCTGCCATGTCATCGTTACGGAACCTGCCTGCAGTGACACCCCAGTCGTATCCGTATTTATTTGTACGCCAGCGTACCGCAGTACTGGCACGAACAGGCGAGGCGTGGACCGCATACAGCACGCTTACCCGGGACAGATCGGAGTAATCCGCATCCAGTACGACGGCATCCACACCCGTACGTCGATCACGCTCCAGCGCCGTGGGGTCGATCGGATTGAGAATATCCACTGGACTCCAGAACAGGGCACTGCCCCAGGCAACACGTTGACGGCCGATGCGTAGATCCGCATTTCCAATACGAGTATCGAGATACGCGCGATAGAAACCATGACGTCCGAACACCGACTGCTTGTCTGTATAGGTGCTGCGCAAGTTTAAGTAAGTGTCCAGGGGAATGTTCTTTTGTGCCTGGAACTGCTTTGTTTTCAGGTAGTCGCCGAGGAAGATTTCATTGTCGTACTGCAGATTGAATACTGTGTTCTCGCCGAGGTCCCCCCGCAACTCCAGGTGCAAACGATTAAGGTCGACCGTGTAGTCTGTTGCTGGTAAAAAGGCGGGAAAACCCAATGTGCGGGAACTGACCAGCAAATTCTTGTAATAACCACTGACCTCGATCTGCGCCCCCGCTGCTTGCCAAAAACCACCAGTAATCAGACCAAGCGCAAATAGTGGCCAGATTTTTTTGTCAGACATGCCGGATGGCCGCGACAGGTTCCAGGTGCGCAGCACGGGTGGCAGGATAAATAGCCGTTACTGCGCCGGTGGCAAACAGGGCAATGGCCGCCCACCATAAACTTCCGATTATGAGTACCGGTTTAAGGATGGGTGTCATGCCCGGGATCGCCTCGGTCGCCTGCATCAAACTGGTAAGATCTATACCCACATTGTGATAGTAGGCCGTCACCGCAATTCCGAGAATTGTACCAATAACAATACCGATTGCCGATAGCGCCAGCGATTCATAAATGACTATACGCAGTACCTGTCCGGGTTCTGTCCCCAGCGCCATCATGACACCAAACTCGCGCGTGCGCTCAAGCACCGACATCAATAAGGTGTTCATTATGCCCATGGCAATCACGAACAGCACGATAGCCAGAATGATGTAGAAGAACACATCGCTGAATTCAATCATTTGTACAACGACTGGCATCAGCGTTTCCCATGGCAGGGCTTCGAGCCCATTGTTGTCCATGCTGCTATTCAAACTGCTTGCAAATACGCGACTATCCCGGCGATCTTTTAGTGATATGGCAATGGTGGAGATGCTGTTGCCCAGTCCTAACAACTCCTGTCCCGCCGAAAGCGGAATCAGGCCCATCAAACCATCAAAGAATTCATTGCCCGTTTCAAATATGCCCGCGACGCGATAGGCGGCAGAACCCAGGTCGCCATTCACCTGTTGTGCGGTAACAACTACTTTCTCGCCGATACGGATGCCAAGCTTTTTCGCCACTTTTTTTCCGAGGACGATACTGTTTTTCTCGTTGGCAGCAAGATAAGTCCCCTTGACAATTACCTTCTGCAACTGTGTAACCCGCTGCTCCCTCTGTGTATCAATACCCAGTATCAGCAAGGGTTCCGATGCCATCGGGCTGCTGACCATCGCGCGGGTCTGTACCCGGGGAGACGCCTGCAGAACACGTGGATCCTGCTCCACTTTCTGCAAGATCTGCTCATAACCGCCAATGCGCAGACCCGGATCCATATCCAGACGGAATCCCTGGCGTTCTATTTGTACATGGGCACTAAAATAGCGGGTCGAGTTTTCCACCAATTGCCCATACCAACCTTCGATCAAGGCATATAAAACAATAAAGGCCGCCAGCCCAAACGCTGTGGCACCGGCGGTCAGCAAGGCACGACGCGGGTTACGCGCCATACCACGACTGGCGATGGCCCAGAATATGGCACGAGTGCGCTGCTGCGTTTTATGCTCGCGAGCCATCTTCTGGCCCACTTTTCGTGTGCGTATTCCACGGATAGCCTCTACCGGCTCAATACTCGCCGCGCGCCAGGCAGGATAAAGCGCCGGCACGATGCTGATAAAGAAGACGATGGCAGACAACTCCGCAATATGATCCCAACGTGAAACCGGATAGACAACCGCGGAAAGGCCCGGCATGCTTTCCAGGGCCGCGGTAAACTGCTCAAGATTCAGTCCTGTGCTGGCGAGATAGAAATTGATGCCGAGCCCAACGATATTGCCGACGATTATTCCCGCAATTCCAATCAACATCGACTCCAGAATCACCAACCTGACAATTTGGGAACGTGTGGTTCCCATGGCCATCATGACGCCAAACTCACGGGTGCGCTCCATCACTGCCATCAATATGGTATTGGTAATCCCCACCGCCACCACCACAAACATAATACCCAAAATGATATAGGTCATGGCCTCGTGGAATAATACCGCCTGCACCACCGACGGCAGTAACTTGCGCCACCCCAGCACTTCGTACTCGGGTCCCAACTGGCGCGATAGTGCTTCCGCCACCTGGGCCGATTGTTGGCGCTGATTCAGCCGTATCGCCCACGCCGTGACCCGTCCCCACATGGCATACAGATCGCGCGCGGCCTGCAGGGTAAGGAAGACATAATTGGTGTCAATGGCATCAATTCCGGTATCGAAAATACCGACAATACGATAACGTCCGGCACCAATTGATCCGTCTGCCGCCTGCGTTATTAGCACGGTCTCTTCACCCGGTTTGACGCCGAGTATCTTTGCCATTTTATCGCCGATCAATATTCCATTTTTATCATCCGGACGCAGGTAGCGGCCTTCGATAACGGTCTTGTTAATCGTGGTAATCTTGACTTCGTTTTCTGGTTCGACGCCGACCACTATGACACCACGACTCTTGTCCGTGCCGCTTATCATGGCCTTTCCTTCCAGGCGCGCGGACAACGCTTTGACATTGCTATTTTTCAGAATCTCTGCCCGAATTGCCGGATCATCGGTGATAGCACGATGTAATTTCCTGTCATCGTGATAACCTTTCCCATGTACTTTTAAATGACCTGTCAAATAGCTCGTGCTGTTTTCGATCATCTGCTCGTTCATTCCATCGATGAGTCCCCAGAGAAACACCAGTGACGCCAGGCCAACGCTAATCGCGACTACCGTAATCAGGGAACGCCTGACGTTGCGCAGCACATTCCGCCAGGCCAGACGCAGCAGTATCATTTTTTCGCTCCGGTTTGCGTGCGATCATCGATAATTTTTCCGTCATGCAATGTGACAATGCGGCGTGCACGTTCCATCACCATGGGATCATGGGTGGCAAAGATGAAGGTGGTCTTGTGGCGCTCATTGAGATCGCGCATCAAATCCAGCAAGGCGGCGCCGGTGTGGGAATCCAGGTTGGCAGTGGGTTCATCTGCCAGCACAATGGCGGGTTTCGACGCAATGGCACGGGCCACGGCGACCCGTTGTTGTTGTCCACCGGATAGTTGTGATGGCCGCCGGTTTACGTATTGCTCGAGACCCACTTCGCTCAATATCCCTTCGGCTCGCTCACGCCGCTCCTTGTCCGGCACGCCCTGTAACAACATCACGTATTCAACGTTCTCGACGGCACTCAGCACCGGGATCAAATTATATTCCTGGAAAATAAAGCCAATTTCCCGTAATCGCAGGCGAGAGAGCTGGCTTTTCGGCAGGCGACCAATTTCCTGCTCACGAATCCACACCTGCCCGCGGGTGGGCACGTCCAGCCCGCCGATGATGTTCAGCAGCGTGGTCTTGCCGGATCCCGAAGGCCCCACCAGGGACATAAACTCGCCACCGTTCACAACCAGATCCACACTATCCAGCGCATTGACAACGATGCTGTCCTGCTGGTACTGCTTGCTGACTTGTTTAACTGTTACCAGTGTCATGACATTTCTCCAATATTCGGGCTAACGCCGGCGGCGCAGGTTGCGGAGCGTAAAAATAGAATCTTTTATCGGTTGGTTGAAGACCACATCGACGACACGTATACGGGTGACGTTACCGGGTTTCAACGTGGGCCGCATTTCCCATTGCGAGGGTAATTCACGGTCGCCAAACTTGCGGATATCAGAGAAAGTGAGGACCTTGATGATTTGGCCGCGTTCGTCAATGTACTCCTGCCGCACAGGCATTAAATCTGACTTGCGCACCAGATAAACGATGCTGCCCCAGATTACGGCTGCTTCGGGTTTGGGAGTGGAGACAACGCGATAAACTTCGGTGCCATTGAGATTTTCAGTGCCAGTGACTTTGTGAGTATAGTCGTTGACCATGCTGCTTTCCTTCACCAGGTCATCGTTGGAGAAATCCGATCCCATCCAGGGCTGCAACATCATGGAGGGCGGGATTTTGATAACCCGTTCGACCTTAGGCAGGTAGTTCCACATCTCGCTCCTGATTCGCAACGAACCGATACCGGCTTCCTTGGCCGGTGACAGGATACGGACGAAGCTTTTATCTGGGCGTCGCATCCACATGTTCAACTTGAGCGTACGTTTCCAGTAGGGTGTAGTAATGGTCATCTCATACTTCCCTGATGCCGTCCTACCCCACAGCCGACTTTCAACAGCGGTCACGATTTCCCTGCCAGTTTTATCTTCACTCGCGAACACTGTCCCGTGATAGAGGGAAATCATGAGAAATACGCCCGCCATCAGGGCGCTATATGTCAGGTGCCAACCCGTTCTGGGTCTCATTCGATTTGAGATAATTTTCATTACAGACTCCTTATTGACCGGGTGAACATCCCCAGTTTCGTTAGCAGCCCCAGTTAGGGTTCGCGCGTGACTTTTAATAATGCGCCAGTACCTGGCACTAAGCAAAGGGTAAGCCGCAGGTTCATGGAACCAACGGGGGCTTTCCTGGCAGATTCGATGCCGCTACCTGGTCTGTGGAGAAGGAGAAATCAGGCAACCAATGGGCTACCGCCAATGCATTGAGCGCTGACTACATGTTTTGATGGTGTTCTGCTAGACTCTGAATTATCACTCTAACCACCCTCAGGTGGTGCCAGGGTAAGGGGATTGAATGAAGGCGTCTGAACTGCCCACATCGCCGCTGGCCGCCTGTGAATAACCGGTGAGTAGCGCAGGGATAGCTTATTTCGGAGACTGTGGAGACAGGGCGAGCACAGTCGGGTTGCGCACGTTCGATCGTGCTGATACCCGCACCGATGCGGTTTGTAATAACCCGATATACTTTTTACCGCATCGGTTATATCAGCGCCTTCCATGATCCCCGAATCTATTGTCCTTACACTGTGTTGCTAGCTACTGCAGTGCTGCTGGAAAAATACGGCAGCGAAACGCTAAGGAACATTTACTGTGAGTCCATCGCCATCCAATTCAGCTGATACAGGCCAGCGTTTACGTCAGGCCGTCGATGAAGAACGGCCGCTGCAGATGGTGGGCGTACCCAATGCGTATTGCGCGTTACTGGCACAACGGGTCGGGTTCAGGGGGATATATCTGTCCGGCGCAGGCGTGGCCAATGTGGCGTATGGCCGTCCTGATCTTGGTCTGACATCGCGCGCCGAAGTGGTTGAAGAGGCGCGTCGTATCACGGCAGTTACCTCACTGCCACTGCTGGTCGATGTAGACACGGGGTGGGGGGATGAAATAGTGGATTGTGTGCAGGAACTGGAGCAGGCAAGTGCCGCCGGACTGCAACTCGAAGATCAGGTGGACGAGAAACGCTGCGGTCATCGGCCGGGTAAGGTGCTGGTGTCAATAGCAGAAATGCAGGCCCGTTTGACCGCTGCCCTGGCGGCACGGCAGAACAACAGTTTTGTCATTATGGCGCGCACCGATGCCGGTGCTGTCGAGGGACTGACAGCTGCCATCGACCGCAGTCTGGCCTATGTCGAAACCGGTGCCGATATGATCTTTGTGGAAGCGCTCACTTCGCTGGATGAATATCACCGGTTTACCGAGGCCGTACAGGTGCCGGTGCTGGCCAACCTGACCGAGTTCGGGCAAACCCCGTTATTTGATCGAGAACAAATGGCACAGAGCGGCGTCAGTGTATTGCTCTACCCATTGAGCGCATTCCGGGTCATGAGTAAATCAGTAGAAGCGCTTTATGCCTCGATACGCACAGATGGCACTCAGCGTGCCTGGCTGGAACACATGCAGAGCCGCGAGGAATTGTACGAGCTGCTCGATTACCACACGGCAGAGCTGGCGCAGGATGCGCAACATAAGAAGGATCGCCAAAAAATGGCCCAGGTCAGGAAACAGCCCAGTGGCGGTCTGGCAGATATCGTTGCCGGTGATTCGGCCATCTGCACCGTTGGCAAGCAGGGACACGGTCTGAGTTACCGCGGCTATGCCATTGAAGATCTCACTGCCAGCGCCTGCTTTGAAGAAGTAGCCTACCTGTTACTCTACGGTAAATTGCCCACCACAGGTCAGCTTGATGCTTATCTGCAACGACTGTCCTCCTTGCGCAAGCTGCCCGAGGAACTAAAAGCCCAACTCGAAATGCTGCCAGCCAGCAGTCATCCAATGGACGTATTACGCAGTGGCTGCTCACTGCTCGGGTGTATTGAGCCGGAACACAGCTTTGACGAACAATACAATATCGCTGACCGCTTACTGGCGACCCTGCCGGTCATGCTGTTGTACTGGTATGGCTTTCATAAGCACGGCAAACGCATGGACTCGGTTATGGAAATAGCCGGAGAAACAATCAATCTGGCCGGCAGTTTCCTGCATCTGTTGCACGGTAAGGCACCTACCGAGATACAGCAGCGTGCGCTGGATGCCTCCCTGATTCTCTATGCTGAACACGAATTCAATGCATCCACCTTTGCTGCACGGGTGACGGCCTCGACCCTGGCAGATTTTTATTCCTGTATTACCTCGGCCATCGGTACCTTGCGCGGTCCTTTGCACGGTGGTGCTAACGAAGCCACCATGGCCTTTATCGCCGATTTCTCCGATCCTGATGCCGCCGAAGAGGCAGTGCTTGCTGCGCTGGCATCACACCAGAAGGTGATGGGCTTTGGCCACCGAGTCTATCGGGAATCAGATCCACGTAACACACTGATCAAAGCATGGAGCAAACGGCTGTCAGACGACATCGGTGATGGTCGGTTGTTTGCTGTTTCCGAACGTATCGAACAGGTGATGTGGCGCGAAAAAAAATTGTTTGCCAATCTGGATTTCTACAGTGCCTCGGTCTATCACTTCCTCGCTATACCGGTGTCACTGTATACCCCAGTATTTGTATGTGCGCGGGTTGCCGGCTGGGCCGCCCATGTTATGGAGCAACGTCAACATAATCGTCTGATCCGGCCCACTGCCAATTATATCGGTCCGGACGAAAGATCCTTTGTCCCGCTTGGGCAAAGATAATGAACATACTGGCACCGTCGTAGCGAAATGCCAGATTTGACAATAACCAGGGCTCACGGCACCATCCCCCTTACATCACTTTTCCGGCGGAGGTGAGGCCATGTCGCAGAATATTCGTGCCCTGAGCGCACGTTCTTACAGGGAACGAACGCTGTTCGAGGCACTGCTGGAGATGGCACGGACGACGGGGACGCCTTCTCATGCGCAACTCCGAGTGCTGGGTGAACAGCGTCAGGTTTCACCGGCGGCATTACTGGGTGCTGCATCCTTTTATGATTTTCTCTCAGAAGACAACCGCAACAAACAGGCCTATGTCTGCAAGGGTACGGCCTGCCTGTTGGCAGGTGGGCAGGAAGCGGTTCGTGCCCGGCTGGGGGCGCAGTTCTCGGATGAACAGATTGGTGAGGCTACCTGCCTGGGCCACTGTTATCGCGGCGGCGCCTACCGGATAGGGGACCACTGTCTTGATGCCGGAGCCGATCCAGATTCTGAGCAGGGGGCAGGGACGATTCCCTTTCATTGCCATACACCGAGCTCGATGTTTGGTGACAATGGAGACGAGGCCGAAGTCCTTTATCAACGGATATCCCAAACAGCGTCCTCGACCCCGGTTTTATTGCTGTATGAATTATCGATATCCGGACTGCGGGGCCGTGGTGGTGCTGGTTTTCCTTTTACCAATAAGCTTGCTGCCTGTCGCAGTGCGCCGGTGCGACAGAAATATGTCGTTTGTAATGGCGATGAAGGCGACCCCGGTGCTTTTTCAGATCGCTGGTTGCTGGAAGAGCGTCCCCAGCGGGTACTGGCGGGCATGCTGGCGGCCGGATTGGCGATGGGTTCGAACATGGGCTTTCTCTATGTCCGGGCGGAATACCCTCTGGCGCAAAGGCGCGTAGCCGAGGCTATCGAAACATTCGAACAGACGCCCGCCTTTGTACAGGCTGGATTTCGGTTTCACCTGGTGCGGGGTGCAGGTGCCTACATCTGTGGCGAAGAGACTGCATTGCTCAATTCCATCGAGGGTCTGCGTCCCGAGGTGCGCACCCGGCCTCCCTATCCTGCGCAGGCGGGGCTGTTCGAGCGGCCCACCCTGGTAAGTAACGTAGAGACCTTCGCCGCGCTGCCCTGGATACTGGAGAACGGTGGCGCGGCCTTTGCCGCACTGGGTACAGAGGCAAGTACCGGCACCAAGCTGGTGTCACTGGATCAGGGGTTCAACAATCCTGGTGTACACGAAGTAACGATGGGCACCGCGCTGGAGGGGGTGATTTATAATTATGGCGGTGGTTTTCGTAGGGCGGTCAAGGCCGTGCAGGTCGGTGGTCCGCTGGGCAGCGTAGTACCGGTGGAAAAAATCACCAGATTATCGCTGGACTTTGAGTCATTTGCAGGCGAGGGGTTTCTGCTGGGGCATGCCGGCATCGTCAGCATTCCACAGGACTTTCCCATGATCGAGTTTCTGCGCCACCTCTTCACCTTCATGGCCGATGAATCCTGTGGGAAGTGTCTGCCCTGTCGCCTGGGCACCGAGAAGGGGCGGCGCATGCTGTTGGCGGCGACGGTGGACAGTCCTATCGACAGCATCGCATTTGATGACCTGCTGGAAACACTGGAACTGGGTTCTCTGTGCGGTTTGGGTGGTGGACTTCCCCTGCCGGTGCGCAACATCCTGAGCCACTTCCGTTCTGAGTTGGCGGATTATTTCAGCCTGGAGGGGGACCATGAGTGAGCCTGTTGCCTACATCGACGGCGTCGCACACCCCTTTGACGACGATGAAACGATTTATCATTTCGTCAGCCGTTACCTGGGGCTGAATACCATACCGGTGCTGTGCCATGACGAGGCCCTGGCACCTTTCGGGAACTGCCGACTGTGCAGTGTCGATGTGGCGCCGGCGAAAGAGGGGGCACGGCGTGTCCGAGCGGCGTGCCATACTCGGGTGGAGACCGGCCAGTATATTTACCCGAATTCACCGCGTATCGAAAGACTCCGCCGGACGATCCTGGAATTGTTGTTGAGTGATTATCCCGAGCGGGCATTGTCGCCGGCTCCCGGTGAAAGGCCTACGCATTTCCAGAGGCTCCTGCAGCAGGCCGGTATAAATATCTCGCAACCCCCGTTTTTGAAAAGTCGGTTTCCTCGAAACGGCGCAGAAATCCAGGTCGATGCCGATCACCCCTTCATTCATTTCGACCCGGCTCAGTGTATTCATTGCTATCGTTGTATTCGCGCCTGTGATGAGATCCAGGGTGAAATGGTGCTGGCCATGCATGGGCGAGGTTATCGTTCCCGGGTCATTGCCTCCCTGGATCAGTCCTTTCTGGAATCCGATTGTGTGGCCTGCGGTCGTTGTATACAGAGCTGTCCCACCAATGCGTTGACCGATCGTTACCGGACCAAGACCCTGATCGCAGACCGGCGGGTACGCACGGTCTGCACCTATTGCGGTGTGGGTTGTAATCTTGAGGTACTGTTGAAGGGAGGAGAGATACGCGCCATCGATGCGGTGGGTGATGCGGAAGTCAACCGGGGACACGCCTGTCTCAAGGGGCGCTATGCCTTTGCCTATTACCATCACCCCGATCGGCTGCGCACGCCATTGCTGCGCAGGAACGGCGAATTGCAGCCCGTCAGTTGGGACGAGGCTCTGGACCACATCGCCCAACGACTCGATCAGATAAAAATGCAGCATGGGTCACAGGCCATCGCCGGTATTTCCTCCTCGCGTTGCACAAACGAGGAAAACTACCTGATGCAGAAATTCATGCGCGTGGTCATCGGCAATAACAACATCGACGGTTGTGCCCGGGTGTGCCATGCGCCGACGGCTTTCGGTATGCGCGAAACCTTCGGTACCGGTGCAGCCACCAATTCCATCGGTGAGATCGGCGCGTCCGATTGCCTGCTGGTGGTGGGCGCGAATTCCACCGAGGCCCATCCCGTCACCGGCGTAAAATTACGGCAGCGCGCTATGAAGGGCATACCACTGATTGTCATTGATCCGCGGCGCATCGAGTTGGCCCGCCATGCGACAGTTCATCTGCAGTTACGTCCGGGCAGCAATGTGGCCTTGTTGGAGATGCTGGCCTACTGCATCATCAGCGAGGGACTGGTCGACGAGGATTTTGTTCGTCGGCGTACCGAGGGCTTCGAGGATTTCCGGCGTGCCGTATTGGATGTCAATCTTGGGCGGCTGGAAAGGATCACTGGCGTCAGCCGCAAAACGGTACAGAAAGCGGCGATGATTTACGGCCGGGCGAAAAATGCCATGGCCTTTCACGGTCTCGGGCTCACGGAGCATTATCAGGGCAGCCGCGGGGTGATGCTGCTCTCCGCGCTGGCCATGATGACCGGTAACATCGGGCGGCCAGGCGTCGGCATCAATCCATTGCGTGGACAGAACAACGTTCAGGGTGCGGCCGACATGGGTGTGCAGCCAAAACTGGGCCCCGGTTATCTGGACATCTCCAACCCCGAGGTGCGCGCCCATTACGAACGCCATTACGGGCGGCCCGTTCCCGCAGAGGAGGGATTAACAACGCCCGAGATGCTTCACGCCGCAGGCGAAGGGAGGCTCAAGGCCTTGTGGATTATGGGTGAGGACATTCTGCAAACCGACCCCGATACCACCCATGTCAGGCAGGCGCTCATGAGGCTGGATTTTCTGGTGGTGCAGGAGTTATTCATGACCGAAACGGCCAGTCTTGCCGACGTGGTACTGCCCGCCGCCTCTCATCTGGAAAAGAGCGGCACTTTTACAAACGGTGAACGCCGTGTACAACGCGTCAATCAGGCCATCGCACCACTGGGAGATACCCGGGCGGACGGGCAGATCATGGTGGATATCATGAACCGCATGGGCTATCCGCAGGCGGCTTATGATCCGGCGGTTCTGCTCGAAGAGATTTCGCAGGTGGTGCCGTTTTTTGCCGGGGTAAGCTGGGATGGCCTTGGTGTCGATGGTAAACAGTGGCCAGTGAACGAGGACGGCAGTGATACCAAAATTCTACACACGGAGCAGTTCAAGATCGGCAAGGGGCGTTTCGTGTTCACCGACTTTGTCGAAACCCCCGAACTGCTGGGTGATGATGCGGATGACTATCCCTTTATTCTCACCACCGGTCGTCGGCTGCAGCATTACAATTGCGGTTCCATGACCCGGCGCACACCGCTGCTGGATCTCGTCGATCACGATGAATTATTGATCAATCCGCTGGACGCGGGGCGCTGCGAAATTGTCGACGGCGATGAGGTATTGCTGCGTTCGCGGCAGGGCCGGACGCACCTGCAGGCGTGTCTCAGTGATGAGGTTCGTCCCGGTGTCCTGTTCACCACCTTTCATTTCCCCGAAGCGGCAATCAACCATCTGACCAGCGGCGTGCTGGATCAGGACAGTATGACACCTGAATTCAAAGTGGTAGCGGTCTCTATTTCCAAAGCCTCACGGGCATGTGCTTGATGACGCTACTGTCATGAGCAAGTCGGCAGGCAACCGTGTGCAGCAGGCGGATGCGCTGCTGAATCAACTCACGGACTACGCGCTCGGTTACACTCCCGATGATCTGGAGGCGTATGATACGGCGCGCTATTGTTTTATCGACAGTCTGGGTTGTGCACTGCACAGCCTCGATGACCCAGACTGTCAGCGTGTGCTCGCTCCCTGGCTGGACGGCATCACCCTCACCGGGGGAGTTCGTATCCCCGGACTGAAGCAGGAACTGGATCCGGTACAGGCCGCTTTCAATCTGGGCAGCATGATCCGCTGGCTGGATTTCAACGACACCTGGCTGGCGGCGGAGTGGGGTCACCCATCTGATAACCTCGGTGGAATTCTGGTTGCGGCGCTGTTGATGGAAAAACGCCAGCCTGGTATTTCGCTGTACGACATCCTGACGGCAATGATCAAGGCCTATGAGATACAGGGCGTACTGGCGTTGGGTAACAGCTTTAATCAGTTTGGGCTGGATCATATCATCCTGGTGCGTGTCGCGACCACGCTGGTAACCAGTGTTATGTTGGGTGCTTCGCGCCAACAGGTTTTTAATGCCCTGTCCAATGCCTGGGTGGATGGTGGTAGCTTGCGTTGTTACCGCCACGCCCCGGATACGGGCCCGCGAAAAAGTTGGGCAGCGGGGGATGCGACCGCACGCGGCCTGTGGCTGGCGCTACTGGCCTTACGCGGTGAGACGGGATATCCGCACGCGCTCAGCACACCCCGATGGGGCTTCCAGGATAGCCTGTTACACGGTCGGGAACTCACTTTGCTACAACCGCTTGGTTGCTACGTGATGCAAAATATCCTGTTCAAAGTGGCCTTTCCGGCTGAATTTCACGCCCAGACAGCCGTTGAGGCCGCAATACTACTGTATTCTGTCGAAGGTGAACGCTGTGATGACATTAGCCATATTGTGATAGAAACCCAACGGGCCGGTATGCAGATCATCAACAAGACCGGTACGCTGAATAATCCGGCGGACCGTGATCACTGCCTGCAATACATGGTGGCTGTTGCGCTCTTGCGCGGTAAGCTGACCAGTGAGGATTACCGCGATAGCCGAGCAGCCGACCCGCGCATTGATCGTTTGCGTGCCTGTACGGAGGTGATCGAAAATCCTGACTTTACCCAGGCCTATTACGAGCCATCACGGCGTGCAATTCCTGGTGCCGTCCAGGTATTCTTTAACGATGGTAGCCAGAGCCAACGTATCGTCGTGGAATACCCACTTGGCCATCGCCAACGCCGGGATGAAGCCTTGCCTCTGTTGCATAAAAAATTTCGTACCAATACAAGTAACACTCTAGATAAGGATCATTGTGAACAGATTCTGGTACTGCTTGACGACAGTGAACGCTTTGATGCCATGCCGCTCGGTGACTTTATGCGCCTGCTACGTAGCTAAACGCTGTACCTGAAAGGCCCTTGACATGTGTCTAACGCACATGCGTTACACTCAACCTATGTTCCAGAGTCTCATCAATCCTGGATGACTCGCAGAGGAACATAGGAGGTGTATTATGAAAGAGCAACGATGGCAAGATTGGACAATTGTCCTGTTAGGTGTGTGGCTTGTGCTAGCGCCGTTCTTTGGTATCGGTGCTATTGGTGATGTGGCTGCAATCAACTCTTACCTGATCGGTACGGTGGTAGCGTTAGTTGCTTTCATGGCAATTGCCAAACCGGAGGTGTGGAAGGAGTATACCAATCTGACACTCGGGCTCTGGTTGATCGCCGCGCCGTTTGTATTAAGCTTTACGAATCTGGCAGGCCCGATGTGGAACCAGATTATCGTAGGCCTTCTGATTGGTGCTGCCGCTTATGATGTTACCTTGAAAAAGCCGACATCAACGGTGGGGCACGGCGGTCCTAAAGGGCATGGACACGGGCACGCATAGCGCGCAGACACGTTTAGTGGCTTTCTGTTGACTGAGAGGAGGCAGCGAATGGCCCGGATGTGAATGGGTAATCGGGCAGCGAGTTTGGCATCAGCTAAATGTTCGCGCGGTCGCCCAACAGGATCCGGGCTGTTTTAGTTTGTGAGCGCAATAGCCAACCATCATAATTGGCATCTTTCTTTACACTTTTATCTCTATGCATTGTCTGTAGCGCTTAAAGATTGAAAAAGTCATAGAAACCAGGAGGTCTTTACTTAACACATTAAACTTAGCATCTACCCGCCCACTTCCCTTCAATAATTTTCTTACCTCTCCCCGACTTGGACAGACTCTAGTACACAGAATCCAGAAAAGATATGATTTATTCATATCTTCCTCACTGAATAAATAGAATGCACATATTCGGGTATTTAGCGTAGAAAAACAGCTATAATCCTGCGGTGCAGGAGCGGGGAAATTGAAATTGTAATGTGGACCAAGCGAAAAAATGGTACCGAGGAGAGGACTTGAACCTCCACGGGCTTGCGCCCACTAGCACCTGAAGCTAGCGCGTCTACCAATTCCGCCACCTCGGCATGGATGCTGTCAATTAAGCGCGTGAATTCTGACGATTGAATGAGTTGATGTCAATGACGAAATCGAAAAAATACACTGAAGATCCCTTTGCAGAACGTGAAGCGGAAAAATATGAAAATCCTGTTCCCAGTCGTGAGGCAATTCTGTCGCTGTTGAAACAAAGCGGCCAGCTCTTGCCGTTGATGAAGATACTTGATGCACTGAATATTGATGATGAGGAAAGCAAAGTAGCGATACGCCGCCGGCTCAAGGCGATGGTACGCGACGGTCAGTTATTACGTAATCGCAAGAATATGTATGGCCTGGCACAGCAGATGGGAATGACCTGCGGTCTGATCCAGGGGCATCCTGATGGGTATGGCTTTGTTATTCCCGAAGCGGGCGGAGAAGATGTTTTTCTCAGTGCGAAAGAAATGCGTCAGGTTTTGCATGGGGATAAGGTCATGGTGCGTGCCATGGAAGGGGTTCGTGGCAAGCTTGAAGGCAGCATAGTTGAGGTGCTGCAGCGAAACAATCATACGGTGTTGGGTCACTATCACGTGGATACGGGTATCGGTTATGTGATTCCCGATGATAGAAGAATTGTACAGGATATTCTGATACCACAGGGACGGTCTGCGGAGGCCAAACAGGGGCAGATCGTAGTTGCCGTGATTGACCGGCAACCAGACAAGCATAGCCAACCGGTAGGGCATATCTCCGAAGTGCTGGGTGAACACATGGCCCCCGGTATGGAGATTGAGATTGCTACCCGAAAATATGAGCTACCCTACATCTGGCCTGATGAGGTTAGCCATAAGGTAAAAAGTCTGCCGTCAGAGGTACATAAAGGGCAGGCGCAGGGGCGACTGGATCTTCGGGATCAACCCCTGGTGACCATTGATGGTGAGGACGCACGTGACTTTGATGACGCTGTGCTCAGCCGCAAGACAGACTCGGGTTGGCAGTTAATTGTTGCCATTGCGGATGTTGCCGCCTATGTCAAAAAGGGACAACCACTTGATAAGGAGGCCATTAAGCGGGGTAATTCTGTCTATTTTCCTGAACAGGTGATACCCATGTTGCCGGAGCAGCTGTCCAACGGTCTGTGTTCGTTAAACCCGGATGTCGATCGTCTGTGCATGGTATGCATCATGGAGATTGACCAGAATGGGGAAATCTCCGACTGGCGATTTGACAATGCGGTAATGTGCTCCCGGGCACGATTAACCTATACGAAAGTGGCTTCTATTCTGGTAGAGGGTGATCCCGAATTGATACAGGAATATTCCTCAGTATTTGAAGCACTGCAGAATCTCTATGAACTGTATCAGTTGCGCCGCCTATGGCGTGAACGACAGGGTGCGATGGATCTTGATATGCCTGAGACCCGTATTATTTTTAACGATAAGCGCAAGATTGAAGCGATCGTGCCACAGGTGCGTAATGAGGCCCACCGGCTGATTGAGGAGTTTATGCTGGCTGCCAATGTCTGTGCCGCAAAAACAATATCTGATGCCCGTTATCCGGGCCTTTATCGTGTACATGAAGGGCCAACTGAAGAAAAGCGGGACAATCTGCGTAAGTTTCTGTTTGAGGTTGGTTTAAGTCTCAGCGGAGGCGATGAACCGGGTGTGCAGGACTATGCCCGATTATTGGCTGATGTGTCACAGCGACCGGATGCTGAGGTCATCAAACCGATGATATTGCGTTCTCTTAGTCAGGCGCGATATACGCCCGATTGCGATGGTCATTTTGCACTGGGTTTCACACATTACACCCATTTCACCTCACCCATACGCCGTTATCCTGACCTGCAGGTTCATCGTACTCTGAAGGCCATACTGCGTAAAAATCCTTCACCTTATACAGAACTGGAACTGGTAGAACTGGGTGAGCACTGCTCGATGACAGAACGTAGGGCGGATGATGCCACCCGCGATGTGATGCGCTGGCTGAAGGCTGAATATATGGTTGATCACGTGGGTGATGAGTTTCCCGGTACAGTCAGTGGCGTAACGGGATTTGGTCTGTTCGTGACACTGGATGAAATTTATATTGATGGGCTGATTCACATTACGGCACTTGGCAACGATTATTTTCAGTTTGATGTGGCTAAGGGTCGTCTCAGTGGGGAACGCACGCGCAGGACATATCGACTGGGTGACCGCTTAAGGGTCGTGGTAGTGCGTGTCGATGTCGATGAGGGTAGGATTGATCTTGAGCTTGCCGGGAAAGATGGCGAAACAAAGGGTGGCGCTGAAACTCAGAATAAAAGACAGGGAAAGTCCAACAGCAAGAAGAGCAAAACAAAAGGTACAAATAAACACGGAACAGGTAAGCGTGGGAAAACGCTCTCTCGAAATAAGGGGGGTAAAAAGAATTCCAGGCAGGCCAAGCGTGGGAAAAAGGTTCGGAGGACTCAATGACGGAGGAAATCCTGACGGGTATCCATACCGTCTCAGCGGTCTTATCTTTGAATCCCGGCCGCGTGCGCCAAGTCTATGTCAATGAAAAGCGCCGGAATAATCGACTGATTTCAGTTCTCCGGGCGGTAAACGAACTGGGGCTGCCGCTGAAGGAAGTATCACGCGAAAAACTGGATCATCTGGCCGAAAATCAAATTCATCAGGGTATCATCGCACGCTGTGAAGCGATGCCGGCAAGAGGTGAAACCGAATTATTGTGGGATGTGAAGGCACTAAAACACCCCGCTATGTTGCTGGTGCTGGATGGAATCCAGGATCCGCATAATTTGGGTGCCTGTGTGCGGACACTCGACAGTGCCGGGGGCGATGCCATCGTAATTCCCAAAGACCGTTCCACACCGGTGACCCCCGTTGTCCACAAAACTGCCAGCGGTGCGATGGAAACGACGCCGGTTTATACGGTAACCAATCTTTCCCGTACCCTGCAGCGGCTGAAAGAAGACTGCGGCCTATGGATATTCGGTACCGGCGACAAAGCTGAGAACAATCTCTACCGGGCAGATTTAACGGTTCCTTTTGCGCTGGTCTTGGGGGCAGAAGGTAAGGGTATGCGGCGCCTGGTAACAGAACATTGTGATGAATTGCTAACAATACCAATGAAAGGTTCAGTCAGCAGTCTGAATGTGTCTGTTGCAGCCGGTATTTGTTGTTATGAGGCCTTAAGGCAAAGGCAGATTGAACGCACATGACGAAGGTACGACAGCTACGAACTAAAAATGTATTCTTCAGAATTCAAAACTCTCTGACCTGGCACTTTGCCACCGGGCACTTTTCACCAGCCATTTATCACCATCTTTTTTCAGCTTTATATCAAAACGATAAAGATCAGCATTCAGATCAATCAAAGATTTCGACTTTTCAACTGGATCCCCGGCCATGCCGACATAGACAGTGACACTGGCCGCATTTGCATTATCATTGAGTTTAATGTTGCTGATGCGTGTTAGTAGGTAGATGGACTGGTGTCCCTGGAAATAGAACATCAGAGCCCGTAGGGCTGCGCGCCGACTGCCATTCCATTCATCTCTATATTCGTTGTCAACCAGTTCTTTAACGCTTTCCAGTGATCGTTGTTCGACAGCTACCTCCATTGCCGAAACCATGTTTCGTATCTGCTCTTCGGGGCTGTTTGTATCCTGATTGCAGGCACTGAGGAAAAAAAGGCCAAGGCTTGACAACATTAGGATAGATTTTACTGACATCGCTGGATATTAACACGGGGTAGGCAGCAATATTTCTCCAGCCGCCTGTTTATATTTCAACGCTCTTAGACAACGGTTTATTTTTTTTATCTGGGGAAGCTGATTAATTAAAAAAGCCGTTACTGTAAGCTTTGGGCATTTCCTACGGACAGGAGTACCGAATCGCAATGACAAATAAATATAGAGTTTCCTTAATCTTCTATGGTGTAAAGTAGCGCGATATGGCGGTAAAAGAAAAAACACGATGCGAATGGTGTAATGGCTCAGAAATCGAAAGAGCCTACCACGATGATGAATGGGGTGTCCCATTGCATGAGGACAGGAAATTATTCGAGTTTCTCATTCTCGAAGGTGCGCAGGCAGGCCTGAGCTGGATAACTGTTCTGAAAAAAAGAGCCCACTACCGTAAAGTTTTCGATCAGTTTGATCCTGTTCGGATAGCTAAATACTCCGATAAAAAAATTGAGAAATTACTGCTCGATCCCGGAATAATTCGTAACCGGCTTAAGGTTTCATCAGCGGTCAGTAACGCCCGTATTTTTCTTGAAGTTCAGGCAGAGTTCGGCCGCTTCGACTCCTACATCTGGCAGTTCACTGATGGTAAGGCGATACATAATCGATGGCAATCGATGTCAGAGATTCCGGCAAATTCACCTAAATCGGATGTTATGAGCAACGACCTGAAAAAACGCGGGTTTCGTTTTGTGGGAACGACTATCTGCTATGCTTTTATGCAGGCGACAGGTATGGTGAACGATCACACAATCGATTGTTATCGACATTCAGAGTTAGGCTGAAACTATGACAAATAATAAAGAACGTACCATTACTCTGATTAGGCATGCAAAGTCATCGTGGAGTGATTCATCATGCCCTGACTTCGAACGTCCGTTGAATAAACGGGGCATCGCTGATGCACCCAAAGTGGGGGCTGCTCTGGCGGAAGCCGGTTTGGGCTTTGATCGAATACTGTGCAGTGATGCCAGGCGCGCCCAACAAACTCTGTCGTTATTAAGACAGGGCATCGAGATCGACGAGAAAATCACTGAGTATCGCCATGATCTCTACTGTGCCAGCGCTAACCATCTGATTTCATGTATTTCTGCTCAGCCTTCAGGCATCCATCATCTGGTATTGATTGGACACAATCCCGGTATGGAAGACCTGGCCAACACGCTGGCGGAACAAACAATAGGTTCTATGCCGACCTGTTGTGTCGTGCATATACTGTTTTCATGTGGGGACTGGCCTGACTTGCCAATGTCAGAAGGGAACATAGGCCTGATGATAAGACCCCGGGACTTGTAAACCCACGCTGAACTGAGAAAAAACATTGTCTTTCACCAAATAAACCCTGGCTATCTGAGCCTGAATGGGTTTGGCAGGTTTAGAATCTGCCGGTCTAGCATTGCTCCCACGGCAGGCCATCAAACCGCCAGCCGTTCAGGCTGCTGCGTTTATGTTTGTCATTGAGATCTCCTTCGAAGCCGCTTTTGACATGGTAGACGTTGGTCATACCGTCTTCGATTAATTTTCGGCCGGCTTCAAGGGAGCGAATACCGCTACGGCAGATCAGTATTATGGGTGCGCTATGCAGTTCATCACTGCGGATAACGCCCCCGAGCAATAATTTTCGTATATCTACCGTAAAGTTCTCGTTCACCTTCCAGTCCGGTTCATCAATCCAGGAGACATGCACGGCCCCTTCCGGGTGACCAACAAACAGGTATTCCATGCTGCTTCGAACATCAATTAATAGAGCGCGGGGATCATCATCCAGCATCCTGGCGGTTTCTTTCGGGCTGAGGGGTTTAACTTCTCTATTTTTCACAGCACATCCTTTTTTGTCCTGTTATTTCTACCGAATATATCAGCCTATGTACTGGATGGGGAGAATCTTTTTCTTAATATGCCCTGAACTGCCCGACAATTCGGCCCTGTATGCTGACGCGGTCTGCTGAGTAACGAAATGCCTGCATGGACTGATTGGAAGGTATCAGGCTAATACTACCGTCCTGATTATTTTTAATACGTTTCAGTGTGGCTTCTTCCCTGTCTATCAGTGCTACGACGATTTCATTATCCCGCGCAGTCTGACAGCTTTCCATGATCACCATGTCACCATCAAAGATACCGTCGTCGATCATTGAATCACCCTGCACACGCAGCACAAAGCGACCGGGCCGCACAAAAAATTCATTCAGGTTGATGGTTTCCTGATCTTCGATGGCTTCTATCGGCATGCCGGCGGCAATGGTTCCAGCCAGTGGGAGCGAATTCTCGTCAATACGGGTAGCGTTGCCGTTGTCCACCACCGCAATGCCACGAGAGCGACCAGTCGTCACCTGGATTAGATTTTCATTTTCCAGTGCCCGGACATAACGGTGCACCGTACCGCGGGATCTTATCCCCAGGTGGTCACCAATTTCCTTAAGTTTTGGCGGGTATCCCTTATCATCAATAAAACTGTGGATGAAATTAAGGGTTTGCCGTTGTCGGTCAGTTAGCATATACTGTTCTCAATCTGTTCTCATCCAGAATACGTTAATGTACAGGAAATTGCAAGACAACATCAAGATTACATCCTTCTATGATTATGAAAAACACGGTAGATAGGCCATTGGAAGCGTTAGCGGCAAAGATTGGAGATGCTCTGTTGTCGCGTTGTGAATTCCTGGTCACTGCGGAATCCTGTACCGGTGGATGGGTGTCCATGCTTGTCACTTCTATTGCGGGCAGTTCGGCCTGGTTCGATCGAGGCTTTGTCACCTACAGCAATGAAGCCAAGCAGGAAATGCTTGCTATCAACAGGCAGGTTATTGAAATACACGGTGCCGTCAGTGAAGAAACAGCCCGACATATGGTACAGGGGGCGGTAAGAAACAGTCATGCACAGGCCGGTTTGTCAGTCACCGGGATTGCCGGCCCGAGCGGAGGCAGTGTTGAGAAGCCAGTGGGTACGGTGTGTTTTGGCTGGTTGTTTGATACCCAGTGTCAAACAGAGACCTGCTATTTTTCAGGTGATCGTGAGGAGATAAGAGAGCAATCTGTGTGTCATGTATTGGGCGGAATGTTAGCCCGACTTGAAAGAGAGAGTGATCGTGGCTGAAACAGGAGAAATGAATATGAGATCAGATCCAGAACCAGATTCGGGCAGGCGTTTGTTTCTTGCTTGCTGGCCGGACCAATCCCTGCAGAAATTGTTGTACGACCTGGCACGCCGTTTACAGCTAAAGCACGGTGGACGAAGGACTGAAAGAGAGAATATTCATCTCACCCTGGTGTTTCTCGGCCAGGTGCACCAACAAAAAGAGCAGCAGCTGAGGCAGCGACTGCGATTGCTGGACATAAAGCAATTTGATCTGGAACTTGATCAGGCAGGCAGTTTTACACACTGTAGAATAAACTGGATAGGCCCCAGTATTTTACCGCCGAGATTGAAAGAGCTGCATTCCGTCCTAAAGCGGATTAGCCACGAATTAGGTTTTCATACCGAACAGCACTCTTACCGTCCCCATATCAGTTTGTTACGAGATTCCCACAGCAAAACCGAGCACGCGATTAAACCCGTGAAGTGGAAAGTGAACAAATACTGTCTGATTGAATCAAGAAAAAAACGAGAGGGCATGGAATACAAAGTAATAGAGGAATTTCCACTAGCAGAAGATTAATTATGTCCACGGGTGTGGGCACGTATGTCATAATCCAGAGGAGAATTAACATGGATCAACCAACAACGAGTATCAAAATGGACGATAACAAAACAAAGGCACTTAGTGCAGCACTGAGTCAGATAGAACGCCAGTTTGGAAAAGGGGCCGTTATGCGGCTGGGCGATGGTGCCGTACAGAACATCGAAGCGATACCTACGGGTTCGCTGGCACTGGACAATGCCCTGGGGATAGGTGGCCTGCCCCGTGGTAGAGTGGTGGAAATTTATGGCCCGGAATCTTCCGGTAAAACGACCCTCACCTTACAGGTCGTTGCAGAAGCACAAAAACTGGGCGGCACCTGTGCTTTTGTAGATGCCGAGCATGCGTTGGACCCATCCTATGCTGAAAAAATCGGTGTGGATGTTGATAATCTTCTGGTATCTCAGCCTGACACCGGTGAACAGGCGCTGGAGATCACCGACATGCTGGTCCGTTCTGCAGCGGTTGATATCGTTGTCATCGATTCCGTTGCCGCACTGACGCCAAAGGCAGAAATTGAAGGTGATATGGGCGATCACCACGTTGGCCTCCAGGCCAGGTTGATGTCACAGGCCCTACGCAAGCTGACGGCCAACATCAAGCGATCCAATACCCTGGTGATCTTCATTAACCAGATCAGGATGAAAATCGGTGTTATGTTTGGTAATCCTGAAACCACGACAGGGGGTAATGCCCTAAAGTTTTACTCATCAGTACGTCTTGATATTCGGCGTATCGGGGCAATCAAGAAGGCCGATGAGATCCTTGGCAACCAGACCCGCGTTAAAGTTGTGAAAAACAAGGTTGCACCGCCTTTCAAACAGTGTGAATTCGATATTCTTTATGATGAAGGTATCTCACATGAAGGTGAGCTGATTGACATTGGTGTTTTACACAACATTGTCGATAAGGCAGGTGCCTGGTATGGTTACGGTAAGGAGCGTATCGGACAGGGCAAGGATAATGCCCGGCAGTATTTGAAAGATCATCCTGAAATAGCAGCAGAGATAGAAGAAAAACTTCGTATTGCCATGGGCATCACCAAATCAGATGATGTTGTAGAAGAGGTGGCTGAGGCAGCAGAAGCTGAATAAACGGCCTTATACTCCTACCCTTAAAGATGTCAGACGGCGTGCCATGGACTTGTTGGCACGTCGTGAACATGGCGTTGCCGAACTTTCTCGTAAACTAAAAACAAAAGGTTTTGATCCTGTACTGATCGAAGAAGCCATTCAGGGCTTGGTTAGAGACAATCTTGTTTCCGACCAACGTTTTTGTGAAAGCATGATTTATTCCCGCTTTAATCGAGGGCATGGGCCTGTCAGGGTGCGCTATGAATTACGCAGGAAAGGTATAGCGGATCAACTTATAGAGCGTGTGATGGATGTACTGGCACCCGACTGGCAGCAGGCGCTGGTAGATCTAATTAAAAAAAAGTATGACGGCAGCCTATCTGGGACTCCCGCAGAACGCGCAAAAAAGGTAAGATTCCTCTCCTCCAGAGGCTTTCCGCAGGAGTTGATATTTATTGTTATGCGGGATGCGAATATTGATCAGGATTAGGGTGTATCTGCCAGGGTATGAAAAGCAGTGAAATAAGAAAACAGTTTCTTGGGTATTTTGCCTCAAAGGGACATGAAATTGTGGCAAGCAGTTCGCTTGTGCCCACCAATGATCCCTCGTTGCTATTTACCAATGCGGGTATGGTGCAGTTCAAGGATGTCTTCCTTGGCAACGAATCGAGACCCTATCACCGTGCGGCCAGTTCTCAGCGTTGTGTACGTGCTGGTGGAAAACACAATGACCTCGAAAATGTTGGCTATACCGCTCGTCATCACACCTTTTTCGAAATGCTCGGCAACTTTAGCTTCGGTGATTATTTTAAACGGGATGCCATTGTCTATGCCTGGGAGTTTCTCACCGACGTCATGAATATCCAGGAAGACAGGCTCTGGGTCACCGTTTTCGAGGAGGACGAGACAGCAGAAAATATCTGGTTGAATGAGATTGGAATCAATCCGGAACGTTGCCTGCGTATCGGCGCCAGGGACAACTTCTGGTCTATGGGGGATACCGGCCCCTGTGGGCCCTGTACTGAAATCTTTTATGACCATGGCCCTGAGATAAAAGGTGGCCCCCCTGGTTCACCGGACGAAGACGGTGATCGATATGTTGAAATCTGGAACCTGGTCTTCATGCAGTATGACAGGGCGGCTGATGGCACACTAAACGATTTACCTAAACCCTCTGTCGATACAGGTATGGGCCTGGAACGTCTGGCAGCAGTACAGCAGGGTGTCACCAATAACTATGACATCGATCTCTTTAAGCGCCTTGTCGCTGAAGCAGGAAAAGTCACATCCTGCGAGGTGCTGGACAATAAATCCTTACGTGTCATAGCAGATCATATACGTTCTACCTCATTTCTCATCCTCGATGGTGTAGTGCCGTCAAATGAAGGGCGGGGTTATGTGTTGCGGCGCATAATACGACGTGCCGTTAGGCATGGGCACCTGCTTGATACTAAAGGTGCTTTTTTCTATAAACTGGTTGGGCCTTTGGTGGATGAAATGGGGGAGGCCTACCCGGAGCTTGTGAAGGCACAGACGATCATCGAGTCCGTACTGAAAACTGAAGAAGAGCGTTTTGCTGAAACTCTGGAGGCAGGGATGGGTATTCTCAATCAGGCCATTGCCGAGATGGAGGGTGACGTTATCGATGGAACTACGGCCTTCCGTCTTTATGATACCCACGGTTTCCCACTTGACCTAACCGCAGATATTGCCAGAGAAAGAGGGCTGACAGTTGATCAACAGGGTTTTGAAAACGAAATGGAGAAGCAACGCCAGCAAGCGCGTTCTTCAAGTCGATTTTCAACAGTAGAAACTAGCCGGCTACGGGTTGAGGGGCGTACTGAATTTACCGGTTACAATCAACTTGAGGGGACAGCAAATATTGCGGCGATATATCAGGATAATGATGCGGTAAGAGAGATAATAGAAGGCGATGCCGCTGTCGTAATCCTCGACAAAACACCTTTTTATGCAGAGAGCGGCGGTCAGACCGGTGATAGTGGCCAGCTTTTAGCCGGTAAAGCGATTTTTGACATTAAAGACACAAAGAAACTGAATGAGAATATTTTTGGCCACATTGGACGACTACGCTCAGGTGTATTAAAAGTAAACAGTCCAGTCGTTGCAGAGGTCAATACAGAACAGCGACAAAAGACTGCGCTTAATCACTCAGCGACACATCTGATGCATGCTGCACTGAAATCAGTACTTGGTGTTTATGTTGAGCAGAAAGGTTCTCTAGTAAACAGTGATTATCTGCGTTTTGATTTTTCGCATTTCAGTCCCCTTAGTGAAGGTGAAATCAAACAGATTGAAAACCGGGTGAACACAGAGATTCGGGCAAACCGGACTGTGCATACCGATGTGATGGCAATTGACGAGGCAAAAGCAGCGGGTGCCGTAGCCCTGTTCGGGGAAAAATATGGTGATGAAGTAAGGGTTGTCCGTATGGGGGATTTTTCCATGGAATTATGCGGGGGTACACATGTTTCCCGCACCGGTGATATCGGCCTTTTTGTTATTCGTAGCGAATCTGGTGTTGCTGCGGGTGTACGGCGTATTGAAGCGCTGACAGGGGATACTGCAATACAATATTTTTCAGAGCGAATGGCTACGCTCAATAAAATTTCTGCAATGCTTAAGGGCAATAGTGCCAATATCGAAGAAAAAATACACAGCCTCCTCGACAGACTTCGAGAGATTGAGAAAGAGAACAACCGACTAAATGATAAACTGGCCTCATCCAGTGGTGACGACATAGCGTTAACTGTCATCGAAGTTGAAGGGGTGCCGGTGGTGGCCAGTATCATGGAAAATGCAAATGCCGATACCATGCGCAAAACAATTGATCAGCTGCGCAGCAAACTGGGCAGTGTTGTTGTCGTGCTGGGTGCAAGCAATGGAGAAAAGGTATGTTTTATTGCAGGGGTATCACCCGATTTGACAGATCGTATTCATGCAGGAAACCTGATTCGTGCCGTTGCAGAAATTGCCGGTGGGCGTGGAGGTGGCAGACCGGACATGGCTCAGGCAGGTGGCAGCAAACCTGAAAAACTCAAGGAAGCCATAGCAACGGTGAAAGAGTTGGTTGCCGCTCAGCTGCAGTCCTGAGCTGCAGACAACAGACAAGTATTACCAGGATGAAAATAAATAACTATGTCAATCATCGTTGAAAAATATGGCGGAACATCCGTTGGCAGTATTGAACGCATCAATGCCGTAGCCGAGAAAGTATCAAAAAGTTATGCGGCAGGAGACCAGATGGTTATCGTTGTCTCTGCAATGAGTGGCGAAACCAACCGTCTGCTTGAAATGGCAAAAGAAATTAACCCTCATTTGCCCGCCAGAGAAGCTGATGTCCTGGTTTCTACCGGGGAACAGGTGACCATTGCACTGTTATGTATGGCCCTGATAAAACGTGGCCTTCAGGCCCGATCCTACACCGGTGGCCAGGTTCGAATTGAAACGGATACATCTCATGGTCGGGCACGTATACGCAATATTGACGACAGCCGTATAAGAAGAGACCTGGATGAAGGCAAAATCATCGTTGTAGCCGGTTATCAGGGTGTGGATAATGAGGGTAATATCACCACTCTTGGACGAGGTGGCTCGGATGTCTCCGCCGTTGCCCTGGCAGCTGCTCTAAAAGCCCTTGAGTGTCGTATTTATACCGATGTTGATGGGGTATACACAGCTGACCCACGAATCGTTCCAGAAGCACGTAGAATGGATGAGGTGACCTTCGAGGAAATGCTCGAGTTGTCTAGCCTGGGTGCAAAAGTATTACAGATTCGTTCAGTTGAATTTGCCGGAAAATATAAGGTACCGTTACGGGTGTTAAGTTCATTTGAGGACGGGCCGGGTACATTGATCAGCTATGAGGTGAAAAGAAATATGGAAAGGGCAGTTATTGCAGGTATTGCACACAATGCGGACGAGGCTAAACTGACCATCACAGGTGTGCCTGATCACCCGGGCGTTGCCCACACGATATTGGGGCGGATCGCAAAAAAGGGGATCAATGTCGATATGATCATCCAGAATGTTGCAGCGGACAAAACTACGGATTTCACCTTCACTGTCCCCAGAACAGACTATGAGAATGCAAAGACCCTATTGAAAAAGGTATCAACTGAACTTGCTGCCAGGGGCGTCACAGGGGATAACACCATTGCCAAGGTTTCAGTCGTCGGGGTAGGTATGCGTTCACATACGGGTGTTGCAGACCTTATGTTCGCGACATTAGCACAGGAGGGTATCAATATTCGAATGATCTCAACGTCAGAGATCAAAGTTTCAGTCATTATTGATGACAAGTATACAGAATTAGCTGTCCGCGCACTGCACAAAGCCTTCGAACTTGATCAAAAAAAATAAATAAAACTGGTTTTTTCAAAAATATTGATTATCTTTATTACGGGGGGCGGAAGCTTCACGGAAGAGCCGTAATGGTTGAAATATAGTGATCAAGGAGATTGTGACAAAGTGCTTATATTAACAAGACGCACAGGTGAGACATTAAATATCGGGGATAACATCCAGGTAACCGTTCTCGGGATAAAGGGGAATCAGGTGCGTATAGGAATCGATGCGCCAAAAGATATCCCGGTTCACCGCGAGGAAATCTATGAAAAAATCAAACATGAGGAGTTTGAAAATGGAGACTGACAGTCGCCGTTAGAGTCTGTTAGAATCCGGCTTCAAATTTCTTCGGAGAGGTGGCCGAGCGGCTGAAGGCGCTCCCCTGCTAAGGGAGTATAGGCTTTAACTCCTATCGAGGGTTCGAATCCCTCCCTCTCCGCCACATCGTTAAAAAGCTATCCACTTGGGTGGCTTTTGTTATGACATGGGGAAATACAAGGTATCTATACGTCGGTGCGAATTTATTCTCACAAAATTAGTATCAGAGTTAATTTTTTTCAAACAAATTTGAATTGTTCACAAATTCTAGAAAATTACGTTGTAACCTTAAAATACACAAGCTTCCACATGAGATACATTAATAGTAATTTATAAGTTATTGATATAATAGTTATATTACAGTTTGATTAAAATATAGGCAATTTAATGTAATGTGTCAGGCTTGCTGTCTTCTGGATGAATTGTGATGTGATATACACAAACTTATCCACAACTTCTGTGGAAAAGTTTTAGTCGAAAATTTTGTAAAAAAACCCACTGAAAATAGTTGATTCATCCCCTCACAACCACGATAATACGCAACCTCTAAGCGCCCGTAGCTCAGCTGGATAGAGTACCTGGCTACGAACCAGGCGGTCGGGCGTTCGAATCGCTCCGGGCGCGCCAAATACAGCGGTAAAAAAAGCGGTCATCGGGTCACCCGGTGGCCGCTTTTGTTTTTAGCAAGACCCGTCCGGGACTTTTCCCCGCACACCCTGTTTGCCGCCTTAATCAGGTTCGATAATTCGGCTTCCGAGTAGTGTGTGGTGATCCTTCCCGACTTGTGTCCCAGTAGATCCTGACAGGTCTCAAAGCTCACACCCACTGCCTGGTTTGCCTTAACTGAGAATGCTGGAGAATCAAAGCTCGCTAGAGTATAGTTTCTTTCAGATAAAATTAAACTGTTGTCCAATTCTAGAGTATTGGTTCGTATACCTTCCGGGGGCATAGGTCTTTTGAGTTAAGTAAAGCTTTGTGACTGCTTCCTGGCTTAATAAACGTTTCATGGAGGATGTAATGGGCGGTGAGAGTGTAAAAAAACAAGGCGGTAACAGGCTAATTATGCGTATTACGGCAATACTTTCTGGCATAACTGCGATGGTGGTTGTTGCGGGGGCCTTGTTCAATGCCGGACTCGATGTTTACAGGACAGTCAAAGATATCCCTACCAGTGATTCTGAAGTGAAGAATCGTGACTTGAGGAGCGATCATTTCAATGAGCCTGCGCTGTTTCAACGCGATATCGAGATCAACCGGGGAGGCGCAAAGAAGATCTTGAGATTGTTTGTCTATAATAATGCCGACATCTACGTGAATTATTCTGGTGCAGAACAGTGGTTCTCGGGTAATGATTCTGTTGGGGCTGGGGGGGCAACGAATGCCGGCCGCCTATTATTTATTGATTCAGCTGTTGCACAAGACGCGAGGCGAGTTGATGTTAGACAGCCAGCACGTCCTACTCTTCAGAAACCGGCACAAAGGGTGATCATCAATCTGGACACGATACAGCAGATAAGAAATAACGAGAGCAAGTTGGGGCAGAATAAGATTGAGCGTACACAGATGTTTTCGAAAGCAAACGATAAGCACAGTGGGTTCAGTAAAAATACGAAGACTTTTTCCGAGACATATACGGCTGAACCGGGATATCGGATTACGGGCGCCGAGTTGAACATCATATCAATTAAGAATGCCAGAATCATCAAGAAGTCGGTCTCGTCCGATGGTGGCTCCTTCACAATTAAAGCTGAGGTTGATAGTGGGCCAATTTATGATCAATGGCGCGGTTGGGTTCAGTCGCAAGTCATAATGAAACAGGTACGTCGATGAGTTGCTGACATGCGGGACTAAAGGGACCGACTCAAATAACACGAAAGGAACCTCTGTTTAATTCAAAAAACTCGTTACTTATATCCCAGGGGTATTTCCTGTGGTGACGAGCACCGAAGTATGGCACCCCAGACAATGTAACCAGACATTTAGAGATTGTTTCGTTACGGCGTTCCCCGCAATGACGAATAAAGTAGAATTTCCTTAATATCATTCGGCTTGACGCCATTTCATTTTGTGAAAAAATGACTTTGTCTGTATGATCCGCATACAAATTTTTCTGACGATCCAAATTTCATACATCGATTATTCCGAATTTCATAATGCTAATAGACAGTAAAGAAGTTAATAGCGATCAGCCTATCTCTAGCGATATTTGTATTATTGGGGCGGGTGCCGCAGGGATTACCATCGCTAAAGCATACTTATCTAGTGGCGTTTCTGTCAGCTTGATGGAAAGTGGTGCATTTAATCCTGATGCCGAGACTCAGGATCTGTATAGAGGCTGGACAGAATTCAACGATGAAGAAAAAAGAGAAAGTTATCTTCTTGGGTCAAGACTTAGGTACTTTGGTGGGACAACTAACCATTGGGCTGGATGGTGCAAACTTTTAGACCCTATTGATTTCAGAAAACGTGATTGGGTAGATCACAGTGGTTGGCCTATCGATGAATCAGACTTGAAACCGTACTATTCCGGTGCGGCTGAAATAGTAGAAATTGATCCTTTTAAAGATTATTCAGCTGAAGGTAGAGACTGTTTGGGTGATCAGGCTATCATTGATAGCGATAACATGTGTTCAAAATATTTTCAATTCAGTCCCCCTACACGTTTTGGAAGAAAATATCGACGCGAATTAGTTGATTCAGATAATGTAAAAGTTTATATCAATGCGAATGCACTAAGAATTACCCTTAATGAAAGGGGTGATGATGTAAAGCATGTCGAATTTGAAA